>VYDB01000123.1 GCA_009843635.1 Gammaproteobacteria bacterium
AAAACCAACCGGAAACCTCAGCCAACCGCCGTCAGGACTTTTGAATAGCCCTGCGAGGCGGGGATCGAGCCGAAGGCTCTCTTGACAGCAAAGCCCATTCCACTAATGCTTTCATTCAACAAGTGGAGACAGCCCCCCGGCTGGCCGGACGTTGCTTCGTTATCGGCGGCGCACCGCGCTGGGGCGAGCTGAGGGCTCCCATTCGCTGACCCGCTCCCGGCCCAGAAGGCCGATGAGCGGGCATCAACCAACCGCTGACCAACCCTCTAGGACCACGGACCGCTCATGCAAAACAACCTCGGACTCTTCCTGACGAAACGGGCCTTTATGTCGCCCCGCCACGACGCCTACGTCGATAGCCACTCCGGGCTGCGGCTGAACTACGACGAACTCAATCGGCGCTGCAACCAGATCGCCAACGCCTTTGTGGCGGCGGGCATTCAAAAGGAGGAGCGTGTTGGCCTGTTGGTGATGAACAGCGCGGAGTTCATGGAATCCTACTTCGCGCTGGCCAAGATCGGCGCGGTCATCGTGCCGCTGAACTGGCGGCTGGTGGCGGATGAGTTGGAGTTCATCCTGAAGGACAGCGGCACCAAGCGCCTGATCTACGGCGAGGAGTTCATCGACACCGTGGCGGAGTTGCACAGCCGGGGTGAGAAGACCGACATCGGCCAATGGCTGCAGGTGGAAGGCGAGCAGGAGACCGCATACTTCGCCGAAAGCTACGAAGCCTTCCGGGATGCCGCCAGCGATGCGGAGCCCGAAGTCGGCGGCGCGGACGACGACATGCTCTACATCATGTACACCTCCGGCACCACTGGCCTGCCAAAGGGGGTGGTCCACACCCACAACACCGCCATCTGGGGCATCCTCACGATCGCCGCCAACGTCCACTACCGGGAACGGGAGCGCTATTTGGCGGCGCTGCCCATGTTCCATGTCGGCGCCCTCACGCCGCTGGCGGTCAACGTCTATGCCGGCGCGGCCTCGATCGTCATGCGCGCCTTCGACCCGACGCTGGCCTGGCAGTTGATCGAGCGGGAGAAGATCAACTCCGGGCTGGTGGTGCCGGCCATGATGAACTTCATGCTGCAGGTGCCCAACTACCAGCGCTTCGACTCCTCCTCCCTGCGCTGGCTGATGACCGGCGCAGCACCCGTGCCAGTGGCGCTCATTCAGCAATACGCGGAGTTGGGCGTTGACGTGCGCCAGGTCTATGGCCTCACCGAATGCTGCGGCCCGGCCTGCCTGATGGACGCCGAGACCTCCCTTGTCAAACCTGCATCGACGGGCCAGGCCTTTTTCCACACCTCCGTTCGGGTAGTGGATGAAAATGGGGCAGACTGTCCCCCCGGCGTTTCCGGCGAGGTGATCGTGGCCGGCCTCCACATCATGCGCGAATACTGGAACCGGCCCGACGCCACCGCCGAGACCATCGTCGACGGCTGGCTGTACACCGGCGATGTGGCCACCATGGACGAGGACGGCTACGTCTTCATTCAGGATCGCATCAAGGACATGATCATTTCCGGCGGCGAGAACGTCTATCCGGCGGAAATCGAAGAGGTGTTGATGACCCACCCGGACATCATTGAGGCGGCGGTGATCGGCATGGCCAGCGAAAAGTGGGGCGAAAGCCCCTTGGCCATCGTGGTCTCGAAGTCCGAGGCCCTGAGCGAAGCCGATGTGCTCAACTACTGCCAAGGCAAGCTGGCCGGGTTCAAGCTGCCCAAGAAGGCGGCCTTCGTGGCGGAAATCCCGCGCAACCCCAGCGGCAAGATCTTGAAGCGGGTGCTGCGTGAGCAATTCCCCGACCCCGCCCCTGTGTAGCGGGACGCCGGCCGATGGAGCTCGATGAGCTGCGCAAGCGCCTCGGGCCGTTTTGCGAAGACAAGTACGGGGCAGGCGCCCGGGTGTTCGATGTGGTGACCATGCCCGGACACGCTGGCTTCGCCTACGGCTTCCGGGTGGAACAGGGGAATGCCGTCGAGTCCTGGTTCATCCGCCTGCCGCCGCCCAACGTCAACTGGCGCGGCACCGCCGACGTGCTGCGGCAGGTCGCCGTGCTCAACGCCTTGGACGGCACCGATGTGCCCCATTGCTCGGTGCAGTGGTCGGGCGACGATTTGCAGTGGTTCGGCTGCCCCTACTTCGTCGTGCCCTGGCTTGAAGGGGATGTGCTGCGCATTGGTCCGGAGGACTGGGGGGCGGCGCTGACGGACAGCCAGCTATTGGACCTGGGCACTCAAGTCATGGGGGCGTTGGCTGGCATCCATCGAGTGCCCGCACGGGAGACCCCATACCTAGGCGAACCGGTGCCGTTTGTCGAAGACGTGCAGCGCTGGGATCGATTCTATGAGCGGGCCGCCGACCCTGAGTGCCTCAGGGATGCGCCCATCGTGCGCCAAAAGCTGCTGGATCGGATTCCCGACGATGCGCCGGTGGGCATCTTTCACGGCGACTTCCAGATCGCCAACCTGTTCTGCGCCACGGCCAGCCCCCGGCTGCTGGCCGTCATTGACTGGGAGCTCACCGGCATTGGCGCCACCCTCAATGACTTAGGCTGGATCGCCACCTTCAGCGACCGGGAAGCCTGGTCCGGCCAGCGGGGCGCCGCGCCCATGTTCTTGGACCCGCTCACGCTGATTGACCTCTACAGCGCCGCCTGCGGCCAAGCCGTCCCCGACGTCAATTGGTTCCGGGCGCTGGCCGCCTACAAGTTCGCCATCATCACCGGCTTTAACCTCAGCCTGCACCGGCGCGGCAAGCGCGTCGATCCGACTTGGGAGGAAACCGCGCTGTCGATGACCTCACTGATCGACCGAGCCAACGAACTGCTGGGTTGATCGGCCGGCCACGTAGTGCACAGGCGCGCTGCGGCTTGCAAGCGCCTAAGTCACTTCCACGGATTCGATCAGTCCTGGACGCAGCAGGGGCGCTTTGCGCTTGCGTTCGTACTTGCGGGCAGGCGTGTTGATGATCTCGGCAAGCTCTCCCGCCCGGCGCCCCGCCTCGATGCGTTCCTCGTTGACTTCGCCGTAGAGGGTGGTGCGCTGGCGCGGCTTGCGGCCTGCAGCTTCGATCATGGCCACCATTTGCTGGGGCGAGGTTTCCTGCCCGTGGGTGGTGCCTGCGGCGCGGCTGATGCTTTCGTTCATCAGCGTGCCGCCCAAGTCGTTGCAGCCGGCGTTAAGGCAGGCGATAACGCCCTTGTGACCCATTTTCACCCAACTGGCCTGGATGTTGGTGATGTGCGGGTGCAGGGCCAGGCGGGCGACGGCGTGCATCAGCACGGCCTCGCGGAACGTGGGGCCCTTTCGGGCCCGGCCCTTCAGGTACATCGGCGCCTCCATGTGGACGAAGGGCAGGGGCACGAACTCGGTGAAGCCGCCGGTTTTGGCCTGCAGGTCGCGCACCCGGATCAGGTGCCGCGCCCAGTGCTGCGGCCCTTCGGCATGGCCGTACATGATGGTGGCCGTGGTCCTGAACCCCACGCCGTGGGCAGCCTCCATCACCTCCAGCCACTGGGCGGTGTTGATCTTGTCCGGGCAGATGACGGCGCGGACCTCATCGTCGAGAATCTCCGCCGCGGTGCCCGGCAAGGTGCCGAGGCCTGCCGATTTAAGCCGTTGCAAGTAGGTCGGCAGGTCCAAGCTCAGGGTGGCGGCGCCCTGCCAAACCTCCAAAGGTGAAAAGGCATGGATGTGCATGTCCGGCACCGCCGCCTGCACCGCGTGGAGAATGCCGATGTAGGTCTCACCGGTGTATTCGGGATGGATGCCACCCTGCATGCACACTTCCGTGCCGCCCCGGCTCCAGGCCTCCTCGGTGCGCCGTTGAATCTCCTCGTGGGAAAGGTCGTAGGGCCGGCCGCGCAGGTTTTCCGACAGCTTGCCCTTGGAGAAAGCGCAGAACTGGCATTTGAAGTAGCAGATGTTGGTGTAGTTGATGTTGCGGTTGACGACGAAGCTCACGGTGTCGCCGTTGACCTCGGCGCGCAGGCGGTCAGCGGCTTGCGCCACGGCGGCGAAATCGTCGTCCCGCGCCTGAAACAGCCGCACGATCTCCGCTTCCGTAAGCCCTTGGGCGGCGACTGCCTTGGCCAAGATGGCGGCGACATCGCTGGCCATCCGACCCGGCGTGGCGCTGATGGCGGCGAGCTCCGCTTCGGGCGGGTCAAGCTGCTCCCCCGGCGACCAGCCGTCGGTGCGCGGAAAGCCATCCGCGTCCACTAAGTCGAGCACCGCTTGGCGCAGTTCCGGGGCAACCCAGGTTTCAACATCCTGCGCGTAAGCCGGATAGATGGTCGCCCGCTCATGCAGTTGCTTGCCCGCCGCGGCGGTTTCCCGGGCCAGTTCGTCCAAGTGCGGCCATGGCGCTTCGGGATTCACGAAGTCCGGGGTCAGCGGCGAGACGCCGCCCCAGTCGTTGATGCCCGCATCGACAATTTGCGGCAGCACGCCGGGGCTCAGGTTGGGCGGCGCCTGGACGCTCATGGCCGGGCCGAAAATCAGCCGCGCCATGGCGATGGTCCAGAGCAGCTCGTTCAGGTCCGGCTCCGGCGCCTGCGCCATCTTGGTTTCCGGCTTGGCACGGAAGTTCTGGACGATGATCTCCTGGATGTGGCCGTGCCGGTCCTGCACGGCGCGGATGGCGAGCAGGGATTCGATGCGCTCCAAGCGCGTCTCGCCGATGCCGATCAGAATGCCGGTGGTAAAGGGAATCTTCGCCCGACCGGCATCCTCCAGGGTTTGCAGCCGCACGGCGGGCACCTTGTCTGGCGAGCCGTAGTGCGGCATGCCCTTCTCGGAGAGCCGGTCCGCCGCCGACTCCAGCATGATGCCCATCGACGGCGATACGGAGCGCATGTGCGCCAACTCGTCCGGCGTCATGTTGCCGGGATTCAAATGGGGCAGCAGGCCAGTTTCCCGATGCACGGCCTCGGCCGCGTGGCGCAGGTAGCTCAAGGTGGAGTCGAAGCCGAGGGCAGCCAGCCCCTCGCGAGCCGCCTTGTAGCGCAGTTCCGGCTTCTCGCCCAAGGTGAACAGGGCTTCCTTGCAGCCCATCGCCGCGCCGTGGCGGGCGGTGTCGAGCACTTCGTCGATGGTCATGTAGGGCGCCTTCACCCGCCGTGGCACTTGGGCGAAGGTGCAGTAGTGGCAGACATCCCTGCACAGGTGGGTGAGGGGAATGAAAACCTTGCGCGAATAGGTGACGACATTGCGAAAGCCCTCGTCGCGCAGCGTTGCAGCGACTTCCGCGAGCGCTCGGGTGTCCTGCCAGGCGGCCAGCCGCAAGGCCTCGGCGTCGGTTAGCCGACTGCCTTGGCGGGCCTTGTCGAGGGCTTGTTCGGAGCTGGCCATTTCAAGTCCTTGGCGCTTGGTTGTGCGCCCGGCTTCTAGGGCGCTTCATTATCAACACCTGCGAGCCGTTCGGCTATACCCGATTTTTGCAGGTAAATGCCGGTCTGGCTGCTCGGGCCTTGACGCAGCAACTGAAGCAGGTCAGCCGGCGTGTCGATGTCCAAGGCGAGGCCGGAGCCGTCTGCCACTTGCAGCCCCAACCCCGCCCGCCGGGCGTGTTCGGCGTGGGCGTTGAAGCTCTTGCCGTCAAAGACAAAGGGGATCGCGTCCGGCGGGGTGCAGATCATGCCATTGGTGCCGATTCGCTCCGCGTCCGGCAGCAGCGTGACGCCTTGATGCGCGGCGATTATGCCATCGGTTTCGGTGGGATCGATCAGCGGGGCGTCGGCATGCACGATGAAGATGCTGCGGGCGCCGAGTTCCGCCACCGCATGGTCCCGGGCTTGGTTCAGCGCTTGGGGCAGGTTGGCTTCGGCACTCTCGGCAAACTGGCGGAGTCCAAAGGCCTCCGCCAAAGCGTTGGCCTCCGGGGCGCGGGAAACCAGCAGGATGCCGTAGAGCTGCTGGCAGCGGGACAGGGCTGAGAGCACGTCCCGCGCCATTGCCAGCATGAGCGCCTTCCGTTCCGGGGCGCTCAGGACGCTGGCCAAGCGCTTTTTCGCTTGGTCGAAGCGCTTGATGGGAACAATGGCCCACATCAGCTAGCCCCTTTGCCCAAGGCCTTGATGAAATCAAGGGCCTCCGCCGCCAAGCGCTCCCGGTCCTCAAGCGTCACCATCAGGGATTGCGCCACCCGGGTCGGCATGGCCAAGGTGCCGTCCAAGGCGGCGTCCTGTTGGTCAAGAATGAAGCCGTCGAGGAAGCCGGCGTAGTGTTCGGCCACTTGGTCGGCGGTGGCGGGCACCCCGAGCTCGCCCATCATCTTGGCGGTCGGCCCCTTGATGGCGGCCCCGCCGACGATTGGCGAGACCGCCACCAAGGGGGCGCCGCTGGCTTTCAAGGCTTCCTTAAGTCCCGGCACCGCGAGTATGGGATCGACGGAGACGAAGGGGTTGGAGGGGCAGATGATGATGCCGTCGCAGCCATCGAGGTGAGTGGCCAATTCCGGGCTGGGCACGGCGTCCTCAGCGCCGGCGAACTCGAAGCCGGTCACTGCGGGCTCGCAGCGGTCGCGCACGAAGTAGTGCTGAAACGCCATGGGACCGCTGGCGGTATGGACCTGGGTGCGCACCGGATCATCGCTCATCGGAATGATGGGTTGCCGAACGCCGAGGCTGGCGGCGATGCGCCGGGTGGCTTGGGTGAGGGTGGCGCCTTCCTTAAGCATCCCGGTGCGCGTGACGTGCAGCGCCAAGTCCCGGTCGCCGAGCCGGAACCAAGTTTCCCCGCCCAGCTCACCCAAGGCGGCCATGAATTGCCAGCTCTCGTCCTTGCGCCCCCAACCGGCTTCCGGGTTGCTCAATCCCGCCAGCGTGTAGGTGAGCGTGTCCATGTCCGGCGAGATGTGCAGGCCGAGGTGCTCGAAGTCGTCACCCGTGTTGACGACAAAGGCGATCTCGTCCGCAGCTAGGATCCGGGCCAGCCCCAACGCCAGCTTGGCGCCGCCGATGCCGCCGGTGAGCGCGACATAGTGCATCAGCGGAACAGATCCTCATCAAGCGGGCGCACGATCTTGCTGGCCGTCTCCCGGCTGCATTGCGTTGGGAGGCCCTTGGCCAGCACGAGCGGAACGCGTTCGGTGGTCTCGCCCATCAGCAAGGTGGCGGCCGCGGCGATGGCGTCGGCCCGATTGATGAGCGTGACCTTGAGCTCGCGCCCAAAGAGGTCTGCGCCGCCGCGATGATCGTCGAGCACCTCGATGCCCGCCGCGCCAATGGCCACGCCCACGGTGCCCAAGCGCCAGGGCCGATTGTGGCTGTCCGTGATGAGCACGCCCGCATTCACGCCGGTCAGCTCGGCCAAGCGGCTGCGCAGCGCCGCCGCCGAGCGGTCTGGATCGACCGGCAGCAGCAGCGCCTGCTCACCGCCGCCATGATCGATGTTTGACTGGTCGATGCCGGCGTTGGCGCACACCAGCCCCAGCCGGTGGCGGACGATCAAAATGCCCGGGCGTTGGCGCAGCACCTCGGTTGATTCGTCGAGAATAAGCTGGACCAAGCGTGGATCCTTGTCCGTTTCAGCGCCAAGGCTGATGGCCTGTGCTGAAGGATTCACGTCATCGAGATCGACTTGCCGCCCTTCCGCCTTGGACACAATCTTTTGAGCGACGCAAACCACGTCGCCGCCTTCGAGCTTGAGGCCGGCCCGGTCCACGGCATTCGCCACCAGCACCGCCAAATCGTCGCCGGCTTGGATCATGGGCAGACCCGGAACCGGCGCCAAATGCAGTGCAGCGGTCATGAGTGGCTGTCCGAGGTGCCGAGCGGCGTCAAGTGCAGGGCGGTGGCCATCAGTGGTCGGACTGGCCGACGATCTTGATGCCGGAGTGGGAGATGTCGTGGCGGCGATTGATTTGGATGAGAATGGAAGTGAGCGCCTCGGCGGCTGCTGAATTCTCGATCGGCCCAGCATGCCAGCCGGTCATGCCCGCTTCCTCGGTGAGCTGCATCACCTTGTCCCGAGCCGCCTTCTTGTTGCCGGCAATGAGCACGTCGCATTCGATTCGCACGTCTTCCTGCAGCAGATGGGCAGCGACGTTCTGATAGGCAGTGACCACCATGACCTCGTCGCCGAGCAGGTCCTGGGCCCGCTTGCCGGCACTACCTTCCGAGGGCAACTGCACGGTGCCCACCTTGGGTGGCACCAGGGGCACGGTGACGTCGATGAGAATCTTGCCTGCCAGTGCGGCCTTGACCCCGGCCAGGGTTGAGAGCTGATGCTCGGCCGGCACGGTGAGCACCACGATGTCACCGGCCGCCGCCGCATCGGCGTTCTCCATGGGCACCGCGGGCGTGTCCGGGCTGATGGCATGCAGGTTGGCCACCGCCCGCTCGGCCTTCGGCAGCGTCCGCGAACCGATGATGATCCGATAACCGGCCTTCGACCAGCGAATGGCGAGGCCGGTGCCGAGGTCCCCCGTGCCGCCGAGGATGGCAATGGTTTCCCTGTCGTTCTCGATTTGTGACATAAGCGCTTCCCAAAAGCCCCTTCAAAAAGGGTGCGATTATGAAGGCAAATGCCCGCGAGGCGTTATTGTTGAGACCCGACGGTGTTGAGAAAGTACGGTGTTGGCGCGTTGGCGTTGACGAGTTTGGGCAACACTGTTAGCTTGTAATTGGTCATTGGAAATAAGCCTTGGGATTGGTGAAACGCGCAATGGACAAGATCGGAATTCGATCGGCCGGGAGGCTCGGGTTCGGAAATGGCGTGGTGGGTTCGTGGGCATCTCACAGGCTCAGCTCGGATCGGCGGGCTAGACTGCGGCAATGCCTGAGTGGCGCGCTCAAGTGCTCGTCTCGCATCCTGGCCTTATTGGCTTTCTCTGTTGGGCTTTCCGTAAGCGTTGGCGCTGTGGCCCAAGAGGGTCAGGAGGGGGAATCGGCAGTGTTGCCGCCGTTGCCGGAGAAGATCCAGGACGTGCTAGAGGCAGACCGGCTGAGGCGCCGGAAGGCGCTCGCTGAGCTTAACCACGAGGTGCGGGAAGCTGAAGGCGTGCAGCTTTCCGAACTGGAGAACACCTACCAGCAGTTGACGAAAGTCAAGGAACTGCTGCAGCTGAACTCCGAGGTGCGAGTGCTGCTGCGCGGTTCCCCAGAGCTCATGCCGCAATATGAGCGCGTAGTGGGCATCAACCCAGGGCCAGCCACTTGCAATTGCTTGGACAATGCGGAGTTGAACTGGCTAGGCCAGCAGGCGCAGGAAGGGCAGGCCTACGTCAGCATCGCCGGGCAGATGCATGAGGTGGCGGTCGGCAGTGAGATCGGCAACAGCGGCTGCCGCCTTGCGGAAGTCAGCGTCACAGGTGGCAGCGCCACCTTGCGCTGCGGTGGCCGCAGCCGAACCTTTGCCTACCAAGCGCTGCCTGCAAGCCGAGATCCCGGCGCGGCGTCGATGTAGATGACCAACGCCTATCCGAAACCCGTGTTTCGGTTCCAGCCAATTTCTAGGCCAACCCACCGCGCCGAGGCTTGCCAAGGTGGCTGAAAGTCCGCTGACCGACCTGCAAGACAGCCAAGGCGCAACACCAAAGCGCCTCCCTGACCGCTTCATGGCGTGGGGTCGTGGGCTGGTCGATAAGCTGAGCGCCGCTACGGCGGACGGCGTTGAAGCGGACGAAGAGGACTACATCAGACGGGTAGCCCGTGAACTGGGCGTGCATCCCATCCTGACCCCTGAGGATCTCAAGTATCAAGGCGTTCAGCCGCTGGGCGACCGACACCGCGATCTGCAAAAGTGGATCAATCGCATTGGCGGCGATGATCTCTGCATCCGCATTCGTCCGGCGGACAGTAGTGGGGTGCAAGGGTGCTGGATCATCACGGACAAACCCGCCAGCCCTGAGGTGGAAACCGTCCAGAACCTGCTTCGTGCGAAAGGCTGGGAGGTCGAGGTGCATCCCGCCAAGCGCAGCATGGTCGCTTCAGCGATGGACCGTGATCTGGCCCTGTCGCCAACCGAAGTGGAAGAGACCTTTCGCAACCTGCTCCGGGAATCGCTGCGCAGAAACGCATCCGACATCCATTTCGAGGTGCGGGGCGACCAAAGCCAGACGCGCCTGAGAGTCAACGGCGAAATGCAAGTGTACAGCTTGGCAAATGGGCGTCCGCTGCCCGTGGCTGTGATCTATCAGATCGGCAACTATCTGTTCAACCGCCTCGCCAAGCGCGGCGCCCGGCAATTCGTGACCAACCAACCGCTGAACGCCGCCGCGCAAACCAACATCGACGACGTCACCGTGGCCTTGCGGTTTGCGACAGCGCCAGACATTCGCGGCTACGACATTTTCGTTCGGGTCTGGAAGCCCGATTCAGACTCCTTGGCCTTGGAAGAACTGGGCTACAGCTTGGACCAGCAACGATATCTGAGGGAGGCCATCGCTAAGCCCTACGGCGTCATTGTGTTTTCGGGGCCCACGGGATCCGGCAAGAGCACATCGCTCACCGCTCTGCTCGACAGCCAGACCGACAGCGACAGGGTCAGGCGCAAGATCGTCTCGCTTGAGGAGCCGGTGGAGCGGGAACTCGAGCACGTCACCCACGTCTCGGTCAACGCCATCGTCGAGAAAGGGGGCTGGAAGGCGCTGCTCGGTGGCCTCAACCGATGGGATTCAAACATCAATGTGCTGGGGGAGATCAAGGACGCGGAAACAGCCAGCGCAATTCAGGACCTGGCGACTGCGGGCAAGCTTTCGCTGACCACTTTGCACGCTTCGAACGTGCTCTCCATACCCACGCGCATGGAAGATCTCGGCGTTGAGCACAAGCTCTTGGTCGATCCCAATTTCCTGCTGCTGCTGGTGAACCAACGCCTAGTTCCCGAATTGTGCCCAGAGTGCAAGATCGGGCTTGGCAAGCGCCTTGATGACCTATTGGCGGAGAAGCGATCCGAGGAGAGGCCCGATATAGCACGGGCGACGAAGTTGCATGCCATGCGGCGGTTCTCGGACTTGAGCAGACGCCTTGGGGGAGACTGGCAGTTTCGCGGCCCGGGCTGCGATACCTGCGATGGCACCGGCATCATCAACCGGGTGCTTGTTGGCGAAATGGTCTGGATGGATGACGACGCAAGGACGTTCGTTCGCGAGCGCGATTGGGATGGCTGGCGCCGCCATCTGGAAGGCAGTGGCTGGCGGGACATTCACCATCACGCGTTGGAGCACGTCCGCGCTGGGCGTTTGGATCCCGTGGATGTCGAACGGCTGGTGGCGCCGCTCGATGAACCCGAGGCGGGCGCCTAAGCCATGCGATCCGTCGTGCTTGACCGGTTGGACGAGGCCTTCCTCAAGTGGCAGTTTCGGCACTCCATGTCCAAGCAGTTGACGTTCCTTGAGGATCTGTTTCGCCTCATGGGGGATGGTGTGCCCTTGAGTGAATGCCTCATCTTGGTCGGGCGGGTGGCCAATTCCTTGGATCGCCGCATCGCCCGATGGATGCTGCGCAAACTGGACGAGGGCGGTTCCCTTTTGGAGGCGATGACTGGCATCTTTCGTCAGGATGTGGTTGCTGCGGTGGCGGCCACCTACGCCACGGGGAAGATCGCGGAGTCCGGTACCCATGTGCTGGAGCGCTTGCGCGAGCAGTGGGAATCCCGCCGCGGCGTGGTTACTCAACTGGTCCGTCCTCTGCTGTACTTGGTTGTATCTTTCGGGCTATACGCTGGCTTCTCATCGGAGGTCTGGCCCCGCTTCCTCAGCGAAGGCGGGACTTTGGAGATGCCTGCCATGGCCATGGCCGCCCACCAAGTCGGCCTGTTCATTCTGGACTGGTGGGAAGTCCTGCTGGGTGGCTTGGCCGTTGCCGCCGCCACACTTGGCGTGGCGCTCAGGAACTGGGCCAATGTGCTGAGAAGGTTGGCGGACCGGGTATGGCCGCTGAGCCTGTATCGAGGGTTATGGGCAGCCAATTCTTTGGAGGAACTGGGTACGCTTATGGTGGCTGGCGAGGAAGTGGGGACGGCGCTTGAGACGGTCAAGACCTACGGCACGAGGTACTCGCGCATGTATCTTGAAAGGATCGCGCGCCGGCTTGAGGAGGGCTACAACCTTTCGGAAATGCTCGATGTGGGCTTCTTGAGCAACTATGATATGGCACGGCTCAAGGTGCTGGCGGAACATCAAGGCCTGCGCACCACCATTATGATGACCGGCGCGGCCTCACGTAGGGCCACGCTTTCAAGGATTCGCGTCACAGCGCAGACGCTGGACGTTGCCATTCTCGCGTTGGTGGCGCTATCCTTTGCCCTGCTGATTGGTTCGGTTTATCTCACCGCCAGCGCCATGCAGGGTGCGGTGCCGGCTTAGAGGGAGCGGCTCAATCAACTTGGTTCGGAGCCGGTTCGTCGCAATCGGCTGAATTGCATTCATTGTAGGAGGATAAAACCATGGGAAACACCATCGGGCAAAGCGAAGTTTCCGATCTGCCGGAACCGAAGCCATGCCACAGGTCAGGTGCTTTGTCGCGCTGCCGCGGCGTCACGCTGATTGAACTGTCCTTCGTCATTGGCATTATCGCCATCATTGTGGTGGCTGCCTTGGCGGTGTACAACGCGGTGCGCAATAGCCAGGATTTGACCACCGCGGTTTCTGACGTCAGCGCGATTCGCACCGCCGTAAGCAATTGGGCCGGCAATGAGCCGATCTTTGCCGGTGCCAATCCCGCACCCGATACCCCACTCACAAATGCCATTCAGATACACACGCTGTTGCCTGGCAAGCTTCGCGAGGCCGCGAGAACCAACCAGACTCTAACGCTCCAATTTGTGAATCCGTGGCAGGGCAACTACATCATTGACAACGCCAACCAAGCGGAAGGTCAGATCGACCGAAGCGGCCAGACGCCGGACTACAGCAACAATCCTTTTGTCTTCATGGTGCAAATCACCGAGATTCCCCTTTCGCAGCACGAGCCGCTGCGCCGTCGCCTTGAAGAGGGGGCGGAGTCCATTTCCGGCGCTGTGACCGCCGCCGAGACCGGTACCGAGTCATTGACTGTCGTGTACCGAATTTGATGCATGCTGCGGCCACCCGCGAATCCGACCGGTCAGTTGGGGTTGGCGCTTTGGGAATTGGCGTTGGTGACGGCGGTTGCCGCGGCGATTGGGGTGGGGGCGGTCGCGGTTGGAAGCTCGTGGCAAGCAACCGCCAACCAATTGGCCGATACGGCTAGCCTCGAATCCCGGGTGGGAGAAGTACGGCATGCCGTCAGAACCTGGTACGGGGGAACCTATTGTCGGGCCGAGGTCGGAGACAGGCAGAGGCTGGGTTTTCCGCCGACGTTTCCCATGCAGGACACCGACGCAGTAACCCGCGACTACCCCCTTGAGGGCCAGCCGAGACCTGGTGCGGGAGAAGGTCGGCTTGAGTGGCAAATTTCATGGCCACCTTCATCAAGGTCTCCAACGTCCCGAAACCCGGTCGGATCGAGCTGTGCGGTGCGCCTCACCGCGAAGCGCCAAAACAGTGTGCCGCTGCGCCTCGACGTGTTTTGGTCACCTTCGGAAAACCACCAGCCCACGTCGGTCATCGCCCGTCGGTTGGAGGCTTGGTGTGACGACGACAACAACTCCCAAACCGCTGAAGCTTGTGACGGCGTTCCGGCGGGTGAACGTCTGGTTTGGTCGTCAAACCTCAGGGAGCGCATCGACCGTGACTACGAACGGACCCGCCGCTACGCGGATTGGATTAGGGAGTATGGTGTAGACTGCGACGCCGACGGTCCCGATTGTGATGGAGATGGTCGGGGCGATGGCGATGGTGTTTGGGACCAGCGGTGCGCTTCCAACTTAAATCCGCGGTTCGACGCGGACGGCAATGGCCAGCTAGACCTTGACGTCAATGGAGACTTCGCAGTGGACGGTTCGGATTGGCACCTGCTCGGCTGTTGAGGTGTGGACTGATGAGGATCAAGGAATGGGTTCCAACCGCTTCCAATTCGGGGGTGGGGCGAACGCGCCGCTTGCAGCTTCGAGGGGCGGCCTCAAGCGGCATTCGAATGGCGGGCTACACGTTGGTGGAGGTCGGCTTGGTCATCGGCCTCATGGGAATTTTGGCTGTGGCAGTGGCCGACCATTACCTCAGTCAGCTCAGGTTCGAACGCTCCGACCGCCGGGTGGAAGGGGCGGTCAGCGATGTGCGCAGCGTCGTCGACGCCGCCATCCTGTGGCGGGAGTCGCATAGGCCGTCGCTCTGGCCCCACGAAGCCAACACCATTGATGCCCAGCCGCTGGTTGACGACGGCTTCCTGCCCTTCCTGCCCCCTAACCGCTATCGCTATTTTCAATGCGGAAACCCCATCGGCTGCACGGATTACGAGTTAACCGGCTGGGACCGCAGCATGGCGGGCGGCCCGCCTCCCGGCTATACGGACGATCCGCTGGAGGCTGAGGATCTGGTGGTGCAGTTCAACGTTTGGGGCTTGGGAGAGGCCAAGTTAATCGCCTCGCAGCTCCCTTTCGGCAGGGTGTTGGATCAAACGCCAAACCAAGTGGGTTCGGAGGGATACACGATTGAAACCAGGATCCTTGGCGACGCCCTTGGCGGCGAGTACGTGCTGCTCAATCGCGAATCCCGCCCCGTTGTGTTTGCCGCTGAAGTTGACCCCATAACCAACGAACTGCACCCTGAAGGTGATCTTCAGCAGGTGGCGCGCATCACGGCCGGTGCGCCGCCGGTCGGCAGCAATCAAGCGGATGATCTCTCCGAGGCCGTTACGCCGGGCATACGCCTGCAACCCGACCAAGCCACCATGAACGCCCAAGGCAGCTTTGGCGGCAAGATCCACATTGACGGCCCCGTTGTGATCAACATCGACCAAAATGCTCAGTTCATCGCAGATCCCGATGACCCGCAAAACGTGACCACTGTTAACCAGCCCACTGATGGCATAGTCTTGGTCATGCGAGATTCCAACGGGAATGTGATCGGCACATCGACTTTGTCGCAACTACAGGATCAAATCACGCAATTGGCAATAGACTTGGCTGCTCACTCTGGACCCCCCCATCCCTAACTGCGCGTTCTTGGTCATGCGGGATTCCGACGGGGGTGCGATCAGTTCAGCGACGTTGTCGGACCTGCAGGGTCAATTGCCAATTTGGAGAAACATGCTTATGTCGTCGGAAAGAGATTTTGGAAGAGGCGTTTTTCCTGGGGGTGGCGCACGCGGAGTTCGCGTTGCCGCAACGGCGCTCGCTGCTGTCTCCCTGCTCTCCGCCTGTGCAGGCGGCGGCCTCCTGCCCGCTCAGATTGACCAGCAAAACGACCGGGCCAGTGCGCTGGTTCGCGAAGGATTTGGGCCACTGCCGACGCGATCCTTGGTCGAAACGCACGATGCGCCCTACATATCGGAGCGTCCCGCTCCCTATTTCAAGCTGCCTTGGCTTCAGGAATCGATTGAAATGCGCACTGCGGGCCTGCCGTTCGATCTGTGCTTGCGCAAGGCGCTTGAGCAACTCGACGACCCACCGTCGGTTGCCTTTTCCCCCAGCTTGGTTGAGCGCAGCGTTGAGGTCACGATCGATCATCGCGGCGGGTCATTTCGCGAGTTTCTAAACCTATTAGCTGAGGCCACCGGCTTCGGTTGGGAGGAAAGGGCAGGCGCCTTGTACTGGACGGCGGAAACCACCCGCACGGTGGAAATCCATCGAGTGCCGGCGGACCTCACTTACTCCATGACCACCGGGCAGACCGAAGAGGAGGAGGTCGTGCGAACCGGCCAAGGGGGCGGCGGCGGGAGCAACTCAGGCGTGCGCGCTTCGCCGACCGGCGGAGGCATCATTGACCTGTCAAGCGAAGGCGGCTTCTGGAGAGACTTGGAATACACCTTGGATGGCTTGCTCTCCGAGGAGGATCATCGGCCAGTGATTGATCGCACAACGGCGACCGTGGTGCTGCGCGGTCATCCGGGGCGGGTGCGACGGGCAGTGCGGTACATCGAAGCGCTCAACCGCTGGTTGGGCAGGCAGGTCATGTTGGACGTGCAGCTGGTGCAGGTCACCTTGGCTGATGATCGCAGTGCAGGCATCGACTGGAACTTGGTGTACGATCAGTCGGACCTGCAGCTAAGTGGCGAGTCGTCGTTTGCTGAGGTCGGCGCCAATGCCATAAGCGCCAACGCCGGACAGATTGGCTTGACCTTTACGGGCGGAAGCCTAGAAAACACCAAGCTGGTTTTGCATGCGCTATCACAGCAGGGGGAAACCAGCGTTGTGAACAGCCCTCGGGTGGTGGCGCTCAACGGCCAGGCCACCCAATTGCAAGTGCTCAACGACCGTGGCTATCTCGCCGGTGTCAACGTCACCACCTTGGCAACCGTAACGGGCGGCACCGAAACAGAGCTCCAATCCGGTGTGGTTTCAACCGGAATCTCCCTCACATTGGTGCCAAAGATTGTCGGTGAGCAAGTGTTCCTGCACGCCAACATACTGATGAGCGACTTAATCAGCCTAGATGCTGTCGGCGCTCCCGGTCAGCAGTCCATACAGCTTCCCACCGTTGAGCGAAGCCAATTCTTCCAAAGCGCTCGGCTGCGCAGTGGCGAGACCTTGGTGCTTGGTGGGTTGTTGGCGAACCGAGCATCCAAGAGCAATGCGAAGTTGATTCCGCGCCTGCCCACTTGGCTGGGCGGCGCCCAAGCGGTGAGGTCCTCTCGAACGGAAACCGTGCTGCTGATTACGCCGCGGCTTCTCGACAAGCCGTTCGGAGATGAAGACCTGCTGTTGTGAGCCTTCGCTTTGCTTCACGGGTGATGCGAGAAGTCGTCCCCTTAAACCCGCTCTCCTTGACGCCTTGGATCAAGTGGCACCGCGCCGAGCTGATCCGCGCGTCCATGTCCCTCGACCGGACGAGGGAGTTGCTTTGCCACTTCGCTCGCCGCAGCAACGCTTTGGAGTGCGCCTATTCCGTCGCTAGCAAAGCCGACTCGGCGGAGCAACGAATACTACTTGGCGAAGCGGTCCGCGATTGCCTTTTCGATCGAAAATTCGACAAGGATGTGCTCTGGTGCGAGAAGCTGCCGGCCGGTCATGCGTTCGCGCTTTTTGTCAATGGGCGCGTGATCAAGGACGGCCTGGTCGATAGCCGCCAACGCCTGAGTCGCGAGTTGTCACTGGTCTTGGTCAAGTTGCGCCATGAGCAACGGTCCCAACCCCTGGAAGTGTGCTATGCGGGTCAGGTCGCCAAGAGCGCCCTTGAGAAAGCGCTTCGGGATTTGGAGCGAGAGATTGACATTGGCGATGAAAATCGGCCCACACTCAAGGACTGCCCGCCTTTGGAGCAGCGCCTGAGGGCCGATTGGGACCAATTGCCATGGCTGAAGGTGGCGAGCGACATTCCCGCCATCACCCGCGTGGCGCTTGCGCGGCAAATGGCCGGCCGCACCGCTGCGGCGATTGCCGTCGCCGGCGTCGCTTGGGGCGCCTACCAACTCTGGCCAGGGGAACCCCCGCCCCCGCCTCCGCCGCCGCCCGACGTGGCCAAGGGCAACTACCTCCGCCTTTTGAATTCCCCGCAAGCAGGCCAATTGTTGGCCGACATCCACCACGCCTACCGTAGGTTCGTGGGCGACCCGCTGTTCGGCCGGTACGGCAACATCCAGACAATGCGGTGGGTCGGCACAAGGGTTGGGATGCGGAGCGAGGAAGCCGGCGCTGGCCGAGCGTTGGAGCTGAAGGTGCGCATGCCGTTGGAAAACTTGAATCACCGGGGAGAGCCCATTGATCTGGCGGCTGACTTCAGCCGGTACGGCACAAGCCTCGGCTGGAACGTTCAGGCGGCGGGTCGCGATGATGAAGAAGGATGGCTGGACTACACGGTGTTTGTGCCGTTGAGGGCAGCCGTTCAAGCAGGCGGGAACGCAACCAGGGAAGGCCTCCCGGAGCCAAACGCCAGCGACCGCCTCCACGAGCGAAGCATTCAAGAAGACCTCGCGCCCGTTGGCGTGGTCGATGTCGGCCGCGTGCGCCGCAACGATGTGTACCTATACCACCCGATGGAATTGACGCTCCAAAACGCGGAATGGTCAGACCAAGCGCTGGTTCAATGGTTGAGTCAGCGCCTGCGGGGTGGGACGGTCATTCTCGATGCGATGCTCCTTGAGGTTTCCGACGGCGGCACTCTGGTCACGGGCACGATCGAATTTCGCACCGTTTGGTGCAACGACTGCGGCTAACCCAGCGCCGTCTCGTTGAGCGCCGAGTGGCACACCGAATCGGGCGCGCTGAACTGGGCTTTCGTCAGGGGGGCTCAGCCATCGTTGGGTAGGGCATCAACAGGTGGCAGCGCCTCGCCGCCATCCGCATCGCTTCCCACCATCGCGCTTTGTTCACCGGGCATCAACACGCGGGTGTCAGGTGGGGCGAGATCGATGACCACCACTCGGTTGCTGGCGTAGAGATCGGCCACGAGCTTGCCCTTGTAGAGCGTAAGCAGCTCAATGAGCGCATCCTGCAACGACCTGTTGGTGATGGTGAAAGGCACATCGATGTTGCGGTCTTCCTCGGTTGCCCATATCAATGACCATCCATGGCTTTCCACCAGTTGCCGCACACTGACTGACAAGTGGCCTTCGCCCACTTCGTAAACTTGCGCTTGCACAGAGCCGCCAATCGCCAGTGCCAGCAAGAGCGCTGCTGCGCAAAGTCCTTTCGCCGAATTCGCGAGTCGGAGCCGCTCGTTGGTGCATTTCATGTTAGTCTGACCAAGTCGATCCTGAAAGGCCGCATACTACGCAAAACGCGGCGCATCTGCCATTGCTTCCAGCGTTGTGCGGAAAGCGCAAAACCACGCCGGCTTTGGCGTTTCCCCCAAATTGCCCTATGGTGTGCGGCTAGTTTTCAATTCAGGGAGCATACCCATGCGCATAGGCACCATGATCGGCGCGGACGGCACAAGCAGCGACCTCGACAGCGTCATCGGCAAGGCCAAGGACGCCGAGGCGGCCGGGCTCGACAACGTCTGGCTGGCCAACATCTTCTCTTTCGACGCCATCTCCACTTTGGCCCTTATCGGCCGCGAGACCCAGCGCATCGGCCTCGGCACGGCGGTCACGCCCACCTACCCCCGACATCCGACGGCCATCGCCCAGCAGGCCCTCACTACCCAAGCGGCCGCCCCCGGGCGCTTCACGCTGGGCATCGGCCTGTCCCACAAGCTGGTGATCGAAGACATGCTCGGCCTCTCCTATGAGCGGCGGGCCGCCCACATGCGCGAGTACCTCGAAGTGCTCATGCCACTGGTCCGGGGCGAGACCGCCAACTACGATGGCGAGGAGTACCGGGTGCATGGCGTCGCCTTGGACATCCCCGGCTCGGAGGGCCTCAAAGTGGTGCTCGCCGCCCTTAGGCCGGCGATGCTGAAGGTCGCCGGGGAGCTGGCGGATGGCACCAACACCTGGATGGTGGGGCCAAAGACCATGGAGGCGCACATCGTCAAGCGGTTGACCGCAGCCGCCGACGCTGCTGGCCGGCCCGCGCCCCAAGTCGTTGGCGGCTATCCCATCGCCCTGACCACAAAGCCCGACGAGGCCCGGGCGGAAATCGCCAAGAACCTCGTGATCTACGGCCAGTTGCCGAGCTATCGAGCCATGCTCGACCGGGAGGGCGTGGCCGGGCCGGCCGACATCGCCATACTCGGCGATGAGAACCTGCTGCGCGGCGAAATCAAGCGCCTGGAAGACGCCGGCGTCACCGACTTCAACGCCGCCATCATGAACGTCGAGGACGGCGCCTACCAACGCACCCTGGACTTCCTAGGAAGCCTGAAAGGATGAGTCTCAGTCCGCGATCAATGCTGGAATCCAGCTGCCGTGGAAGCCATTCGGAATGCGGGGCAGTTCGATCGACGCGATGGGTTCGTTGTCCATCGTGGCTGCGTCCATGATGACGAAGCGGCTGCTGTCCGAGTGGGCATCGTAGAGGAACGTCATCAGGTAGCCGTCGTCCTCGCTCTTCGGGTCGGCCGCGGGCGCGAACACCGCTTCGCCGCCGACGCGGCCCCGTCCGAACTCGATCGCTGAACGCGCTCCTGACTCCCGGTCGTACTTCAGAATGGCGCCCGAGGCGCTCATCGGGTCGTCGGGAATGCCCGGCTCGGACATGCTCATCATGTAGCCGAAGCGGTGCTTGAGGCCAATGACGCTGTCGGCAACCCGGGGGAATTCGGCGAAACGTTCGTCCACCTGCTCCTCGCGCACCTTTCCGGTGCCGGTGTCGATGGTGAACCGCCACAGTTCCGGCGGCGGAAAGTCCATGGACGATTCACGCCAAATGTGGCTGAAGCGGGCCACGTCAAGCACGATGGCGTCCCCGTCCTCATAGGAATTCATGGGGTGGAAGACGTAGCAGGGGTTGATGTCGTACCAGGTCACCTGGTCGTCGGTGCCGTTGCGCGGCATTACGCCCAACCGGGCCGGGTAGCTGTCGTCCCAGCGAATGGGCATTTCGCCGCTCATCGCCAACTCCATGTTGAACACCGCCGGCAGGTCCATGAACACGACGTGGTTCCGGGTGATGTTGAAGTCATGCATCATGGTCGGCCCGCCAACCGTGATGTTCTCCACCTGCACCAGCTTGCCATCCGCCGCCACCCGCAGGTAGCGCAGGTAGGGTGGCATGGCCGAGTAGCCGAAGGCGAGCAACTCGCCGGTGACCGGGCAGATCTTCGGGTGCGCGGTGAATGCGCCGTTCAGGACGCCGTCGAAGTCGGTCGGGCCCAAGGTTTCGAGTTCGCCGTCGATCACGTAGGGGAAGTGGCCTTCCTCAAGCGCGAGAATCTTGCCGGCATGGCCGATGACGTGGGTGTTCGCCTTCGACGACTTCATGTCCATCAACACGGAGGGGTCGAGAATGTCGGTTGCCGGATTGGCAATGAAGGGCGTTTGCACGTAGCGGTTGCGATACCACTCGGCGCGGCCATCGCGAACCCGCACGCCATGCAGCATGCCGTCGCCGAAGAACGGGTGGCTGCTGGTCCCGGTGAAGGGGTTGGCGCCATTGCGCACGAAACGGCCGTTAAGCTCGGCGGGAATGGTTCCGGTTACCTTGAGCGCCGTGAGCGTGCGCTCCTCGGTGATGGGGCGGCCGTTGCCGCGCAGGTGGACCGGTGTGTCGTCAACAACTTCTGCTTCTGCCATCGTTGCAATCTCCCTGTCATCTAAAGACGGCTATCATACGGGATTTGGGGGCAGGGCGTCTGAAACGGTATCCAACCGGCCACCTGAACCTTCGGGACAGCGTGCTGTTCGTGCTCGGCGCACCCGGATGGCAGATCACGTCAACCATCGTCGTTTCCATCGGCATTTACTTTTACCTGCCGCCGGAAGGCGCGGGGCTTCAAGTCCAGGTTTCCGAGGAGATTTTCCTAGGCGTGCTGACGGCCTACGGACTGGCGCGGCTGATCGGCGGCCTGATCGACTCGCTGACCGACCCATTGGTCGGCCACTATTCGGATCGCTCGCGCTCCCGATTTGGCCGGCGCCGGATTTTCCTTGCGTTTGGACTGGTGCCGATGGCCGCCACTCCGGCGCTGCTGTTCTTTCCGCCGGGAGAGCCCGGCACCCACGGCGTGTTCGTTTACTTAACGGTGCTGCTCTGCCTGTACTACATCTTTTTCACCGTGTACGTCGCGCCCTACAACGCACTGCTGCCGGAACTGGCGAACACCGAAGCGGAACGGGTTGAACTCACAAGGCTGCGCTCGGCAATCGGCGGCTCCCTGATCATGGCCTACGGCATCCTGTGGCTGGCCGGCATCAAGCTGTTCCGGGAGCTTGGCTTGGATGCGAACACCGCAGTGCAGGTGGTTGTGGTCATCTCCTGCGTGATTTCGTTCGTGTTTTGCGCGTGCCCCCTGTTCGTAGTGCGCGAACAGGAGCTGCGCCACCAGCGGAGCGCCATGAACATGCGCGCAGCACTCGCCGCAACGCTCAAGAACGGGCCCTTTCTCATCTACCTGTTGGCACAGGTGATATTCACCCTGGGCATCCACATGAGCGGGCCCGCCATACCCTACTTCGCCCGCGTGATCCTAGGCCGGGATGAAGGGTTCGCGGCGGTTCTATCCTTAAGCATGCTGCCGGGAATCCTGATCGGCTTCGTGTTCATCCAGCACGTCGTGGACCGGATCGGCACCAAGATGACGCTGGTGCTCTCCATCCTGATCCTGGGGATAGCCCACCTGCCCTACGGGTTGCTCACGCCGAGCGTCGCCGGCGATGCCCATGACTTCCTGAACGTGGCTGTGATAGTGGGGCTGTCCGCACTCAAGGGGCTGGCGATTGCCGGCATCATGATCCTGCCGACGGTCATCCTGGGCCAGTTGATCGATCTCGACCAGGCGCGCACCGGGGCTGGCCGTGCAGCCATGTACTACGGCGTGCAGGGCCTGATGACCAAGTGGGTGCACGCCGCCTCGGCAGCCTTGATGAGCTTTCTGCTGTCGGCCTACGGCAGAAGCGCGGCGGAACCGCTCGGGGTGCTGTTGATCGGCCCGGTCGCGGGCGGCCTGTGCCTGATCGCCGCCGGCTTCTACGCCTGCTATCCGGAAAAGCGGGTTCGTGCGGAAGCGGGCAGGCTTGTCGCCGAGTAGCAAGGCGCTATGGCCCCGAGCTGTCAGGGTGAGACGGCGTGAATCAACAATGCAGCTACAATGGCGCACCTTGGAAATTCTAGGGAGACTGACGCGATGATCGACCTCGACCGCGCCGCCAACGATAAAGAGCGCCTAGCGCTCTCCCTGTTCAAGGCCATGGAGGAAGGCGACTTGGCGGACAAGATCGAGGCATTGTGCGCAGATGGCTTTGCCTGGGCCAACAGCGGCCTGCCAACGCTGGAGGGCAAGGCTTCGGTCTTCGCGCACATGGCGGCGGGCGGCTTTGCCAACGACATCCCCATCCTCAAGGGCATGACGTCGTTCTCGGCGGATCTGCTGCACATCGCCAGCTCGACCGCTGGAGGCCGCACGGTGGTGTTCACCGAACGCATCGACCACCACTGGGACGCCGCTGGCCGCGACCTGATGACGCCACACATCTGCGGCGTGATTGAAATCGAGGACGGGAAGATTCAAGCGCTTCGGGATTTCTATGACACCTGCTGCTACGAGCAGGATCCGGTGGAGCCCTAGTGCCTCGTCAAGCTTCGTTCAACGCCGCCACCTCCGGCAGCACGCGCTCAATCAACAAACGAGTTTGGTCGATGAAGTCCTCGGTGCCCTGGGCGATGGGCCGCAGGATGAACTTGTGCACGCCGGCGTCGCGGAAGCGCTGCAGCAGCGCCATGATGTCCTCAACGTCGCCGACAGCCAGGAAGCCGTCGGCGGGCTTGCCAAGTCTTTGGGTCAGAAACTCGTGGTATCGGGTGACGATGGGCTCCTCTACCTGGCCGAAGCGGAAGGCGAAGCCGGCGCCGTAGTGGTCCTCATCGATCGGGCGGCCGAGTTCGGCGGCCCGCGCCTTGATGGCCGCGATCACTGGCTGGACTTCGTCTGGCGACTCGATGCCCGCCTGCCAGCCGGTGCCCCATTGGGCGGTGCGTTCGATGGCTTGGGGCGCTGAGCCGCCGACCCAAAGCGGCAGCGGCTGCTGCACGGGCTTGGGCGCGATGCTGGCGTCCTTGAGTTGGTAGTACTGGCCCTCCATGGTCACGGAGTCCTCGCACCAAAGACGAGAGAGAATTTGCAAGCCTTCCTCGCTGCGCTTGCCCCGGCCCCGGGTGGGGGTGCCGGTGGCGGCATAGTCGCGGGACCGAGCGCTGCCAACGCCGAAGGCGGGCAACAGCCGTCCTTCGCTTAAGACGTCAATGGTGGCGCAGGCCTTGGCGGTCAGCACGGGGTCGCGCAGGCCAAGGCTGGCCACGTTCATACCGAACTTCAGGTTTCGCGTGGCCCCGGCCAGCGCCGCCATGACGCTCATGCACTCCAGGTTCGGGTCCGGCCCAATCAGGCGGTCGCTCTGCCAGATGGAGTCCACCCCGCCCTTGTCGCAGAGGTCCACCCAGCGCCAGAAGCCCTTGGCGTCCTCAAATGGGAAATTGGCGATGCCGAGGCCAGCGCTGACGGTCATTGAGGGTTCCCTTGCGGTGGCTAATCCAGCGCCGCCATCAACCCCAAGAGGTCGCAGACGCGGTTGGAGTAGCCCCACTCGTTGTCGTACCAGCTTAGGGCCTTGAGGAAGCGGCCGCCGGTGATTTGGGTGAAGGAGGCGTCGTAGATCGAGGAATGGGGGTTGCCGATGATGTCCGACGAGACCACCGGTTCGGTGGTGAACTCCAGCACGTTCCTCATGCGCTGCGACTCGGCGGCGGCTCGCATGGCGTCATGTACCGCCTCCACGTCGGCGGATTGCTCCAGGGTCACGAACAGGTCCACCACCGAACCGTCCGGCACGGGCACCCGGGAGGCGATGCCGTCCAAGCGGCCCTGGAGCGCCGGCAGCACCTCCCCCACCGCCTTGGCGGCGCCGGTGGAGGTGGGGATGATGTTCTCCGCCGCGGCGCGGCTGCGGCGCCAGTCGGAATGGGGCACGTCGGCCAAGCTTTGGTCGTTGGTGTAGGCATGCACGGTGTTGATGACGCCCTCGCGGATGCCGAAGGCATCGTTGAGCACCTTGGCCACCGGCGCCAGGCAGTTGGTGGTGCAACTGGCGTTGGAGACGATGCGGTGCTCGGCGGCGAGACCGTCTTCGTTGACGCCGAGCACCACCGTGTAGTCGATCGCATCCTTGGCGGGCACCGTCAGCACGGCCCGTTTAGCGCCCGCCTCAAGGTGCATCGCCACTTGGTCGCGGGCACGGAACACGCCGGTGCTTTCCACTACCGCGTCTACGGCCAGCGCCCGCCAAGGCAGCTTGACCGGGTCGCGCTCCTTGAGCATCCGCGCCCGGCTGTTCGGCGTCACCATCTCGCCTTCGTCAAAGTCCACCCCGCCCGGGAAGCGTCCCATCACGGTGTCATAGGTGAGCAGGTAAGCCAAGGCATCGTGGTCGAACAGGTCGTTGATGGCGACGATCTCGATGTCGTCCCGCAACTCGGCGATGCGAAACACCGCCCGGCCGATGCGCCCGAAGCCGTTGATGGCCACGCGCATCAGGACGGCTCCCCGGCTTGGGCGGCGTCCAAGCCGCCGTAGAGGGCGGCCAAGTCCAAGATGCGCCGGGCATGGCCGAGCGACTCATGCCAAGCCAGCACCTTGATGAGGTTTTCGCCCGCCTTCATGGTGCCTTGGAGATCGACCAGCAGCGATTCGGAACGGCCCTTGACGTCGGAGGACACGATGGGATCGCGGGTGGCCGCAATCAGCGCCGGATCGGCGGCGGCAGCAGCTTCGAAAAGCTCGTTGACTCCTTCAGCTTCCACGGCCAGGCTGGCAAAGGCCACCGTCATGTCCAGCAGGGAGCCCGCCTGCACCGGCACGTTCAGCGCAAAACCGCTGACCTTGCCCTTGACGGCCGGCAGTGCCCGCTCCACCCAACGCGGGGCGGGCGTGTCATTGGGAATGATGTTCTCGGCGCCGGAACGGCTGCGGCGATAGTCAGGCCCGGCGTAGTCCTGCAGGCTTTGGTCGCTGGTGTAGGCGTGCACCGAGGTCATGGTGGCATGCTCAATGGCATGGGTTGCCGCAAGGACCTTCAGCGCCAGGGCCATGGCCGTTGTGGATGCTGAGCCGGCGGAGATGATCCGGTCGTCCGCCACCGCCTCCGCTTGATTGACCCCGTAGAGCACTACCCGATCAACATCCCCGTCCGGCAATGTGGACAGAACCACCCGCCGGGCGCCGTTTTCCAAGTGGGGCGCCAAGTTCGCAGCGGACCGAAAGCGGCCGGTGGCGTCGATGACGACATCCACGCCGAAGGCATCCCAAGGCACCTCCGCGGGATTGTCGGCGCACATCAGACGAGCGCGGCGGGGCGCTTCGCCACGCTCGCTAACCAGATGATTGGCTTCCAAGCGGACGTGCCCGCAATCCGCCCCCTTGGTCAGGAGGTGGTGCAGGATTTCCGGCCGCCCAATGTCGGAGATGGCCACCAGATCAGCCTGCGCATCATCGAGCGCCAAACGGTAGATCTGCCTGCCCACCAAGCCGAACCCCATCATGCCGACGCGCATTGGCCGGCGCTCCACCCCCGTCACGCCTTGGCGTCCGGTGGCAGGTAGTCGAAGATGAAGGTGATGCGATCCTCCGGTCCCTTGTTCATCACGCTGTGGGCGAGCTGGTTGTTGATCTCGTAGGCTTGGCCCACTTCGAGGCGGTAGGGGCGGCCGTCGATCATGAAGCGAACCCGCGGATTGGTGGTCAGCGGCACGTGGATGCGATGGCTGCAATGAAAGGAAGGGTGGCCGTCGCGGTGGGTGCTGATGCGCCCCCCGGCAGCGAGCTTGGCCGCCATGGCACGAATGATGGCACCGCCCTTGGGGTAGTGCCCCTCGATGATGCCGTGCATCAGGGGCACTGCGGGCTCCGCCAGCCAAGGCCAGCCGGACTCCTTGGTCACCTCGATGTCCGGCCAGCCGGTGCCATCGGTGAACACCAGGACCAGCGATTGGGTCTGCTGATGCACCTCGTAGGTCTCCTGGCGGTGCGGCTGGCTTGCCCAGGCTTCCTGCCCGAGGGCCAGCACCGCGTCCCGCATTGCGCTGACGTCAATTTCGCCCAAGTGGCGCACCGGCGCATCGATATTCATCGCGGCACATACCAGATCGGCGAGCTGTAAGCCCGCTCTTGAGTGGTGAGGGGAACCTCCGGCGGCATGCGGGTCTTGAAGAAGGCGGCGTCAAAGGCCGTCCAACGCGGGGTTGGAATCTCCAGCACCCGCACATAGTAGAACGCGGCTTGGGCGGGGTGGAAGTCGGGGTCGCGCCAAACGGTTTGCAACGCCGCCGCGCCAATCGAGTTGCTGTAGGTGGCCGTCGCCACGTCCACCGTGCTGCCCACGGGCGGTGCCTTGCCAGTCTCGGCATCCACCCGGCGTCCGTCCGACAGCGCCACGTCGTACACCCGCTCGGCGGTCTCGCCGTTGTCCTGCAGCCAGCCCTTGACGATTTGCACCCGGTCCAGGTTCGCGCCCAAGGGATCCTTCAAGGCCTGCACCATGAAGCTGGGCGCCACATCCTGCTGCCGCATGGGCAGGTCGCCGCCCATGGGCACCCCGTGGGCGTACCCTGCCGCGACCCAATCGGGCCGTTCAAGATCCGCGGCCTCGAAGTTCCAGCCGCCAAAGAAGCGCAGGCTCAGGCGCGGCCCGGTGCTGGCGTAGGTCTCCTTGCGGGCGAGGGCGGCAAAGATGGACTCGCGGGTGTTCGCCTCCGCCCAGACGGCGGCGTATCCCGAAGCGGCCAATTCCCATTCCAGTTGCACGATGTCGGGAATGTTGACGAACGGCTCCAAGGCCCGTTCGGCGCTCGGTTCATGCCAACTGAACTTGCCCCAGAAGTTGTTTTCATCGGCCGACGGGATGCCGGTGTGGGAGTCGGTGCTGCCGATGAGGCCGAACTTGTAGGGGTTTACGCCAACGTCCCCCATCAGCGCCAACCCGGTTCTAAGCGCCGGGCGGGCGTATTCGGCGGCGAACATCGCATCCTCATGGGGACGACTCGCGCTGAATCCGGCGAAACGGTCCCAGGATTCATAGTCGGCAAACTCATCGTTTGGCGACACATAGGGATGGGTCTCGCTATCACCCTTAAACTGGGTCACTTCCAGCAGGGGCTCCCAGCGTGCCCGCAGCCGTGCGTAGTCCGCCGTGATGGCCTCGCCGTCGGAATCGGTGAGGCTGAACATCAGCCCCGCGCTCACGTTGCTGTTGTGGGGGATGGCCAGCGCCTGGCCACCAGTGCGGGCCTCGTAGTCGGCCAGAAACCGCCACAGCTCCCGGGGCCGGTCGCCATCGAAGGAACTGAAGGGCACCACCTGTCCGGCTCGCTCCGCGCCGTCTTGGAAGACGACGATGCGGTGCATGTTGCCGCCGCCCCGGCCCGACGACCATTCATAGCCGATCAAGGCGGTGAATCGACCCGGGTCGTTGTAGCGCTCCGCCTGCTCGGTGACGATCTGCCATACCGACTTGTTGTAGGCTGGGTTTTGCAGCAAGTCTTTGCGGCTGCTCAGCGCTTCGCCAAACTCCACTAGAATTTGGGCGGCCTGCTCCGGGCCAGCCTGGTGCATGGCATGCCAGCGCTGGCCGATTTCGGTGGCCAGCAGCCGGGCATCCCCAGCCTCCAAGGCTGGAAACAGGCCCATGTACTCGGCGTGGTCGGCAGCCACCAAGAAGTCCAGTGGCCGATTCAGCTTGACCGGGCGGCCATTGTGGGCGGTGACCGCATCGCCCCGGGCCAGCCGGTACAGCTCGTCGTGCCCGAAGCGGACATTGCCGCCCGCCGCGGCGTCCGGCGACAGGTTGGTGTGGACGTGGGTGTCGCCCCAATAGAGATGCTTGGCCGGCGAGGCATTCAGGCTTGGCGAATAGAATGGGCCTTCGGATTCGTCCGCTACGGCGGCCGCCGCCAGCGCCGCAGCCACGCCGGCGCAGAGCGCGTGCCACGCAGCCAGCCGGTTCACTGATCTTCGCCGGACAGACGCCGCAAAATCTCGCCGATGCGCTCGGCGTTGGTGCCCATGTCGCTCACCCCGACCCGGGACACGCTGCGCACGTCAATCTGGGCGCCTTGGGGATGCTGCCGCACCCGCACCGCCACGTCATCCTTGAAGCCGAACCAAAACGTGGTGGCGGTGGCCTCGATCAGGCCGAGCGGCGGATGCTCGGCCACGATCTCCATCCCTAAGCCCAGCAGCGCGGCGCGCGCTTCGGCGAAGGCTGCCTCGGGATCCGCTTGCAAGGTTAGCGGCGCAACCCACGGAAAGGCCTCCGACTGCAGTGGGGCAATGGTCTCGGCATCGAAGTCCAGCGTGTTGAACTGCCCGCCGCCCAGCGACGCGCGCAGCGAATCGACCGCTATGAACGGCGGCGGCTCCTCGACATCGGTGGAAACGTGGTGGATCGGCGGCACCGACAGGACCCGAAACAACTGCAGGCCCAAGTAAGCGATCGACAACACGCCGATTGTCAACCCGATGGCACAGGCGCGCAGGTCGCGCGGCAAGCGCCGCCGCCGGGCGACGAGCACGGCGGCCATGGCGCTGGCGGTTCCAACCACCGCCAACGCGCTGCCGAGCAGCAGAATCGCGATCCCCGTTTCCCAGTTCCACAGGCCGAACCGGGAACCCAACGCGGCGATGGGCAGCAGCGCAGCCCCTGCCATGGCAGCGATCAGAATCGTTCGAGACCACCAGGCTGTCATGAACAACCCCCGACCCTGCCCGTTCACTGATCCGCGGCGGACAGGCGCCGCAAGATCTCGCCGATGCGTTTGGCGTTGACGCCGCCATCGCTCCTCCCGACCCGGGAGATGCTGCGCACATCGACCAGGGCGCCTTGCGGGTGGGGACGCACCCGAACCGCCACATCATCTTTGAAGCCGAACCAGAAGGTCGTGGCGGTGGCTTCGATCAGGCCTTGCTGCGGATGTTCAGCGACGATTTCAAGCCCCATGCCTTGCAGCGCGGCGAGGGCTTTGGCGAAGGCAGCCTCCGGCGTCGCCGGCATCGTCAGCGGCACAACCCACGGATAGAACTCGGCCTGCAGGGGGGCGGTGGTTTCGGCATCGAAGTCCAGCGAATTGGAGACGGTGCCCCGCAACTCAGCGACTTCAATGAATGGCGGCGGATCCTCAGTATCCGTGGAAACGTGGTGGATGGGCGGAACCGTCGCGAAGCTGTACTGCAGCTGACCCACGTAGGCGGCCGCCAACAGGCAAATGACCAAACCAACAGCCGAGGCGCCCAGATCCTTGGGCAGGCGGCGCCGCCAAGCGACGGCCACGGCGACAATGGCGATCAACGCCACGATGACCGCAAGCCAGCCGCCCACCCGCAAAAACTGAATGCCAGTGCCGATGCCCCACAGCCCCAATCGGCTGCCCAACGCGCCGATGGGCAGCAACGCGGTTGCCCCCACGGCGCCAAGCAAAACTGCCCGAGACCACCAAGTCGTCATGAGCCTCCCTTCCAACGTGTCAACTGCGGCGAGGGAGGGACTTATAGCACACTCACGAGAGTCGGCGCCTCACAACTGAGTTGAAAGCCGCAGCTTCGTGCTGCTTTTGACTTCGGTGACCGCGATGTGCGAGTGCAGTTCGTGGATGTAGGGATTGGTCAACAAGGTGTTGCCAATGAATCCTTCAGTGGCCACGAGTGATGATCGGCGTTATCAGTTCAATGATCATGGATGTCCTGGTCAGTCACAGATGTCCTCCAGAGGGACAAAGGGCTCATCGAGCCCGAAGGCCTGGGGACCGAACACGGCGAGGGAGTCGGGCGTTCGCATAATTGGCGCAGCGCTCGTGGCGATCACCTTGAGCCGCTGGCCGTACTTCAGGCCATCCACCGGAATCGGCTCGCCCGTTTCCCGGTCAACCAAGCAGATCAGGTCGGGCACCAACGCCTTCACCTGGCCGTCCTGCCGTGCGATGAGGTGCTCGTTCTGAAAGGCGATCTCCATCATGGAATCCGAGCCGTCCAGCGCCGCCAGTTCGCAATGACCGATGGAGAATCCCAGTTTCGTCTCCCGGCGTATGTCCCGCACCTTGCCGTCAAACAGGATCCTGCAGTGGTTGTAGTAAGGCGTGGTGTGCAGGTAGTCGACCAGCATTTGCACAGGATCCCCCTCCCTGCGGCCTCGGGCGAGCGTTCGCCCTAGGTCGCGGGCGAGCGTGAGCGTGCCTCGGACGGCCGTGCGCTTCACATCGCTCCCGGACATCGGGTAGCTTGAGAGCACGACGCTGCACCCAAGCTGCACCGAAGCAACCCGCACTAGGTCTTCCGCAGATTTGGCATCGTCGGCATCGATGACCAAGGACGTGAGATGGTCGTCCACCACCGCCAAGGGCGTGGAGGACACGCCGCCGACGTTGAAGGTGGTCATTTGCAATTCCGGGAAGGCGCGGCCCATGCCGTCGGCATCAATCAGGGGCAACCCCAATCTGGCCGCGGCCATCACCGGCAAGAGCGAATTGACGCCGCCGATCTCGATGCCGATCAGGGCATCAGCCGCACGACCCAGCCGCTGCTCAAGGCGCTTCACGGCCAAATCGACATCGTCGCCGCAAGCGGCCTTCTCGCCGAGCACGGTCGGCACGCCAAGCATTGCGATGGTGATGACTTGCGCGTCGTCATCCAGTGCATCCACCTCAACGACTGTCGGCATCCCATGCTGCTCGATCGCGTTCATGGCCAGCAGCCAGCCGACATAGGGATCGCCACCGCCACCCGTGCCCAAGAAGGCTGCGCCGGTGGCGATGTCCAGCAGATCGTCCGTTCCGATTCGCATGGTTCAGCTGCCGCACCGAGGGGAGGCAAGGCGACGATCGCCCGCCAGGTCGCCCGCCACCTTGACGCGGATGCGCACCGCTCCCCCGGGCATGTAGGCCAGCGGCACTTCCTCGATGTCAACCGTCTCAAGCGAGTCGGCGTTGGCGCCCATCTCAATGGCTTGGGTTCTTGCCTCCTCCACGGCTGTTTCCAGGGCGGACTCTCGGCCAGTCGCCTCGTAGGCGAAGATCCGGTCGGTCTCGCCGCTGATCTGCGCGATCGAGGCGCCGATGGCGTTGGCAACGCCAGCATGCTCGGGAACGGTCATCTCGGAAGTGCCCGGAATGTCGTCTCGGACCAACACGGAGCCGCCGCCGACCAGCACTAGGGGCACTGGCGCAGCATTGGTCTTCATCCGGTCCACGCCGTCGGCGAGGATCTCGTGAATGCGCTCGATGCCCGCCTCCGTGGCCTGTGCTGGCAGCGGCTTGACCAATGACCGGTCGCCGAGATTCGCGTAACCGCCGGCAACTGCCAGATCCGTGGCGCACAGCGTTTGACCGCCGAATGCCAACGCCTCGCGGGTGAGCCGGTAGCCAAGCGATTCGGGCCCGATGTGGACCTCGGACCCGTTGGTCCTCACCAAGGAACCGCCGCCTAGGCCAAGCGCCAGCACGTCCGGCATTCTGAAATTGGTGCGCACGCCGCCGATGCGCACCGTGAGCGACGACTCCCGCGGAAACCCGTTCACCAAAACGCCGATGTCGGTCGTGGTGCCGCCGATATCGACGACGAGCGCGTTGTTCAGCCCCGAGAGGCAAGCGGCTCCCCGGATGCTGTTGGTCGGCCCCGAAGCAAAGGTGAGCACCGGATACTGCGCCACCGTTTCGGCCTTCATCAGCGTGCCGTCGTTCTGGCTGATGAAGAAGGGCGCGGTGATCTTCAACTGCTTGAGGGCGTTGCTGAACGAGCGGATCACTTCACGAGAGAGCTGGGCAAGGCTCGCGTTCATGACCGCCGCATTCTCCCGTTCGAGAATGCCCATGCGCCCGATCTTGGAGGAAAGCGTGATGGCGAGGTCCGGTGCCTCATCCTGGACGATTTCCCTGGCCCGCAGTTCCATGGCGGCGTTCACCGGCGAGAAGAGGCCCGTGATCGCTACGGTCTGCAATCCGGCCTCCCGCATTGCCCTTGCGGCACTGGCAATCCCGGACTCATCGAGTGGGTCGGCGATGCTCCCATCGAATCGGTAGCCCCCGCGAATCAGATGCTGCTGGCCGTTGACCGCCTTGGCGATGCCTGCGGGCCAATCACTGAGGGGCAAAACCCCCCGCGACGACGGCAGCGCGATTCGCAGGATGCCCACCGGCAGCAGCCCCCGGCGCTCGACGAACGCATTGGTGAACTGGGTGGTCCCGATCATCACCTGCTTGACAGCTGGCGCCTCGACGCCGGATTTGGCCAACACGGTGCTGATTGCGTTGACGATGCCGTCGCTCAGGCCGGTGGTGGTCGGTGCCTTATGGGAGGAAAGGACGCGCTGCCCCTCCATGATGACAGCGTCCGTGTTGGTCCCGCCGACGTCCACCCCGATGCGCACGCTTAAACTCCACCCATTGAAACACTTAAGGCGGGCATACTACTCAAGATTTGGATCCGATATGTCTTGATCCTTCCCGTATCGGTTATAGTGCGCCGCCTGTCGCATCGCGCCCCGAACCTGGCCCGCGCCAAGGAGACGCAAAGTGCCCGCAACGTCCATGGACGAACTGGTTTCGCTGTGCAAGCGTCGCGGCTTCGTGTTCCCGTCGAGCGACATCTACGGCGGCTTGCAGGGGCTCTACGACTACGGGCCGCTGGGCGTCGAATTGAAGAACAACCTCAAGGCCGCTTGGTGGCGGGCAATGGTCTATGAGCGCGATGACGTCGAGGGCCTGGACGCGGCATTGCTCACCCATCGCCAAGTGCTGCGCCACTCCGGCCACGAACAGACGTTCACCGATCCGCTGGTTGACTGCCGGCAGTGTAAAAGCCGATGGCGGGCCGACCAGATCGGCGACGCCTGTCCGGCCTGCGGGGCCAAGGACCTCACCGAGCCGCGCCCGTTCAACCTGATGTTCAAGACCAACGTGGGGCCGGTTGATGACGGGTCGGCCATCGCCTACCTGCGCCCGGAAACCGCCCAAGGCATCTTCACCAACTTCAAGAACGTGGTGGACGCCACTTCCCGCCGACTGCCCTTCGGCATCGCCCAGATCGGCAAGGCGTTCCGCAACGAAATCACGCCGCGCAACTTCGTCTTCCGCACCCGCGAGTTCGAGCAGATGGAGCTGGAGTTTTTCGTTGCGCCGGGGGAGGACGAGGCGTGGCATCGGCGCTGGCTCGAAGCGCGGCTCGACTGGTGGGAAGCCCAGGGGGTGCCGCGCTCGACCGTGTCGGTTTACGAGGTGCCTGCAAGCGAGTTGGCGCACTACTCCAAGGCCACCTTCGACTTGATGTACCGCTTTCCCCATGGGGAGGACGAGCTGGAGGGCATCGCCAACCGCACGGACTTCGATTTGGGCGTCCACTCAAAGAATGCCGCTGAGTTGAACCTGACCGCCCAAGTGCCCGAAAACACCGAGTCCACCGCCCGCTTGGCGATCCAGGATACGGCCACCGGCGAGTGGCGGGTGCCGTTCGTCATCGAGCCCTCGGCGGGGGTGGACCGGGGCGTGCTAGCAGTCATCAACGAGGCGTTCGAACAGGAGGAACTGCCCAACGGCAGCCAGCGCACGGTGCTGCGCTTGAAGCCGCACCTAGCGCCCATCAAGGCTGCCGTGCTGCCGTTGAAGCGCAACCACGAGGGCATCGTCGCCAAGGCCCGGGCCATCAAGCGCCAGCTTCAGAGCCTAGGGATGGGACGCATTCTCTACGAACACACTGGCAACATCGGCAAGGGCTACCGCCGCCACGATGAGGTCGGCACCCCCATGTGCGTCACCGTGGACTTCCAGACCCTTGAGGGGGACGACACCGTGACCGTGCGCGACCGCGACAGCATGGCCCAAGTCCGGGTGCCCATTGAGGAACTGGAATCCCATGTGCGCGGAGCGCTTGCCGATGGTTGATCGCCGGCCCCGTGCAGGACGGCGGGCGGTAGTTTCCACCATCGGCCGCGACCGCCCGGGCATCATCAACGAGCTTTCCGAACTGGCCGCCGAACTCGAGCTCAACATCGACGACAGCCGCATGACCGGGCTTGGCGAGGAGTTCGCCGTGCTGATGTCCCTGACCGGCAGCGAAAGCGGCCTCGCCGCCTTTGAAGCCCGGCTGAATGCGCTCGCTGAATCCAGGGGCTTCAGTACCCTGTTCCGTCTCACCGGCGAGCGCGAACCGGCGGCGGCGGCGCTTCCCTACCGGGTCAACCTGTCCGCCATGGACCACCCCGGCATCGTGTATCGAGTCACGGGCTTCTTCGCCAGCCGCCGGATCAACATCCAGGACCTGCAAACCGGCACCCAGCGCGCCCCGCACACCGGAACGCCGCTGTTCAACGTGGCCATGACCATTGAAGTGCCTTCGACCCTGAAGATTCGGGCGCTGAGGGACGCCTTCGAACAGTTCTGCGCCGAACAGGATCTCGACGGCGAGATTTCGGCCGCGCGTTAGCGGCTTTTGCGAGTCAATTTCCCACAGGCATTGCAGAGATATCCACTAGGTACGGCACGATGCGCTTCTTAGACTGGCCCCATGAAATCGCTCTTGGGACAGGCAGAATCAATGCTCGGCGCCATGCGGGGACGGCAAGGGTAGCGCCCCATGGCCAGCCGGCGCATCGTGATCACCATCGACGGGCAGGCGCACGATGTCCTCAAACGCTATGCCGCCCGTCGCAACACCACCATCGGCGGCTTGGTGAAAGCCTACCTGATGCGCATTGCCGAAGCGGAGCACCGGGCGCTTGAGGCGCGGGAGCGCATTCGGGCGATGAATCGAAAGCCGCAAAACGACGATCCGAAACCATGATCGAACCGCTTGAAGCCTTGCAACGCCTACGCGCAGGCAATGCCCGCTTCGTCGCTGGCACACCGCATCCGTCGCCTCGAAGCCGATTGCAGGCCCTAGGTCCCCAACACCCCTTCGCCGCAGTGCTCGGCTGCGCCGACTCGCGCTGCCCGGTGGAGGCCATCTTCGACCAGGGCTTCGGCGAGCTGTTCGTGGTGCGGGTGGCTGGCAACGTGGCGGGCGCTGCCCAAATTGGGAGCCTTGAATTTGCCGTGGAGGCACTCGGCGTCCGGCTCATCCTCGTGCTCGGTCACCAGAACTGCGGTGCCGTACAGGCAGCCCTGCAGCGGCCCGACGGCCTGCCGGCCGCCTTGGACGGCATCATCGACGCCATTGAACCGGCCATCGGCGACCTCCTGCCGGTGGCTGGAACCGAGCCTTTCGAAGCCATTTTGGAGAGGGCTGTCTCGGCCAACGCCCGCCACGCGGCCGAAGCGCTGCGCTCAAGCTCCGCCTTGATCAAGCGCGAAGTAGAGAGAGGCCAAGTGGCCATCGCCAGCGCCGTTTACGCCTTCGACACGGGCATCGTCACCTTTCTCGACCAACGAGGTGCGTAGCCCAGTTCAGCGCCTGCGCCGCAGAGTCACCACGTTGCTGGCCTTGATGGCGTCCTGCTTGAGGGCGAAGGCCACCTCCCAAGTGAGCGTTCGGTCCCGCTCGCGCAGGAAGCCTCGAAATCCATAGCCCCTGGCGACCTCGAACAGCGCAAAGGTGGCGTGCAGGGCGCCGTCGGCATGCCATAGGAGGCCTAGGTTGGGAGCGCTTTCCAACTTGGCGACGCCATCCAGCCGGACGCCGCCGATTCGGGCGTCGATGACGTAGGTGCCCACCTCGTCCGGCGCCACGCGGATCGACAGCGGGTTTGACGGCGTCCGCTGGAACGCCAAGGTGCCGGTCAAGGTCAGCCCGCTGCTGTCCTGCTCTATGGTCAGGTCGCACTCGAGAGGCTCGCCGAGGCTCGCTCCCTCCACCAGGAGGCTGCCGCGCCCCAACCATTGTCCAGCCTGCAGCAGCATCAACAGAAGCGGCTAAGAGGCATGCTTGCCCACTTGCCAGTCCACGCCGCTGAGGGTCGTGGCGGCGAAGTCCTTCGGCATCGCTTCAAGCTCGGTGGCGAGGGTGTCGTTCCAGCGGTTGAGGAAACCGAACAGGGCGATGACACCGGCGATCTGCACGATTTGCCGGTCCGTGAAGTGCTCGCGCAGCCGCTCGAAGTGCCCCGGATCGCTTTCGTTGGGCACCAACCCGGCTGCGAACGCCAAGGCCAGCGCGGCTCGCTCCGCTTCGCTGAACAAAGGGCTCTCATCGTAGGTGAGGATGGCGTCGAACTTTGCGGCATCCTCCCCGACCCGATGGGCACTGTGCGACGTGTGCGCTTGGCAGTATCGGCAACCGGCGGCGAGGCTGGTGGCAAAGGCGATCAGCTGCACCAGGCCCGGTGGGAGGTTTTGCGCCGCGTTCTCCTGCTCGGGTATCCGGTCCACCAAACCGGCCATGAGCGCCTTCAAGTCGCCTCCGAAGATCACGTTCGCCAAGCTGGCAAACGCCAACGGCAACTGCGGCATGTGGGCCATGGTTCGCATGCTGTTGGGCACGAAGCCCATGGCGGCTTCGGCGGCCTGGAATACCGGCTGCAAGCCGGGCACTTCGCCGGGTGGACGCGGGCTGACGTGGCTCATGAAGACTTTCCAAGGGGATGGGGTGACCGCACACTGTTTCCCAACGCGCCCGGTTTTGCAACCGCGAACCCGTGGCGACTTAAACGGCGGCGGTCTCACCGGTCACAATCCAAAGCGGATCGGCGTTCGGTGGCGAGCGGTCCACGAAGGCCACTTTCTCAAACCCGCCACGAACCAGGTACGTGCCGACCAATCGCACGCGCTCGGCTGGGGGCAACTGATGAAACGCTCGAATCGCCTTGGTGGGAAACAGGCGGTGCGACATGGCGATGGCCAGACGCCCGCCCGGACGCAGCGTCTCCGCGACGGAGCGCATCGTCTCAACGGGGCGCGTCAGGTACTGAATGGATACGGCGATGGTCGCCCGGTCGAAGCTCGACGCCGGATACGGCAGTTCCGGATGCGCGTTCAGGTCGTGGACGCAGTGTTCGGTCAGGCGCTCATTAGCAGCCAGTTCCGCGGCGTTCATGCCCAATCCGGCGACTCTTCCCAAGCTGATCTCCGGCGGATAGTGCGAAACCCATGACGACATCAGGTCAAGCACATCCGCATCCGGGAACAGGAATTCCCCGTACCATGCCGTCAGCGCCTCGATCGTGGCCTCATCGATGTGCTGCACGAAGCGCGGCTCCCGGTAAAACTCGCTGTCCGGAGCCGGGTCGATCCGATCAAAGAAACCGGGCGGGAAGTCCGTCATGGCCGACACGCCCAACTGCGCCGTGGGGTCAGGATGTGGCCGCCTGCCGCAACTCGTCCCGGAACTCGGGCGCGGCGATGGCGATGAGCGCTTCGGCGCGGGCGGCGAGCGGCAGGTCCTTCAGCCGCGCCGCGCCGTATTCGGTCACGACGATGTCCACATCCGTGCGCAGCGCGGTCACCACTTCCACGCGGGGCACGATACGCGAGGCCGCGCCCCCGCGAGCGGTGGCCGTCATGGCGATGATGGATCGGCCACCGGCGCTGAACTTGGCGGCCCGCATGAAATCGACGGAACCGCCGGTGCCGGAAATCTGCCGCCCGCCCACCATCTCCGCGTTGACCTGCCCCATGAGGTCCACCTCCACCGCCGAGTTGATGGAGACGAAGCCCGGCAATTGACCGATCACGCTCGCTTCGTGGGTGTGGTTGGCGCCCTTGAAGACCACCTCCGGCGCGTCGGCCAACCAGTCGATGAGCGCTGACGAACCCAACGCCATGCCGGTGACGTGGCGGCCGCGGTCGATGGGCTTGTTGGCGCCGGTGACCGTTCCTTGGCGGATGAGGGCCATGCCGCCGTCGTCGAGCAGGCCGCCGTGCAGGCCGAGATCGTTCTTGTCCTTAAGGCTCGCCAGTATCGCCGCCGGAATCGCGCCGATGCCGGTCTGGACGCAGTCACCGTCGCGGATCAGCGCTGCCACCTGCTGGCCGATGGCGGCGGCTGTTTCGTCGATGCGCGGGGCGGGCATTTCGAACAGCGGTCGGTGCGTGTCGAGCACGACATCCAGACGGGTCTCATCGACCGGCGGACAGCCTGCGGGCGCCGTAAACGCGGCGTTGCATTCGGCGAGCACGAATTGCGCGCTGGCTAGCGCCGCGGCAGCGAAATCGGCGTTGGGTCCCAAGCGCAGCCTTCCGCGCCGGTCTCTGGCCACCTGGATGAGCGCCACGTCAATGCCCCGTTCAAGGTAGTCGTGCAACGCGCGCATGCCCATGGGCAGGAAGTGCAGGCGCTTAAGGTCCGCGTTGCGCAGATGGGGTGCCATGAACGGCGTGGTCATCTGGTAGGTGGGATGCCAGGCGGTGAAATCCGTCTGGTTGAAGCCCGCCACCGGAAACTGAACGAAGTGCAGGCCCTCTGGCAGTGCGGCTGCGCGCAACGCTTCGAGCAACCCGGTGGGCTCGTTGCTCGCGCCCGCCACGAAGACGCGCTGACCGCCCGCCAGGCCGGAAAGGTCCATGTCCTTCAAACCCGCACCGACTGGCTCGCCTCTCAACGCCGCGCTTCGGCGGCCAAGGCATGCGCCTCCAGCCCTTCGCCGCGGGCCAGCACCGAGGCAGTTTGCGCCAGCGCCGATGCGCCCTCACTGGACAGGGCAATGACCGAACTGCGCTTCTGGAAATCGTCCACCCCCAATGGCGAGGAAAAGCGGGCGGTGCCGTAGGTGGGCAGCACATGGCTCGGCCCGGCCACGTAGTCGCCCATCACTTCCGGGGCGTGATGGCCCAGGAAGATCGCGCCGGCGTGGCGCACTTGATCGAGCAGCGGCTGTGGGTCGGCCACCGCCAGTTCGAGGTGTTCCGGGGCGGCATCGTTCGCCAAGGCCACCGCCTCAGCCAAGGAACGGGTGTGTATGAGGGCGCCCCGGTCGGCAAGGGAGCGGGCAATGATGTCCCGGCGGGCCATGCCGGGCAGAAGCGCTTCGATCCGCCCCGCAATTCGTTCCAAGTAAGTCTCGTCCGGACACAACAGAAGGCTTTGCGCCAAGGCGTCATGCTCGGCTTGGGAAAAGAGGTCGTAAACCATCCAGTCCACCGGCGCCGTGCCGTCGGCGACGATGAGGATTTCGCTCGGCCCGGCGATCAGGTCGATGCCGGTTTGGCCGAACACCTGGCGCTTGGCCTCGGTCACCCAAGCGCCGCCGGGGCCGACGATCTTGTCCACGGGACGGATGGTCTCGGTGCCGAAGGCGAGCGCCGCCACTGCATGGGCGCCGCCCACCGCATAGGCCTCCCCCACGCCGGCCCGGTGCAGCGCGGCCAGTGCCAGCGGGTTGGGCGCGCCGGCGCAGGGCATCGCGGCGACGATGTCGGTCACGCCCGCAACGGCAGCGGGCAGCATGGTCATCAGCACCGTCGATGGATAGGCGGCTTGGCCACCCGGCACATAGACGCCGACCCGATCCAAGGGCGTCACCCGTTGGCCCAGTTCATTGCCGAGTTCGTCGGTGTAAGACCAGGAGGCCCGTAGCTGGGCCCGATGGTATCGCTCGATCCGCTGCGCCGCCTCCTCCAAGGCTCGGCGTTGGGCTCGGGGAAGCGACTCCCAAGCGTCGCTCAAGCCGCCCCGGTCAAGGGCCAGGTCCGCCACGGCAGCGCAGTCCACGCCATCGAAGCGGTTGGCGCATTCCACCAAGGCGTCATCGCCGCGTTGCCGAATGGCGTCGATGATCTCCCGAACGCCACGCTCAACTTCCGCCACGCTCGCCATGCTGCCTGCGGACAGGGCGGCGAACTCCGCCTCAAACGTGGGCGAGCGCGTGTCGAGGCGGCGGATGGCCCGAGGCTCGTCGATGGAGCTTCCGGGAGAGTTCATTAGGAGACGCGCTGCACGTCCGCGCCTAGGGCCGAGAGCTTCTCTTCGATCATCTCGTAGCCGCGGTCAATGTGGTAGATGCGGTCGATCAGCGTCTCTCCTTCGGCCACCAAGCCCGCCACGACCAAGCTGAAGGATGCCCGCAGATCGGTGGCCATCACCCGCGCCGCCTTCAACGACTCAACGCCGTTGACCAAGGCTTGGGACGGACCCAACAACCGAATGTCGGCGCCCAGGCGGTTGATTTCCTGGGCATGCATGAAGCGGTTCTCGAAGATGGTCTCGGTGATGCGGCAACTGCCTTCGGCGACGGCGTTCATGGCCATGAACTGGGCCTGCATGTCAGTCGGAAAGCCGGGATAGGGGCGGGTTTCGATGTCCACGGCGCCGGGCCTTCCGGGCATGTTCAATGCAATCCAGTCCGCGCCTGCCTCGATTTCGGCGCCCGCTGCCTGCAGCCGCTCCAGCACCGCGCTGAGCGCCCCGGGGTCGATGTCCCGCAGCCGCACCCGGCCTCGGGTGGCGGCGGCGGCAATGAGGTAGGTGCCTGCCTCCACCCGGTCGGCCATGACGGCGTGCTTCGCACCATGCAGCGCCGGCACGCCGACAATGCGCAACCTGGCGGTGCCGTGGCCGGAAACCCGCGCGCCCATGGCGTTCAAGCAATTGCCCAGATCGACGATTTCCGGCTCCCGGGCGGCGCCGTCAATGATGGTTTCGCCCTCGGCGAGGGTGGCTGCCATCATCAGGTTTTCGGTGCCGCCGACCGTGGCCAGATCCAATTTGATGCGGGCGCCCTTGAGCCCCCGCGGGGCTTTCGCCTGCACATAACCGTCCGCGACCTGGATGTCCGCGCCGAGGGCGGCGAAGCCCTTCAGGTGCAGATCCACCGGCCGGGCGCCGATGGCACACCCGCCGGGCAGCGACACCTCAGCTTCGCCGAAGCGGGCCAGCAACGGCCCCATGACCAGAAAGGACGCCCGCATGGTCTTCACCAGTTCATAGGGCGCCTTTAGGCTGCGCAGATCGGCGGCGGTGACGGTGACCTGCGGACTCTCGCCAACCGCCACATCGGCCCCTAGACGGCCGAGCAGCTTGACCATGGTGGTCACGTCATTCAGATGCGGCGCGTTGGCGACGGTGACCGTCTCGCCGGTCAGCAGGGTGGCCGCGAGAATGGGCAGGGCAGCATTCTTGGCCCCCGACACCCTGAGCGATCCTTCGAGGCGCCGCCCGCCGTTGATGAGCAGTTTGTCCATCGACTTTAAGCAGGAACGTTCGCCTTGATGGTGACCGCGTGCAGCGACCCCTCGGCGATCAGGTCCTCCACGCAGCGGTAAACCGCCTGATGGCGCTGCACCCGGCTTAAGCCTTCGAAGGCTTGGCTTGCCACCTCGATGAGGGCGCGGTTGCCCTCAACAGCGACTTCGACTGCGCAGCCCGGCAAGGCCTTGCTGACTCTTTCGGCGATTTCTTGCTTCATTGTCGGCCTTGGGGTTCCCTTTTTGGACATCGGCGCATCGGGCAAGGCTACAGTTTGATTCTCAAAAAGGCTATCGGTACAGTCGGTTGAGGGCTTGCGAGCCTTTAATCACAGCCATCCAATCACAACCATCGAGCAGTCATGTACGAGTTGATGCGCCCTTGGCTCTTCGCGCTCGATGCGGAGCGCTCCCACGTTTTGGGCATGAACGCGCTCGCCGCGTTGGGCGCCCTGCCCGGGCCGCTGCAGCCAGCGCCCGGGACTTCGCGAACGGTGATGGGCATTCAGTTTCCCAACGTGGTCGGCGTGGCGGCGGGCCTGGACAAGGACGCCATCGCTGTCGAAGGGTTGGCGCGGCTCGGCTTTGGCCATGTCGAAGTGGGCACGGTGACGCCACGGCCGCAGCCCGGCAATCCGAAGCCACGTCTCTTTCGGCTGCCGGAGGCTTCGGCACTGGTCAATCGCATGGGCTTCAACAACGACGGCGCTGGCACCGTCGCCGCTCGGCTCAAGCGTCTTAGGGGCCGTGGCGGCCGCTTGGCTGCGCCGCTGGGGGTCAACATCGGCAAGAACAAGGACACCCCCATCGAGCGGGCGGTGGACGACTACCTGGCCTGCATGGACGCGCTCCACGATAGCGCCGACTACTTGACGGTGAACCTCTCATCGCCGAACACGCCGGGGCTGCGCGACCTGCAGTTCGGCGAGCCGCTCAGGGCCTTGCTGGGCGCCTTGAAAGCCCGGCAAGCGCAACTTCAGTCCCGCAGCGGCCGCCAGGTCCCGCTGTGCATCAAGCTCGCCCCGGACTTGGCCGACGCCGATGTCGCGGCCGTCGCCGACGCCCTGCTCGAATTCGAAATCGAGGGCGTCATCGCCGGCAACACCACCGTCACCCGTCCCCAAGTGGCGCACCTCCGCCACGCCGACCAAGCAGGCGGCCTCAGCGGCGCGCCCTTGGCCCCTTTGGCCCGCCAACTGGTCGGCCGGCTGCGGGAACGGCTGGCAGGGCGCGTCGCGATCATCGGCGTGGGCGGCATTCTTTCGGCTGCCGATGCCCAGGCCATGCTCGACGCCGGGGCCGATCTCGTGCAAATCTACACGGGCCTGATCTATCGTGGTCCATCCTTGGTTCGTTCGATCGCACGGCTCGACCGTGGATCGTCGATTTAGCGGACTAGGGCAACGGAACAAAGGAGTCTTTATGAATCCCGGACGAACCTTGGCGGTCGCCGCCATGGCCATTGCCGCGCCTCTCCTCGCTGCCGAGGCAGCGGCACCCGCGGCTGCCGAGGCAGCGGCACCCGAGCCGCAATGGTCGCCGCCATCGGCAAGCGACCTGACCAGCGAGTTGCCCGCCCTGGCTGAAGATGACATCGGCTTGATGGCGCGCTTCCACTTCGCCACCCACACGGTGGACTTCGACCGCGCCCGGGCCTTCTACCGCATGTTGGGCTACACCGAGGGCATGAGCGGCTTCCCCCTGACCAACACCCACCAGATGGCGCGGGCCCTGGGGATGTTTGACCAGTGCCAGTACGAGTTAGCTGCAGGCGAGGTGATCAGCCTGCCGGGCAGCTTGAATGCTGCCAACATCGACCTGCTGCAGTTCAAAACGCCCTTCGACGGCTCCCCGCCCTATGCGCTGCCCAACCATCTCGGCATGGCCTATGCGGCGCTGCTCACCACGGATCTCGCCAGCGACTTCGCCTTCCTGAAGTCGCAAGGCGTGGAGTTCCTGTCCGAACCCTACGGCATTGCCGGTGACCGGTTCGTTTTCTTCCGCGACCCCGAAGGGGTGCTCTACAAGCTGATGGAAACCGCCCCGCCCCACGGCGACCCGGAAAAGGACATGCACCTGATCGCCATGCCCTACATCGGCGTGAACGTCAGCGACTTTGATCGGTCGCTGGCCTTCTACCAAGCGCTCGGCTACACCGAAATCAAGCAGTTGCCAATCATGGGAACCCTTGAGGAGGCCCGCGCCTACGGCCTTGATGAACCGTTCGTCATCAAGGGCGCGGACATCGCCATCGGCGTCGGCGACCGCCATGTGCTGCGCTTGGTGCAGTGGATTACGCCGTTCAACGACGAGCCGCCCTATCCGCCGCCCATCAACCGCATCGGCATCAACCGCATTGCCCTCATGGTGCCGGATTTGGACCGGGCCGTGCGCCTGTTGCAGGCGCGAGGCGTGCCCTTCCTTTCGGAGATTGCGCCTTGCTGCTCCGGCACGGGGCGGGACGAGACCGGCATCGTCCACGCCATCGACCCGGACGGCATCTTTCTCGAACTGGTCGGACAGATCGCACCACGCGAGCCGCAACCCCATCCGCCGGGCTGCCCGCCCCTCGAGATCAAGATGCCGCCCGCCCAAGCGCCCTGACGGGCGCGCGCTGGCACAACGCATCGCCTTGAAGTAATCTTTCCCCATCACCGCTCCGGCGCTTCTTCAACAACCATCCGGAGCGTAAGGGACTCAATCATTAAGGGGAGTGGAACGAACATGATGCGTTGGACGGTGGCCTTGGCCTTGGGCCTGATGGCGATGCCCGTTTGGGCCAATGACGGACTGGACAAGGGCGACACGGCTTGGATTTTGACCTCTGCGGCCTTGGTGTTGTTCATGACAATACCCGGGCTTTCGTTGTTTTATTCGGGCTTGGTGCGCACCAGGAACGTGCTCAGCGTCCTGATGCAGTGCTTCACCATCACTTGCATGGTGTCGATTCTGTGGCTGATCGCCGCCTACAGCCTGGCGTTTGCCGACGGCAACGCCTTGGTCGGCGGCTTGGGCAAGGTCTTCTTCGCCGGCGTCGGCGAAGACGCCATGAGCGGCGCCATCCCGGAATCCTCCTTCGCCCTGTTCCAGCTCACCTTCGCCATCATCACCCCGGCGCTCATTGTCGGCGGCTTTGCGGAGCGCATGCGCTTTTCGTCCATGCTGCTGTTCAGCGCCCTCTGGGTGCTGCTGGTCTACGCCCCCATCTGCCACTGGGTGTGGGGCGGCGGCTGGCTCGGCGACCTCGGCCTGATGGACTTCGCGGGCGGCACCGTGGTGCACATCACGGCCGGCACCGCCGCCATCGTGGCCGCCATGGTGCTGGGCAACCGGCGCGGCTTTCCCGGCCAGGCCATGCCACCCCACAACATGACCCTCACCATGGCCGGCGCGGGCATGCTCTGGGTCGGCTGGTTCGGGTTCAACGGCGGCAGCGCGCTGGCGGCCAATGGCGATGCCGCCATGGCCATGCTGGTCACCCACCTGTCGGCCTCCGCCGGGGCCTTCACCTGGATGGTTTGCGAGTGGATCCGGTTCGGCAAGCCGAGCGCGCTCGGCGCCGTCACCGGCATGGTGGCGGGCCTGGGCACCATCACCCCGGCTTCCGGCTTTGTCGGCCCGGCGGGCGCGCTGGTCATCGGCATCGCCGCCGGCTTCGTCTGCTTCCTGGCCACCAACTACATCAAGCGCTCCCTGAAGATCGACGACTCCCTGGACGTCTTCCCGGTGCACGGCGTAGGCGGGGCGCTCGGCACCCTGTTGACCGCGGTGTTCGCCAGCACCTCCATCGGCATCTTCAGCGGCCAAGGCTACGGCTCCGAGGAAGCCACCATGGGCTCGCAACTCGGGGTGCAGGCCATCGGCGTGGTCGCCACCTTGGGCTATACCGCGTTGGCCACCTTCGTCATTCTCAAGATCACCGGCGCGCTGCTCGGCAACCGGGTCACGGAGGAGGACGAGCAGCAAGGCCTCGACCTCGTGATGCACAACGAGCGGGGCTACGATCTGTAAGATCAAGCCGCAGAAGGGCGGCGGATGATCGTCCGCCGCCACGAGAGCCAAGGCTGCGTCTCGGTCGCGCGGTACTCCGACTGCGAACGGTATCGCTACGATCTCACGCGCACTTGGGAGCCCGCCGGCCCCAAGGCGCTGTTCGTCATGCTCAATCCCTCAACCGCAACCGAACTGGCGAACGACCCCACGATCGAACGGGTGGAACGGCGGGCCCGGCGCATGGGCTTTGGTGCCTACCGGGTCTGCAATCTCTTTGCTTGGCGGGCCACCCGTCCCGAGCAATTGCTTGGGGCGGCGGCGCCGGTGGGGCCGGACAACGATGACGCGCTGGTTGAAGCCTGTTGCTGGGCGGACCAAGTCATATGCGCTTGGGGCAACCACGGTGAGTTCGGTAGCCGCGGAGCCGAGGTCGAGAGCCTGCTGCGCCGCACCACCAGCCCGCTCTTCCATCTCGGCCTGACGCTGAAGGGCCACCCCAAACACCCGCTGTACCTTCCCTATTCAGCTCAGCCCGTCGAGTGGCGGGCTTAAGGCCTGAGCGGACTTCGAGGAGTTGGTGGCGACGGCGCAGTGGTGGCTGCGGTCAGGACGCGCGTTGCAGCGAGGACCGAACCCGCTCCGGGGGGCTGATCGAAACGAATCTGGCCGCGGGGAATAGGTAGTCCTCGCCGCTCTCATCGATGACGCGAAGGTCGCCGGGCTCGATGGCGTCCGCGTCTGGCAGGGTGCGGTAGATTTTGTGCAATTCGAGGGAGACCGGATAGCCGACGTTGTCGATGCAGACGACGTATTCGGGATGGGTAGCGGGAGTCGATACGGTCATGTCAGTCCAAGAATCGCTTTGCTTGATTTCCGCCACCGACGTCTCCACTAGGCACCGGGAATCTGTGTGGTTCGACTTACGCACGAATCAGACGGCCAGCCTCCCGAAGGCTCAACTGCACATAGTCTCCGTCCCAGCCCTGAGACAGATGCTGGCAATACAGTGCGGGACAACCTTCGATCTCAGTGCGACCAAAGCCCCGCCATCCTCTTGAAGAGTCGCGCTCTTCGTCGCGCCACTCCCCCTCCAACCCCATCGCCTCACTCGCCTTCTTGCCAAATACGAGAACCACCTGCGGACGCATCGCCGCGACCATTTGTCTTACCCAAGCCACCGAGAACTCGCGCCATTCGGCCTTCGGGCCCGTCTTCCGCATCCAGCTATTGGCCTCAGATTGCGGCGCTTCGGGAAAGCAGGCCGCCATCGCTACGGTTCTTCGCTCCAGCGTTTCACTCATTTCAGCCAATGCGAACTGACTTCTCAACGCTTCACCAAATCTGAAGTCATCGTCGAGGTATAGAAGCTTCTTCGGCCACCTTTTTCCGGAGGGGGAATCATCCCCAGCACCGCCCTGGAACGACACCAACGCCAAATCGGGTCGCACCATGGGCGGTCCGTACATCGCCGTAACTCTGTGCTTAGCCACCTCTTTTAGCTCAGGTTCTTCGAGTAGCTTGAACGTCTCGGAGTACATTTGACAAGCCAACCGCTCCAATTCCTGCTGACCGAGCGGCTTGTCCCGGCCGCCTACGACCAGTTGGGAGCGCGAGCCGACTTTTTTCCTAGGGCCACTCATCTTACTGCCGGCCCGTCATACGCAAGCGCGAACACGGTGTCGGTCATCCAGCGCTTGAAAGCGTCGTTGTCCATGAACTGCTTGAAAAGTTCGGCGTCGTCCTTCATCACTGAGGTCATAACGCGGATCAGGGCTTTGTCGTGCTCGACTCGGGCGTTGGCTTTGTCTGAGTTTTGGCGGGCGTTGCGGAAGGCTCGGTCCTCGGCGACCTTGGAGGGGATCGTCTCGGTGATCATCTGCCGGACTCGGTCTTCGTCGTCCCATGCGATGTCGCCGAAGTGCTCGTTGAACGTTCTCAGAATGTTCGACAGCCGGTCGATCTCAGGTTCAGGCCGACCGCCGCCACCAGCCGCAGGCACCGGGTCGATCTCGGCGTCCTCGTCTGCGAGCATGATCTTCTGGGCGGCTTGCTTCTCCACCCGGTAGCTGTCCATGTCGATCGCTTCGAGGATGCCGCGGGATAGATCGTCTTCCTGCGGGGCAGGGAGCTTCGGGATTAGGAAGTCCAGAAAGATCGAGCGTTCCTCCCAAGCCATACTCGTGTACGGCAACACGCTGGCAAGGAAACTGTAGGTGCGAACGAACGCCTTGGCGCTGCCCTTGAAGGCGACTTGACCATCCTCGTCGAGTTCGCTTTTGTACACATCCACGCACGCATCGAGGATCGGATCAAGCTGGTCACGTTCGACACCCTCCACGAAGCGTCGTACCAGTTCGCGCACCTGGTCTGAGGAGTAAACCCCCGCCCCGTCGAGTTCCGCCTGCAAGTCGTGCAGCTTGTTGGGATCGGTCTCGTCAGCCAGTACGGTCGCCCGGTAGTAGTCCGCGAACGCTTCCCGAATTGTGTCCGCGTCATTCTGGAAGTCCAGAACAAAGGCGTCGTGCTTTTTCGGATGCGCCCGGTTAAGCCGCGACAAGGTCTGCACGGCCTTGATGCTGGAGAGCGTCTTGTCCACGTACATCGTGTGCAGCAGCGGCTCGTCGTACCCCGTTTGGAACTTGTCCGCGCAGACAAGGAAACGATATGGGTCTTCCTGAATGCGCTTGGCAATGTCGTTGGAGGGGAATCCGTTCAGCGACGCCTCGGTGACTGAGGTTCCGGCGAACTCGTGCTCGCCGGAGAAGGCGACAATGGCTCGGTGAGGGCTCTTGCGCTCTCGCAGGTATTCGCTGATGGCGTGGAAGTACTGAATGGCGCGCTCAACGCCGTTGGTGACCACCATCGCACGCGCCTGCCCGCCGATCCGGTTTCGTGCCAGCACTTGCTCATGGAAATGGTCCACCATGATCTCCGCTTTCAGGCGGATAGCGTGCTCGTGGCCTTCCACGAAGCGCCGCAGCTTGCGCTGCGCCTTCCTCGCGTCGAACTCGGGATCGCCCTCCACGGTCTTCTCAAGGCGGTAGTAGCTCAACACGGGCATGTAGTGACGCACAACATCGATAATGAAACCCTCGTCGATGGCCTGCTTCATGGTGTAGCCGTGGAACGCCCGGTGCTTCACCGTGCCGTCCGACTGAGGGTCAGACTCCCCGAAAAGCTCCAAGGTCTTGTTCTTCGGCGTGGCGGTGAAGGCGAAGTAGCTGGCATTGGGGAGCAGCTTGCGCGATTCCATGATGCGGTTGATGAGATCCTCGTAGGTCTCGTCAGCCTCCGCTCTGCCTGCCTCCGATAGGGCACTCGACATTGCCGCCGCAGTCTTGCCGCCTTGGCTGGAATGCGCCTCGTCGATGATGATTGCGAAGTGCCGGTCCCGCTGGCTGTCCCCGATCTCGTCCAGAATGTAGGGGAACTTCTGCACCGTGGAGACAATGATCTTCTTGCCCGACTCGATGAAGCGGCGCAGATTCCCGGATCGACTGGCCTTTCCGACGGTTGCGCGAACCTGCGCGAACTGGCCGATGGTGTCGCCGATCTGGCGGTCCAGAACCCGGCGGTCCGTGACCACCACGATGGAGTCGAAGACGGCTGAGCCGTCCCTTTCCAAGCCGATCAACTGGTGCGCTAGCCAAGCGATGGAGTTGCTCTTGCCACTGCCCGCCGAGTGCTGGATGAGGTACTTGCGACCCGCGCCTTGCGCTTGGGCATCGGCCAGCAGGCGGCGAACCACGTCGAGCTGGTGGTAGCGCGGCCAGATCTGGGTCTTGCGCTTCCTGCCGGTTTTTTCGTCCTTCGACTCAACCACCTGCGCGTAGTTCTCCAGTATCTCTGTCACGCTTTCGCGCTTGAGAACCTCCCGCCAGAGGTAGTCGGTCTTGATGCCACTGGGGTTCGGCGGATTGCCGGCACCATCATTCCAGCCCCGGTTGAAGGGGAGGAACCATGATCCCTTACCCTTCAGATGGGTGCAGAACCGCACTTCGCTCTCGTCCAGCGCAAAGTGGGCAACGCAGCGGCCCAGTTCGAAGAGCCTTTCCCTCGGATTGCGGTCCGTCTGGTATTGCCGCACCGCATCGTCCACAGTCTGCTTAGTGAGGTTGTTCTTCAACTCGAAGGTGAAAACCGGCAAGCCGTTGATGAAGAGCGCGATGTCCAGCGCCCGCTGGGTCTCGTCGCCGCTATAGCGGAGTTGCCGCGTCACGGTGAAGCGGTTCTGCTCAAAGCGCTCACGAGCGGACTCGTTGCCTTCCGAGGAGCTGGCGTGGAAAAGCTTCAGGTCATGAGGGCCGTGCCGGATTCCGTGACGAAGGACATGGATCGTCCCGCGCTTGCTGATCTCGCCTTGAAGCCGCGAAAGAAACCGACGCCGGGTGGGGCCGTCTTCCGCAAGCCCGAGAGCCGCCGATGCTTCCGGGTCGGAGTCGTCAAGGAAGGCAGCAAGCTGCGTCAGATCGAGGCAGTACCCACGGTCGTAGTCGCGCCAGCTTCCGCCACGCCAGCCAACCCCGCCATACGCGGCACGAGGTTCTCGGACAGAGTCAGCATCAGGCGGCTCGCAAGGGTCGCCAGTCAACCCGATGCAGATCAGCCGCTCAAGGCCGGCTTCGGTGATGTCGGTTGGCATCAGGCATTCCGCTGCAACTTCGCTTCATGTTCGAGAACGCTTTGAACCTGCACTTCGTCCACGCCGGGGAACCACTCCACGAAGTCCTTGACCGTCGCCCCAGCGGCTAGGTTTTCGTATAGCGAGTAGAGCGGGATGCGGGTGCCACTGAAGACCCAAGCGCCGCTGACCTTTCCAGGCGTTCGCTCGACGGCAGGACAGGTTTCCCAGTTGATCATGTCGGTCGCCTCCTGAGCGATGCTGTGTCCAACAGCCCTCAGTTCGATTCGGGTTGAATCGAATCTGCTCCGGCATCTACCCACCCCTTCTCAACAAGCACATCCGCAGCGAGCTGAATCTGCCTAGGCGAGAAGCGTTTCTTGCGTTCGTTCCATGCATGGGTTCGGGCAACAAGATCATCTCGTGTTGCCGGGGTGTCGCATTCGAGCACCCAATGAACTGTCGAGAGCAACTCCAGACCGAAAGCAGACTCAAATCCTTCGACTAGGTCTGCCACACGGTCGAAGCGCTTTTTGGCCGTGTGTGACTGGTTCAGCACGGCAGTGGCATCCTGAACGGCGCCAGGGACAAGCCCAAGCACCTTATCCGGAGCGTCCCCGCCATCAGCGTAACCCGATATGAAATGCCCTTCGACCGCATGCAGAACGTGGCGCAGGTTTTCGGCGTAGGGTCCATAAAGCGCTTTGTTGAACTTTAGTTTCAGCGGCTGGCCTGCCACTTGCATGAAGTACATCAGCTTGTGGACTTCCAACAGAGTAATGAACGGATCAAGCAGCCCATTCAGATAGCGGTCGATCAAGCCCACCAGAGCTGCCCGACCGGAGGTCATCTTTGGCGCTTTACGGCTGCGAACGGTTCTACCCTTCTCAAAGACCTCAGTGGGCTCGAAAACTACAGTTCGCAACTCATTAAAACCCACTAAGGTTTCTTCGATACGCGGGCGCACTTGGTTCCAATCCAAGCCCCCAAGACCGCTGCCCAATGGCGGCACGGCGATGGAGCGAATTCCGTGTTCGCGTATCAGCACCGCCAAGGCGGCCAAACCGGTGTCAATGTCCTCAAGCCGGCTATCACCGCGCCAATGCCGTTTGGTCGGGAAGTTAATGATGTAAAGGGGATTGGTCAGTCCCCCTGTCTCATAAAGGAACGGGCGGCCAGGTTGAACTTCACCACGCTTGCAAGCCTCGGAGTAAGCCCGAAAATTGTCGGGAAAGGCCTTTTTGAACTGTAGTGCGATCCCACGCCCCATCACGCCGACGCAATTCACTGTATTGACGAGGGCTTCCGCGTCCTCGGCAAGAATGTCGCCCGTCTTGAACTCTATCATCGGTGCATCCTCTTCAGTTCAATAGTACCAGTTCGGCATGATCTCGACCTTCGGCTGGTGAGCGACATTCCCAATAGCCTCCTGCACTCGTCGGCGAACACTCTGGGTACGTACGCCAACGCGCCGGAAAAGCGTCCAAGGAAATGAACGTTCGACAAGGAATTCCGCCTGCTTATGTTCCTGGCATTTTCGCCAGTCCCTAGCTTCAACTGCTGTCCAGTTGATCTCGTTAAGGTTCGCAAGGTCACAGTAGTCCGCGAAGTAATTGGAGCCTGCGTTGGACTCTGTGAATGCCCATCGCCTATCGTGCCTGTCGGCCCAATTGACTGCTTGGTGAAAGTCTGCCTCAAGATGCACCACTGGATCTTGGCCGCCGCGATAGGCGAGTTCCGGGTGGTTCGCCATATAAATCACGTAGAGCATCACGGATCGCGCACAAAAGTAAAACGGTACGCAGTCACCAACATAGAGATCAGGATGGCTACCCAGCGGAGTGGCTAATCGGCGTTGCTTGATTCCGCTCATACCGATGGTCGTGCCGGCCGGGTCGCGGCGCTGCACCTCGGAATCCGACCAAAGACAGCCGTTCGACACCACCGACGCTAGCCGATCCACATGGAGAATATGGTAGATCTTTGGTTTGGTGGGAACCGGCACCCTCACCCCTGTTTCTTGTGAAATCGCCGGACTTCATCCAGCGTACCCTTGTACGCGAATGGACCTTCATCGGGCAGCGCAGCAGCTACCTCACGCACGTCAATCTTGCCACTAACAACGTCGGCGATTAGGCGGTTGCGGTATTCCCCAAGGAGTTCGATCTGCCGACGGCCGTGAGTGATGGTCGTTTGTATCTGCCTAGTGACCGTATCCAAGTATTCCGCGATGGCAACTTGGTCCTGCCAGGACGGCAGCAAGACGAGCGCGACCCCCAACTCCTCCGCATTCAGGTGCGGTTGCGCTGCTCGCAAACTGGCTACGATCAGTTGATCATCACGGACATAGCCAGCCAGCAGCGCAAAAGCTAGGAATCTAGGCGATACTCCCGTCGCAGCAACAACTAGGTCATAGCCTGCCACTGCACCACTGTATTCCTGAGGGACAATGGCCGAATCAGCCGTGTAAGCCCCGCTCCTCACGACAAGAATCTCCTCCTGCGCAAGAAGCGCGTTACGACCGATCGGTACCTCCTTAGGGTCAACGTACACCATGTCCTTTTCGACGATCTCTCCTCGACAAATGTTGGTCGCGCGCAACATGGGTAAGCCATCTGGAACCTCTCGGGGTGGTTGGCCTAATCCATAGCGTATCCTGGCGATGGTCTTAAGCCGCCGCACTTTCCAACACTTTGGCACATCTTCGATCAGGCTGATTCTAGATCGCTTGTACTTGAGGTAAGGCTTGCCGGTGCGTACGTCGATCTGACCTGTGACTGCTGCATGGATGACCGCTTGCTTCTGCTCCTCCAGCAGCGTGATCAGCTTCTCTTTGGCATGGATACACCGGTCGATTCGGCTCGTCGCGTAGTCGAGAAAGCGCGCGATCGCCCTCTGTTCACATTGCGGAGGAACTGGTACCCAAAGGTTCAACACACGGTCAACCGACAGCCCTGGTTGTGCCGCCGCAACCGAGTACTGATTCAGATTCATGACCGTCAGAACAGAGACAAACCACTCAGGGACATGGTCACCGGGCAACCTTGTCACGACTGCATGCTCAGACGCCCAGAAGCGACCTTGCGCCAAGCGCACGTTTCCACACAACGCCCCTTGTCGGCCTATCAGAGCATACGTACCATCGTGTGTGTACTTGGACGAAAATCCGCGCACTCCATTGCCACCGTAGACGGGGTACTCACCCGTCGCCTCAATGGTCTCTGCCGTAATGGCCTCTCCGCTTTGCATTGTGCAAAGAGTCTTTAGCCTCTGACACCCCCAATGCACAGGCACGTCACCCAGCCACTCCACACCGGAATCCTTCATGGTGGGATAACGACCGGGGGCGCCCATCAAGACTCTGCCGCTCTCGCCAGTCGCTCGGGGTTCCACACCGTCTCCGCGAGTTGTCGATAGAGCTCCTGTCGAGCGTCTAGGTCAGCCTTCAAGAACTCAGCGTGCGGTTTGAACGGTAGCCCGCTTGAGTGCGCAAAACCGGCGAACCCTGGGTCTCGATCGTATGCCTTTTCGTGGAGGCTTTGTGCCAAAAGGTTGTGCTTGAGGTAGTGCCCGCGCTTTTCCGCATAGGGGAGATCGCCATAACTGGCGTTGAAGCTCTTCGGCAGCAGCAGGAGGCCGCCGATCCGATTGCGGTATTCCGAGAAGTCAGACGGATGACTGAACTCGTCGGTGTGTCTTTCTGGATGGTCGGCCCAGATGTGCTCGACCTCGTATCGTTGGTTCCCGTGGCGGTGGACGTACTCCTGATACCTTGATGCGCGCCCGGCCTGGGTCTCCACATAGTCGGTCATCCGGGCAAGCAGGCGGTGGATCTGACGCCCGTTCGTGCCGTGCAAACGGAAACGATCATTCGTCACGAAAGTCTCGGTTTCCCCAGCCAAACGTCCCTCGAGTGTTCTCGCCAAGTCAGATGCGTCCCTGCCGCGGATGTCGCGCATGACCAGAAACATGGCGTACTGCATCGTCGAGTATCCGATCGCCCGCCAGTTCCAGATGCGCCGACTAATGAGGATGTCGAGGAACGCCGACACGACGCGCAGTTTCCGCAGGATGTCCTCCTCGCGATCCTCGCGCTTCAAAGGCGCTAGCAGAACGGGGTACTGGAGAGTGAAGTTGTGCTCCGCGCAGTAGCGAACGGACTCCAGCCCATCCGTCAGGGTCTCCGCCGCTTCGCGCAGACGGGCGTACCAGCGACCGTAGAAGCTGAAGTCCTCTTCGATGAAGCGTGCAAATTCAGCGCCCGAGGTCAGGCCCAGGCTCTCCTCCTGTTCCCGAATCCAGCGATGGAACTCCGTCCCGATGCGATCGAAGTCGCGCGGTGCCGCACCTCGTTTCCGTTCCCGGATGCTAGTCGCGTGCTGGCTTCGGAGCCATGCCTTGATCGCGTCCGCGTCCTCCTCTTTCCCGAGGTCCTGCAATCGCGTGATCTGAGTGCGCCACAACTGATTGGCAGCATTCCGCCGTCGGGGATCTTCGATGTTCGCGAGCAGGTATCCCTTCAGCATGTCCGTTGGCGTGAGCGATAGCCCGCGGTCGTTCATGGTCTCGAAGATGGTGTATGCGTCCGCGTCGGAATACGCGGTGATTTCGACGAGATGAACGTTCTCGATCAGCCAATCTGCGAAGTATGGCAGCGCGGCGTCCGCAAGGTCACTTGGGAACAGCTCGGTCACGTCGCGGAAACGGAGAAGGATGTTCGCCACGGACTCCGGTTGACCCGCCTCCTCGAACGGACTCCCGGTGAACAGCGCCTCCATGCAGGCTGCACGCTCGTCGACATCGAGGTTGAACGAACGCCTCCCGAACTTCATCGAGAAGATCAGATCGGCAACCTGCGCCTTCTGCTCGTCGTCCTCCAGTTGGAGGTAGATGTGGATCAGGAGCAGCGTGAGCGTCGTCAGCCGCTGTTGGCCGTCGATGATGAACTTACGCCCGTCGCGGTCGCTAATGATGATCGAGCCCAAGAAGTAGTGCCCGTAGTCTTCGACGGCGCTGCGGGGATCGCCGACCTCGTAGTCGTCCCTGAACTTTTCGGCCAGATCCTCGATCAACTCCGCAACCTGTTTGGTCGCCCAACGGTACTCGCGCTGGTAGTAGTCGATCGCGAACTTGGCACCAGCGAGCAGCGCTCGTAGGTTTTTCGCATTGCCGCGGATTTCCCTCACAGTTCGTACTCCCCCAAAATCTCGCCTAGAAGGCCTTGTGTCTCGTTCTCAAGTGACACGATGTCAGCCCGAATCTCCGCCAGCGTCCGCATCGGCTCCGGCTTGTAGAAGTAGCGATTGAAGCTGATCTCGTAACCCACCTTCACGCTTCCCGGCCGATACCAAGCATCGGCGGCATAGGGAAGTACCTCGCGCTGCAGGAAGGCGTCTACGCCTCCCTCTTCCTGTAACGGAATCTGTTCCGTGTCGCGGAGATCGGAGTCCGGCTCGTACTCCACCACCATCGGCTTGCCATTGACTTCGACGGAGCAAAGTCCGTGCAATGGGCTGGCCTCGGTGCCCTGCTTGTGGATTCGCCGAATGATCGGAGGTGCGCCCTCGCTGCGCTTGCCGGTCTCCTTGAGCGCCGCAATCTCCGCTGGCCGGTACACACGATTGGGATCGGCGCCCTCGAATCGCAGGGGCCGCTCCACGGTCACCTTCCAGTAGCCCAAGGCGTCGTTATCGAAGATCTTGCTTTCCTCAGTCTCCTTAAACTGGAGGAATAAGTCGCAGACATGTGCGATGTCGTCTTCCCCCAGTTCGCAGTTTTTCTTGCCAAGGCTCTTCCGCAGCGGTTGGAACCGCTGCGTTGCGTCGATCAACTGCACCTTGCCGCGCCTATGCTCCGGCTTGCGGTTGGTCAGCACCCACACATAGGTGGCGATGCCGGTGTTGTAGAACAGGTTGAGCGGCAGTGCGACGATGGCTTCCAACCAGTCGTTCTCGATAATCCAGCGGCGGATGTTGCTCTCGCCTTGGCCCGCGTCGCCCGTGAAGAGGGAACTGCCGTTGTGGACCTCCGCGATGCGGCTGCCAAGCCGCGTGTCTTGCTTCATCTTGGAGAGCTTGTTGGCGAGGAACAGCAGTTGGCCGTCGCTTGAGCGGGTCACAAGCGAGTATTCGGGGTCGCTGGCGTGGTCGATCACGAACCTTGGGTCGCGCATGTCCTTCTTGCCGCCCATTCGCTCCAAGTCGGTCTTCCAACTCTTGCCGTAGGGCGGATTGGAGAGCATGAAGTCGAACTCCCGCGACGGGAATGCATCGTTCGAAAGGGTGGAGTGCTCAGGCCCGCCGACGATGTTGTCCGCAGCGTCACCCTCGCCCTTGAGCAACAGGTCGGCCTTGCAAATCGCGTAGGTTTCGGAGTTGATCTCCTGCCCGTAGAGATGGGTGGAGACCTCCTTGCCGTGGTCCTGGGCCAGTTCCCGCAACGTCTCTTCGGCCACAGTCAGCATTCCGCCAGTGCCGCAAGCGCCGTCGTAAAGCAGGTAGGTGCCCGACCGAATCTCATCGGCAATGGGCATGAAGACGAGCTTGGCCATCAGCTTCACCGCGTCCCGCGGCGTCCAGTGCTCGCCGGCCTCTTCGTTGTTCTCCTCGTTGAACCGGCGCACCAGCTCCTCGAAGATCGACCCCATGCCGTGGTTGTCCAGGCCTAGGCGGCGGACGGTGCCATCGGCGTTCCTAACGGCTTCAGGGCCTAAGTTGATCTCAGGCGAGGTCACCTTCTCGATCAGCGATCCCAAGGCATCCGCCCGGGAGAGCTTGGGAATCTGATTGCGGAACTCGAAGCAGTTGAGGATGTCCTGCACGTTCGGTGAGAAGCCGTCGAGGTAGTCGCGGAAATCTGCTTCGAGCCGGTCGCGATTGGCGCGTGCGCGCAAATCCCCCAAGGTGAACCGAGAGGTGTTATAGAAGGCCTGCCCGGCGGCTTGGCGCAGCATGGCGTCCTGCTCGACCACACCCGCCTCGTCCAAACGCTCTTTCATGTCGAGCACAGCGGTCTTGCCGCTCTCCAGAACGGCATCGAGGCGCCGGAGCACGGTCATGGGGAGGATGACATCGCGGTATTTGCCGCGCTGGTAGAGGTCGCGGAGGACGTCGTCCGCAATGCCCCAGATGTAGTTGGCAATCCAGTTGAGATCGCCGTTTGTCACTTCGTTCTCCCTGTTGGAGTGTTCACACGGCCTATGAGCACTTCGGGAAAACAATCTAGCGGCAAGGCCCAGACTATACGAAGGGCATCAGGCTTGCCCGTAGAGAAGGTGACGCACCGAATCGCGAAGGCAAATGTAAAACTACATAAAGCAACGGAAATCATACACTTGGTCGACGATGTTGGGGTTTTGCTGAACGATATCGGCGAACGCCTTGGAATAGACAAGCGTGACTGGCAGCTTCTTGTACAACGTGTTGTTATTCCAGTCCATCTTCGTGAGACCGAGCACACCTGAGCAGGTTTCATGCCATCCGCCTTGGCCCGAAAACCGCCTGAGTAGCACGGGTGAAGGAGTTGGAGCCAACCCGCCTTCCTTGTAGACGCTATAGTTTTTGTTCTGCATATGAACTCCACGCACACTCCCTTGTGTCCAAAGAAGGGCTTCATTGTCGTTTATCGGGAGATAGGTGCCGCGGTCGACTGGGTAGCGATCTGGTTCGGGCGGTTTTCTGGTATTGAATCGGATTCCCTTCCACGTTACACCCTTTACAATCTGGACGAGCTCGACTTCGGCGGCTTCGCGAAAGCTGTCGAGGGCGCCCAATATCTCCTCCTCCTTGAACTCGGTGTTCTTATGCACAGTGATCTTGCGCGGAGAGTGGCCCGCATGCCCTGTTTGGTAGACCTCAAGGCTGCGAGATAGCACAGACTGCATCTCGTAGTAGGAGAGGTAGGGATTCCGGCTGCGATCCTGCGTAAACTCCTTGGCGTCGTATGCTACAAAGCGAAAGCCCGTCCCGTCCGGGTCGAATATCTGACTGCAGCATGTGGTGTATTGTGGCCCGTCGGGATCCCCTTTCATGGCATAGCTGATCCCGATGAAAACCTCGTCAGAGCTAAGGCCGGTGAGTTTCCAGGGAACTCCGCCAGACTTTGCGTACAGAGCAACGCTGAGTCCCCACATGACGTTAGCGCGGCAAGTACGCTCGAAAGAGGACGTACGGACGATTTGGATAGGAATGTCGGATGGCGCACAGTACGCTTTCAAGTAGTCATGAAAATTGAAGCTTTCGTCTTCGAAGCAGGCCTCCCAGTGCGGTGGGAGGTAAACCAGAGCGACATCAAACTCAGAGCGGAGGGGGCGGAGTTGCCGGATAGTCTGAAAAAGGCCTTTGGCGAGAGATACTTTATCTTCGGCTTGGGCGTACTGATCAAGCGCATCGGGGAACGGCTTGACCAGCCGAGGGTTTTGCGACGTGATGGGGATTCGGAAGAGGGCACGGAAACCGGGGTAGTCTGGATAGTAGTTTTTCGCCTCCCGAGGTTTGGCTGAACTCCGCAGTTCAGCGACGAGTTCATCAAGGCGGGGAAGGTCGGAACGGGGGCCAAGCAGTGCTAGCCGCACTACCGAGGGAGCGCCGAACCGCTGTCCGTAGGGGCCGTTTTCAATAAGCCCGACAAGCGGATGCTTGCCAGTACGGCTGTTATGGAACATAAGCTCCGGTTCGGGAAGCGCCGTATAGCCGGGCAATTCGGATGCTGTGGCTTTCATGCAGAGACCTTCCGAGTGAAGGCAGTTCGGGTGCTGAGCAGGAACTGTGGGTTTTCGGCGTCGTCGCCGTCTTCGAATGGCAACCGGGCAATTTGGGATGCGCGTCGATGTTTCCCGAAAATGACGTGCAACCACGCATCGAGTAGGGAGTTGTACTTGGCGTTGAAACGATTCCTACGGCGATGCTGCATGAAGTCCCGAGCGTCTTTGCGGGCTCGGGGTGGCCATATCCATATCTCTGGATGGGCATGCATCCAGAATCGGTCGTTCGCCTGACTGATAGAAATTCGAAGCGCCTCGGCCCATCTGACCTCTTCTTTCTCAGGACGTTCGGATGTGGGAGTCGCCAGTACTCCAGGCACCACTCCGCTGCTGTCGCCAACCACAGCAGAGAGGCGCTTAAGGTCCGAGCGAGACGCCGCGTGTGGATTGGCGATAAGGTAGGTGGATGGCCCACGCATGCGCGTCAGTAGTGGCCGATCGCGGACGAGCGAAAGCGCGAGCGCTTGCTCCAAGAAACCCTTGATGTGATAGTTCCCTTTAGAGCGCAGGTCAGTGGGCACACGGGCTGTGGCGATAGACTGCAGATCCTTGCCGAACACCTCGCGAATTCGGTGGCGGGTTCCCCAAGCCAAAACGGCCTCACCCTTGGTTAGAATGAGACGGCCCTTGGATTCGATCATGGCTTGGCGAAGCTCGTCCCAATCCTTGGATGCAGCGAAAGTTAGTGCTTGGCAACTCTCAGGCATGGACAGGATTGGGAGGTTCGCAAGCCTTACCAGTGGTCCTTGCTGAGGGGGAGTGGGAAGGGGGATGTTAACGGTCACCAAGTTGGACTTGCGTACTTTGGCATCCAAGTCGGCTGGCTTGTCTTGGACGTTACGCCACAAGTGAAGCATGAAGGCGTCGTAGGTCTGGACCTCAACCACCACTGCCGTCACCCCTTTGGACACGGCTGCGTCCATCAAGTGTTGGACTGCTGTAGGAATGTCAGAGCCTTTCATGGACGTCCAGTAGAGTCCGTGTGGGAACGGATTGGAAGTATCCAGTGCTCGGTGGAATAGCTGCATGACACTCTCATCGCGACCGCTGTATCCAGATACGACGAACCCAAAGCGATTGGCGGCGTTGACGAGGCAGGAGGAGAGCTCTTCGTTTTGGTGTTCCAGATCTTGAGCGAGGTTCTTTAGGCTGTCGTAGCGGAAGTCCCCGTGAAGCTTGCAGTACATCGGGAAGTCTTCGTCATTGAGGGCGGTATTCGCAGCGCGGGCACCTTCAAGGTGGTACACGGGAAGTGGCTGATTGCCCATCCCTGCAACAGCCTTCTCCACAACGGTGTCGAAGTTGGTCGTGAAAGCTATCCGGGTCAGCCCTGCGGCGATAAGGGCACCGAACACCCTGTTTCCAACGGAAAGAGAGACGCGTTTCTCGGCTAGCTGCGCACTGATGTACTGCCGCTGTCGTTCCCGGTCGGAACCGAATATACGTTCAAAATAGGTTGTGTATTCACTGTCCTCCCAAGGAGCCGGGAAACCGCGAGAGTCGAAATAGGCCTGGATGCGCTGCCTGACTACGTCGTTCTGGAGATCCTGCCGAGAAATGTCCTGATTCTCCTCCCGACAATAGTGCCGCCATTTCAGATCCCAGATAAGGTCGGCCGCGCTTGGAAGGCCTGCCGAGCGCGAGGCGCCAGCACCAAGGAACCACGCGAAGCTCTCCGGTCGGTCGCAGAGGCGAGCCACTAGGTCGGTTTGGTTCATGGTTGCCTAGCCACTTGACAGCGCAGGAGACGCTTGCGGATCAGTGGGCGCAACATAGCTCAGGATCGGTGAAGAAGTGGCCCTGACGCCGCCACGGCCAAGACTGCTCCTTGGGAGTTCATAAAGCGTGCGATCATGCCGATTTAGGAGGCTGCCAAGCCCAGCATTGCGAGCAGGAGCCCAACGCCCTCTTTCGTACATGCTTGGGGAATCCACTCTTTGAGCACCTTCCTGAGCAGGCTAGGGGTTGCCCTATCGATTTCCTTATTGATGTCCTCCACTTGGGTCGGGGTGATCTGAATGCCGATGGAGTTCTGATTGAGCTGAAGGTTCTCTACCGTCCCCGTGATTACCACCCTAGCCTCCCCGGAAGACAGGATTGGGTCGTCACTCGCATCGCTGGTCAACGCAATGTGCTGATCGGCAATATCTCTCACGGCGGCATTGAGTGAGGGGTAGCCCTTGTCCACATCAATGCCATTGACTAGGGACGCTAGTATTGGCGCACTATCGCCCATTGTATGATGGAAAATAGCAATGCGTTCGCCGACGGGCGAAACGATCCATCCCCCGCTCTTCTCGCCATATTGAATCTCGTACCCCTTGTATCCAGCCACCGAAGACACCTTGCTGCGCGAAAAAAAGCCGATCCTAGGTGCTTGTCCGGTAAGGCGTCAATGGCATTGGTTGGCTAACAACAAAGCGAGACGCCGTGACCTGCGATCTCGCCCCCCCACAAGAGACAATGTAATCTCCAGATGCCTTATAGACTCCATCATGCTTCTGCCGATTTAGCACCACCGAACTGCCGTCAATTCCCCTTCTTCCGCTCCAAAGCGCTTCTGACCAACGCATCAAGCAACTCCGGAAACTCCCACCCATCCGCCCGCGCTCCGTCCGGGTACAGGCTGGTCGGCGTCATTCCCGGCAGGGAGTTGACTTCCAGCAGATGTATCCCCTCGTCGTCGCTGACGATGAAGTCGGCCCTTGATAAGTCCCGCAATCCCAACGCCTGGTGGGCAGCGATGGCGATGCGCTGCAGCTCGGCGTTGACGGCGGCGGGCAGCGGGGCGGGGATGACGTGCTCGCTGGCCCCGGCCTGGTAGCGGTTCACGGCGTCGTACCACTCGCCTGGCGCAGTGCGGATTTCGATCACCGGGAAGGCATGGGGCGCTTGGCCGTGCAGGTCGAGCACGCCGACCGTGATCTCGCGCCCGGTGATGAAGGGTTCGGCGATGACGCTGCCTAGCTTCAAACCTTCGGCCACGGCAGCGGCAATCTCGCTGACCTCGGGCAGCCGGGCGATGCCGATGGCGCTGCCCTGGCCAGATGGCTTGATGACCACTTGATCGCCTAGGACGTCGATAATGCGCGCCGCGGCGTCCTCGGCGGCGATTCCTGGGAAAAGGACCACATCATCGGCCACCGGCAACCCGGCGCGACGGAATAGGGCCTTGGCGCAGATCTTGTCCATCGCCGCCGCGCTGGCGGCCACGCCGCCGCCCACATAGGGCAACTGCAGGATGTCGAGCAGTCCCTGCACGGTGCCATCCTCGCCGGGGGGGCCGTGCAGGGCGGGGAAGACCACGTCCGGGCGGACCTCGGCCAGGGTTGCCGGGGCATCCCGGTCCACCTCCAAGCAGGTAACGCGGTGCCCGGCGGCTTCGAGGCCAGCGGCCACTTGGCTGGCGGACACCCGGGAAATCTCCGCCTCCAGCGACTGGCCGCCTTGCAGCACGATCACATCGCAGGCGCTGGTCATAGGTTCTCCACCTCGATGTCCGGAAGCCCCTCCGCCACGGGCAGGCCGAAGACGCGGCAGAAGAAGGCGTATTCCGCGCCGATGCTGTGGGCGATGTTGGCGCCGTCGCGAAAGCCGTGCCCCTCGCCGGGGTATTCGAGGTAGGCGACGGGCAGGCCCTTGGCACGCAGCGCCGCGACCATGGCCTGGGCTTGGTTGGGCGGCACGATGCGGTCCTCCGCGCCTTGAAAGAAGATCACCGGGCAGTTCAGGCCGTCGAGGTGGTTGATGGGCGAACGCTCCCTGAGCGCTTCGTCCGAACCGAGCAGCGCGTCGAGGTAGCGGGACTCGAACTTGTGGGTGTCACGGGCCAAGGCGGTGAGGTCGCCGATGCCGTAGTGGCTGGCGCCGGCCCGAAACACGTTGCCTGCGGTGAGGGCGCGCAGCACGGTGTAGCCCCCCGCGCTGCCGCCGCGGATGGCGGCGCGGGCCGGGTCCGCCTCGCCTTGGGCGGCGAGGTGATAGACCGCGTCCTCGCAATCACTTAGGTCCAGTTCGCCCCAGCGGCCGTTCAAGGCCTCCCGGTAGGCGCGCCCGTAACCCGCGCTGCCCCGGTAATCCACGTCCACCACCAGCCAGCCACGGCTGGTGTAGAACTGCACGAGCAGCTTGAGCGCGGGCGATGCCGCCCCGGTCGGTCCGCCGTGGCAGAGCGTCAGCAGGGGGGGCTTTTCGCTGCCGCTTGAGTGATCGGGATTGTGGGGCCGGTAGAGGTAGGCGTAGGCCTGCTCGCCGTCCCGCGTAGGGTAGGCGATGCGCTCCGGTGCGATGAAGTAGGTCGGGTTCACTTCGGGTGGCGGTGGCTCAGCCACCGTGGTTGTATCGCCGCTGCCCGGGTTCAGGCGTACGAATTCGGTGGGCCGGTCGCTGTGGGCGGCGAGCAAGTAGATGTCGTTCTCGTGAACTGAGAGCTGCCCGCAGCCCGCGGTGTCTTCCAGCAGGGGGCTGGCAAAGCCGCTTTGGCAATCGATCAACACCAAGTCCTGCCCACCTTGGCCGTGTCGGCAGGCGGCGATGAAACGTTCGTTCAGGCAAGCGTAGCTGCGCTGCCCGAATTGCCAAGGCGGGCCGCCGTAGTCCGCGTCGTCGGCCAGCACCGACCCGTCCCCGGACTCGTCCAGCCGATGGAGGTTCCAATAGCCGCTGCGGTCGCTGATGTAGAGGACGGCACCGTCCGGCGCCCAACTCGGCTGCATGACCGATTCCCGGGCACCGCCGGCGATCACGGCGGCCTCGCCGATGACGTCCCCGTCGAGGCGGCAGCGCAGCAGTTGGGTGCCGTCCCAGGGCATGTTCGGATGGTCCCAGGCGATGAACAGCAATTCGTCGCCGTCCGCCGACACCCGGGGCGCGGCGTAGAAGTCGTGGCCCTGGTGCAGCAAGGCGACACGGCCGTCGTCGATGTGGATGGCGGCGAGAGCATTCTCCGGCTCGCCGTCGCCGTGAATCTCGGTGACGGCAATCAGGCGGCGGCGGGCGGCATCGAAGCAAAAGTCCGCGTAGCGCACGCTGGACGGGGAGTCGGTGACCGGGCTGATGCCGCCGTCCGTGGCGATCCGATGGACGTTCTGGCCCCGGTCGTTGACGAAGAAAACGCCGCTGTCGGTGGGCAGGTAGGCGCCGCCGCCGTATTCATGGACGCGGCTCCTCACGCTGTAAGGGTTCGGCGTGAGCTCCACAGCCTGCTTTCCGACCAGTTTGAACAGGGTGACGCGACCCCCTTCCGCGGGGCGCGACTCCAGCCAGTAGGCGGCGCCGCCGCTGACCTGCGGATCGCCGATGCCGACCGCTGCCTCGGCCACGAGGCGGGGCGTGATCGGCGAAGGCCAGGTGCCGTAAGCCGTCACAACGGCGGACGCAGGCCGTGGCGCCGGTCGAGCCAGGCCCAGCGCTCATGGTCCCGCCAAGCGCCGGCAATGAACAGGTAGTCTGGTGAGACGCCCTCCCGTTTGAAGCCGCAACGCCTCACCAAGGCGATGGATCGTTCGTTGCGCGGCTGTATGTTGGCCTCCAAACGGTGCAGGCCCAGTTTTTCGACTGCCCACGTAATGACCTGTTCAAGCCCCTCCTGCATGTAGCCGCGTCCCGCGTAAGGTTGGGCGGCATAATAGCCGAGGGAGGCGCTGAGAAAAGAGCCGCGCACGATGTTGTTGATGTTGAAGCAACCCACGATCGCTTCGGTTTCCTTCTCGATGACCAACAGGCCCACGTGGTCGTCCTGCTCCAAGCGCTTGAGGTAGCGGCTGAAGGCTTCGCGGGTGGTGGGCGGGTGGATCCAAGGCTCGTGCAACGACGCGCTGCGACGCATGACGGTGATGAACTCATCCCGGTCCCGGCGGTTAACCGGGCGCAGATAGACTCGCTGCGGCCTAGGCTCGGCCCTAGCTTCAGCCATCGTCCCGGCGCTGCTCAAGCAGGATGATCTCGCCCAAAGCCGGTGGGATCATGGCGATGCCGACGATCAGTAGGTACAGCGGATGCAGGCCATCGTCGAGCCGCCACATGCCGGTGAAGGCGAAGCTCAAGTCGTGCCAAAGCATCAGCCCCGCAGTGGTCAGGCCAAAGCCTGCCGCGAGCAGCAGGAACCATCCCAAGTGCTTCATCGCGCTCTCCAGCCCCTCCCTCCCGCTATGGCGCTGGCATGATGTACGCCGCTCCCCGGCGGCGCAGCCACGCCCGGCTGAAGGCTTCGAAATCGTAGCGGCGCGGCACGCCCGCCGCTTCGCCTGCCGCCGGGTCGTTGACCAGCACAGCATCGCCGTCAACGCCGTAACAGGTTACCAAGTGGCCCGCGGTCTTGGAAAGCGGCGCCCCGGGCAGTTCGCCGGTGGCGAAGTCGATGCTGGCGACGATCGGCAGACCGGCGCGCAGCACTTGGATGGCTGGCTCCCAGGCAGGCAGCGCCTCCACCGCCCCGAGCCGGCCATAGCTGGCGGCGCAGCGGACGGCCATCGGCCAGCAGCCGTAGGATTGGGTGCGTTGGTCGAAGCACCGCTCCACCACCTCGAGCCAGTCAATGCCTGCGTCCGCCGCCTTGAGGGTCATCGCCAAAGCGGTAGGCGAGCAGATTCGTTGTTGAATGGCCTTGGGTCCCTGCATCTGGCTGATGGCGGGAGGCTGCGCCGCGACCGCCCGCGTGGCTGCGGGAGGCTGCGGGCACATTTCCAGGGGACGCACCGAGACGGCCAGCAAATGGCGCGCCGGTGGTTCAGCCTGCCGAAGGGTGAAGCGCAGGCGGCTGGCGGGCAGGTCGGCTTCGGTATGAAAGCAGTCGATGTGGGTGCTGATTGGCCCACTTGCCGGTCGGCGAGCCCGACGCCGACCGGAAGGGGGCGGCGAAGGCACAGCCTGCAAAGTCCAGCGGTCATCGGCGGTGTGCAGCGTCACCTGATAGGTGCATTCCCTTAGGTCCGTGGACAGGCTCGGCACGATGATGTGAGCGGCGGGGCAGGGCGGCAAGGCCAGCTCGCACCATGCGCCGTCGGCCGCCGCCTGCCACGGCAAAGCGGTGGCCGTGGCCAAGGGGTACTTGGCAGCGCTGGCCCGGTCGCCGTGGCGGTATGATGCAAGCATGGAGTTGGTTCTTTACTCGACCGGCGGCTGCACCCGATGCGAGCAGGCGCTGGACATGCTGCTGAGTATGCCAGAACTCAGCGGCTTGGCCTTGCGGGTGGTGGATGTGGCCACCGAGGATGAGTTGCTGCAGCGCTACGGCGAACGCATCCCAGTGCTTCGCTTCGCGGGCCGGGAAATCGACCCGCCCCTCGATCGGGATGCCGTCATGGGTCTGTTGACCCCTCGCTGAGGCCGAACAGACGCTTGGCGTTGGCCGCGGTTTGGCGGGCCAGCTCCGATGCGGGCATGTCCAGAAGTTCCGCGATGGCGCCGGCGATGAAGGGCAGCAGGCAGGGTTCGTTGCGCCGCTTGTCTGCGGTTGGGCTGGCTGCCCCATGGGGCAGCAGAAAGGGCGCATCGGTTTCGATCAACAGGCGATCAACGGGAATTTGCGGGATCAGGCCGCGCAGGCGCTCACCGCGCCGGCGGTCGCAGACCCAGCCGGTAACGCCGATATGAAAGCCTGCCGCCAGGTAGCGCCGCAGATCCGCTTCATCGCCGGTGAAACAGTGGATCACCACGCCGTTGAGTTGCCCGGCATGTTTAATCAGGGCGTCGTACACCGCGCCGCCGCTGTCCCGGTCGTGGACGAACAGCGGCAGGCCGAGTTCGGCGGCGAGCAGGATCTGGGCGTCGAACACGGCACGCTGATCGGCCGGCGGCGAGAAGTTGCGGTAGAAGTCGAGCCCGGCCTCGCCGATGGCGCAGACTATTTTTCTTGATCGCGGGGCAGGGCTTTCGCCTGAGTCGACTCTTGCGCCCGGCGACCGCCCACTCTTCGGTCTGGGGCATCGCCACGTTTGCTCTTGGCCGGCCAATGCCCGCAGATGCGCCACCCAGTCCCCGCCCTCGGCCAGCGTCTTGGCGGCGGCGTGCGGATGCACGCCGACCGTGCAGGAGAGATCCGCATGGCCCCGGCACAGATCGATGGCGGCTGCCGAATCCGCCACGTTGGTGGCGGTCACCATCATGTGGCTGAGCCCGGCGCCCCTGGCGCGGGCGAGCACGGCGTCGAGGTCGTCGCGGAACTGCCCATTGAGCAGGTTGGCGCCGATGTCAACCAGTTCAAGGTTGCTCATCGCGGCGCCACCGCCATGTCAACGCCGGGCAGCATCGGCGTCTCATCGCCAAAGCGGGCAGCGTAAATCTGGTTGAAGGCCAGCACGTTGTGAACGTAGTTGCGGGTTTCGCGAAAGGGAATGGCGTCAATCCACACGTCAAGCGCCACGCCCGCGCGCTCGCGCATCCAGCGGTCAACCCGGTGCTCGCCGGCATTGTAGGCGGCCGCCGCGAACGGCAGCACGTCATCGTAGCGCCGCAGCAGCCAGGCAATGTGGCTGGCGCCGAGGGGTATGTTGATGGCGGGATCATACAGCCCGTTGGCCGTCGGCGCGGGCAGCCCAGCGCGCTTGGCCGCCAGCCGCGCGGTGCTGGTGAGCATCTGCAGGACGCCCCGGGCGTTGGCCGATGAGCGGGCATCGGCCTCAAAGGCGCTTTCCTGGCGGGCGAAGGCCAAGAGCAGCGGCAACGGCAGGGTCGTGGCGTGGCTGGCCAGTCCAAACAGGCGTTCGTGCAGCACCGGGAACCGCAGCGCCAGGTCATCGCGCAGCTCAGCCCGATTGGCGGTGTGGATGGCGAGGGTGGTGTAGCCGATGCGCTGCACCATGGCGGTGGTGGCCCGGCGCTCTTCGACGCTGAGCCGGGGAATGACGCTGAGTAACTCCCGTCGGGCGTTCACTTCATCGCCGACGGCGAACAGTTCGATCGTGCGCCCGACCGCCGGAATGGCTAGGGTCCGCTGCATCTCCACGTCGCCGATGGTCCTCGAGGCATCGTTCATCTGCACGGCCAGGCCGGTCCGCTGCGCTGCCAGGAAGCCGTAGTAGGAGCGTTTTTCAGCCAATGAACGGTAGGCGAGGCGAGCCCGTTCCGAGTCTTCGTGGGAGGCGTCGACGGCCCGAGCCAGCCAGTACTGCCACTTGTCGCTGAAACGCTCCGCCTCCGGCAGCCGCTCGATCCAAGCTTGGAGCAGCGGCCAGTTTTGCTGTTTGAGGTAGGCGAGGGCGAAGCGCACCGCCGTTTCCGCCGAGTCCTCGGCCGTCGGCGCCCTGTCCAGCAGCCCGGCTTCGGCCAGCGCGGCGTCGATGGCTTCGTCGACGGGGCGGCGCTCGGCTTCGGAAAACCCGTGGCTGACTCGGTACTTCGCCCAAGCATCCCGGGCGGCCTCGGCGTCCCGCCCGGCCAACCGCCTCAAGCCGTGGGCGATGACGCCTCGGGACCACTCATGGTCGGTGCGGTAGCGACTGGTCCGCTCGATGTTGGCGGGATTAACGTGCACATCGTAGCGGGCCTGCGCCCAAACTCTGACCTCGGAGGAGAAAAAGCGAACCAGGTAGCGGGCCAGCAGGCGTTGGTTGGCCTCCGTGGCGAGCGTCAGGCGCCGCCAAGCGATGGCATCGTTGAGCCGTTCACGCTGCCAGATCTGAAAGATGGGATCGCAGGCCTTGGGCTGCGACTCGCCCACCGTCCAGAGCGCTTCCACGCCATCCAGCGCGGTGTCCCGTTGGCCGGTGATGTGCAGCGCCCGCAGGCGCAGGCATTGCAGCTCGACGCTGTCAGTTGGCTCGTAGTGCTTTAGGAAAGTTCGCCATTGGCCACGCGCCGCCAGGCTCTCCAGCCACTGCGAGAAGATGCGCTGGGCGCCCGGCAGGTCGGGGTAGTCGCGTCGAAAGCCGTTGACCTCGGCCGGGCTCAGGCGGCTCAAGCGCAGCCGATTGCGATGGTAGGTGATGTAGGGCGCAAGCACGTAGTCGGCGAGCTCCTGCTGAATTTTCAGGGCCGCTGACACATGGCCCGCATGCACAAGGTCCACCGCCTTGCGGTAGGCTTGGCGCTGCTCATGAAGCGTGGTGTTTACGGCCCCGCCGGCCAACGGGCTGGTGGCCAGCAGCAGCAGAACCAAGGTCAGCCCGAGGCAGTGCCTTCCGTAAAAGGTGTTCAAAGCGATTGGCCGCGCCGCCGATGGCTGCCGATAACGTACCGCTTCATTCTCTTATTTCTCTTGATCTAAGCGCAACCAAACGACAATCGAATAGACTAACTGGAAGAGCGGCGCAGTCTCAAGGTGGGCTGTGCCTGCTTAGGTCGCGTCCGTTTAGGACGCATCCGAAACCGCATCGCTGCGGTCAGGGCAACGGGAGGCGCATGGACGGGATCTGGATCGGGGTCATCATCGTCGGCGTCTTGATTGTCGCCTTCGGACCCATCCTCTACGTGCTGCCAAGCAAGAAGGACCGTCGTCTTGCCGCGCTCAGGGGCGAGGCGAGGCGGCTCGGGCTGACCGTGGAGCTGAAATCGGTAACCAACCCCGATGCTGCGGCGACGGAACGGGTGACGGCTGGCGGTCGGCCGCGCGCGCCCATGCAGGCATGCGCGCGATACGCCTTGGCCTTGGATCGGATGCCCGGCCCGGCGCCCCCTTGGCGGCTGTTGCGCTCCGCCCGCGGTTGGATTGCGGATGAGGGAACGGATCTGCCTGCCGGATGGCTCGGCCAACTTCAACCGCTCATCGACGCCCTGCCTGACGACGTGGTGGCGGTCGATTTCAGCGGGCGCGACCTAGGCTGCTATTGGCTCGAACGCCCAGCGCCGGAAACCGATGCCGTCGCCAAGCTCAAGAGCGCCTTGGCGTCCATCGGCGACCAAGTGGCGGCATTGTCCGCCGATGCGGAAGCCGGCTAGGCTATCATCACCACGACCCGCGGCTTGCATTCCCCAGGAGACCTCATGCGGTTGCTGATCGCCCTTTTAGTCGCTGCCTCGCCACTCGCGACCCTAGCCGAGCCGCTGCGCATCTACACTGCTCGCTCCATCATCACCATGGACGAGTCGCTGCCCCGGGCGACAGCGGTCGCGGTTGCCGAGGGACGCATCGTGGCGGTCGGCGACCTCGATTCGATGGGCGCTTGGCGCGAAGCACGCGATCACGTCATCGACCACCGATTCGCGGACAAGGTGCTGCTGCCTGGCCTGATCGACAACCATCTGCACCCGCTGATGGCGACCATGCTGCTCAACACCCGCTGGATCACCCCGCAGCGCTGGTCCTTGCCGGGCCGGGAAGTGGAACCAACCCGGGGGCGCAGCGACTATCTCGACCAGGTCGCGGCCGCGGCGGCGGAAGCCGGCGCCGGCGATGAACCCTTCATCACCTGGGGCTATCACGAGCTGTGGCACGGCGTGGTGCGCCGCGCCGATCTCGACCGGATCGCACCGCACCGCCCAGTGATTCTCTGGCAGCGGTCGTTCCACGAGGTTGTGGTCAACTCCGCCGCGCTGCAATGGCTCGGATTCGATCCGGCAGTGGATGAGGAGCCGATCGATGTGGACTTCGAGCAGGGCCTGTTCTCTGAGCGCGGGCTGTCCGCCGCCCTTGGCCGCTTGGTTCCCTTCCTGCTGACGCCGGAGCGCCGCCAAGCCGGGCTCGAAGCGGTGCGTTCGATCGTCCACCAGGGCGGCGTCACCACCATCGCCGACATGGGCGTTGGCATGTACTTTGGGCTCGAACCGGAGGCGGCCCTGCTGCGGGCGACATTCGACGGCGAGTCCTCGCCGGTGCGCATCGTGCTGGTGCCGGCAGCATCAAGCCTGCCGGACGCATCCGAACGCGACGCCTGGCTGCAGGCGTTCGAGGATTTCCCGGCGGCGGCATCACCGAAGGTGCGCATCGGCAGGCATATGAAACTGCTGGCCGACGGGGGATTCTTCGCCCAGTACATGCGCATGAATCCGCCCGGCTACATCGACGGCCACAAGGGCAAGTGGCTGACCCCGCCCGCTGAACTGGAAGCGCTGGCCCGGCTGTTCTGGGACCGGGGTTACCAGCTTCACGTTCACGTCAATGGCGACGAGGGGATGGATGTGGTGCTCAACATCCTGGAACGCCTGCTGACTGCGAACCCACTCCCTGACCATCGCACGACCCTGCATCACGTCGGCTTTGCTACCAACGACCAGCTCCGGCGAGCGGGCCGGCTGGGCGCGGTCATCTCCGCGCAGCCCTACTACATCTGGGCGCTGGGAGACCTCTACGCCGCCCAGGGGCTCGGCTACGACCGTGCTTCGCAGATGTCACGCATCGGTGCCATGGTGCGCAACGGCATTCCCACCTCCCTGCATTCAGACTTCACCATGGCGCCGGCGGCACCGCTCACCTTGGCCTGGGTGGCCGTCAACCGGGTCACTTCCGAAGGCTCCCTGATGGCGCCGCCGGAACGGATCACCGTAGAGCAGGCGTTGCGCGCCGTCACCATCGATGCCGCCTTTGCGCTGCGCATGGAGCAGGAGATCGGCAGCATCGTGGCCGGCAAGCGGGCGGACTTCACCGTGCTGGAAGCCGGTCCGCTTGAGGTTGCGCCCATGCAAGTCAAGGACATTCCGGTCTGGGGAACGGTTTTCGAAGGCAGGCCCTACCCTATAGTCAGCCCCTGATCCGCTCCCAGTAGGCATCCAGGTCCCGCTTGACCAACGGCGCTAACAGGTAGAGGCCCAGCACGTTGGCCAGCGCCATGGCGAAGATCATCGCATCGGAAAAATCCAGCACCGCATCGAGTTGCGTGGTGCAGCCGACGACCACGAAGGCGCAGAAGACGGCGTTGAAGGCCACTTTGGCGCTGCGCCTGTTGCCGAACAGATAGATGCAGCCCTCCAAGCCGTAGTAGGACCAGGAGATCATGGTCGAGTAGGCGAACAGCATGATCACCACCGCCAGCGGGTAGGGGAACCAGGGAATGACGCTGGCAAAGGCCGATGAGGTCAGCTCCACCCCGCTCATCGTGCCGTCGGTCAGCAGGGCCGGGTCATAGACGGTGACCGTGATCACCAGGGCGGTCACGGTGCAGATCACCACGGTGTCGATGAAGGGTTCGAGCATGGCCACGAAGCCCTGGGTCAGGGGCTCCCCGGTCTTCACCGCCGCGTGGGCGATGGATGAGGAGCCGATGCCGGCCTCGTTGGAAAAGGCGGCGCGGCGAAAGCCGAGGATCAACACCGCGAAGAAGCCGCCCGTGGCGCCTTCCGGCGTAAAGGCTTGGGTCACGATGGCACCGAGGGCGCCCGGAATGTCGGCGTAGTTGGCGCCGATGACAACCAGCGCGGTGCCGAGGTAAAGCAGCGCCATGAAGGGCACCAAGCGCGCTGTGACACGGGCGATGCTGCGGATGCCGCCGACGATGACCAGCGCCACCAGCATCGCCAGCCCCAGGCCAAACAGCCAGCCCCGGTCGGCGAATACGCTGTGTTCGCCCCCAGTCACGTTGACGAACTGAACGTAAGCCTGATTGGCTTGGAACATGCAGCCGGCACCGAGGCAACCGATGATGATGCAGACGGCGTAGTACCACGCCATGGCCTTGCCGAGCCGCGGCAGGCGCAGTTCCTTTAGCCCCTTGTCCAAGTAGAACATCGGCCCGCCGGACACCGAGCCGTCGGCGTTCTCCTGGCGGTACTTGACGCCTAGGGTGCATTCCACGAACTTCGAAGCCATGCCTAGAAAGCCGGCGACGATCAGCCAGAAGGTGGCCCCCGGCCCGCCGATGGAGATCGCCACCGCCACATGCACGATGTTGCCGACGCCCACCGTGCCGGAAACGGCCGTGGTGAGGGCCTGGAAGTGGGTAACCTCTCCAGCGCCCTTCGAGTCTCCGTCCAGCTTGCCGCTCACGATGCGCATGGCATGGGCAAAGCCGCGAATGTTGATGAAGCGGAAATAGAAGGTGAAAAAAACGGCGCCGGCGATCAGCCACAGCACGATCAACGGCAATTGGGCATCGCCCACGGGCACCGCGAAGAACACGAACTCGGACATCGCCTTGGCGACGGGCTGGAAAGCCGCATCAACGACTTCGTCGATGCTTGATGCCGAGCAGCGCGCACTCCAGAGCCCCGCCACCGCCGCTGCGGCAGTTGCCGAGCCGCAAGCCGGCCACGTTCTCAGGCTCATAGGCAAACTCCAATTCAGTGGAATGGGGCTTTCGGAACGGCCGCTGGCCACAGGGTAACTGATTGGGGCGGTGACGACAGAGTGCGATGTTGTGGCCCTGCGCCATAGGCGCGCGCCAGTCTTGACAGTGGTTTTGCCCTAGCCGTATAACGGCGCCCGTCCCTGTCTGCGCCCTTTGCGCGCGCCCCACCAACCGGAAGCAGTCTTGGCCCGATCACTCGTCATCGTCGAATCGCCTGCGAAGGCACGCACCATCAACCGCTACTTGGGCAAGGACTATGTGGTCAAATCCAGCGTCGGCCACATCCGGGATCTGCCGACCGGCAAGGGTGCCAAGACCGGCGGCGCCCAGCCGCGCAGCACTGCGGCCAAGGCGCCCAAACTGTCGGCCAGTGAACGGGCCGCCCAGCGGGAGCGGCGAAAGCGGGAGCAGCTCGTGCGGCGCATGGGCGTGGATCCGGACAACCAGTGGCAGGCGGACTACGAAGTGCTGCCCGGCAAGGAGAAGGTGGTCGATGAGCTGTCCCGCTTGGCGGCACGGGCCGATGCGGTTTACCTCGCCACCGATCTGGACCGAGAGGGCGAAGCGATCGCTTGGCACTTGCGCGAAACCATCGGCGGGCACGCTGACCGCTATCGGCGCGTGGTCTTCAACGAGATCACCCGCAAGGCCATTCAGGACGCCTTCCGCTCGCCCGGCGAATTGGACATGGACCGGGTCAACGCCCAGCAGGCGCGCCGCTTCCTCGACCGGGTGGTGGGCTTCGAACTCTCCCCGCTGCTCTGGGCCAAGGTGGCGCGGGGCCTGTCGGCGGGGCGCGTGCAGTCGGTTGCGGTGCGGCTGGTGGTGGAGCGGGAGCGGGAAATTCGGGCTTTCAAGCCCGAGGAGTATTGGGAACTGTTCGCCGATCTCAAACGCCAGGACGAGGCGGAGCCGTTGCGCTTCCAAGTGGTCAAGGAGGACGGCAAGGCCTTCCGTCCCCGCAACCAAGCGGACGCGGAGGACGCGCTTGGCCGGCTTCGACAACGCCGCTTTGATGTCAGCGACCGCACCGACCGCCCGACCAAGACCCGCCCACATCCGCCGCTCATCACCTCCACCCTGCAGCAGGCCGCCAGCGGCCGATTGGGCTTCGGCGTCAAGCGCACCATGACCTTGGCGCAGCGGCTCTACGAGGCGGGCCACATCACCTACATGCGCACGGACTCGACCAATCTCAGCGGCGAGGCGGTGGCCGCCTGCCGCGACCACATCAAGGCTGAGTTCGGCCAGCGTTACCTGCCCGAAAAGCCCCGCTCGTACACCAGCAAGAAGGGGGCCCAGGAGGCCCACGAAGCCATTCGCCCGACCAATGTGGCGACTCCCCCGGAGGGGCTGTCCGGCGTGGCGGAAGACGCAGCAAGGCTCTACGACCTAATCCGCCGGCAGTTCATCGCCTGCCAGATGCCGGATGCCGAGTACCTAGCCACCACGGTGCTGGCCAGTGGCGGCGAGTTCGAGTTGCGCATTCGCGGCCGCATCCAACTGTTCGACGGCCACACCCGGGCGCTGCCCTCCATGACCAGGGGGGACGACGCCAAGCCCTTGCCGGATCTCGCCGTCGGCGAAGCCTTGGCCTTGGTGGATGCGGAGGCGGTGCAGCACTTCACCAAGCCCCCGGCCCGCTACGGCGAGGCCAGCCTCGTCCGGGAGCTGGAAAAACGCGGCATCGGCCGTCCATCCACCTACGCGGCCATCATTTCCACCATCCAGGAGCGTGGCTACGTCAGCATCGTCAACCGCCGCTTCCACGCCGAGAAGATCGGCGAGCTGGTCACCGACCGGCTCGTGGAGCAGTTCAGCAACCTCATGGACTACGGCTTCACCGCTGCCCTGGAGCAGGAGCTCGACCAGATCGCCGAGGGCGAGGCCAACTGGCGGGGCGTGCTCGATGCGTTCTACGGCGATTTCAGCGCCAAGCTAACGGTCGCCCGCAGCGATGACGGCATGCGCCCCAACACCCCGACGGAAACCGGCATCGCCTGTGCGAAGTGCGGTCGGCCCATGCAGCTGCGCACTGCGGGCACCGGCGTTTTTCTAGGCTGTTCGGGGTACGCATTGCCGCCCAAGGAGCGCTGCCAGAACACGATGAACCTCACGCCCGGCGAGGAAGCGGTGGATGTGGACATCGACGACGAAGGCGAGTCGAAGCTGCTGCGCAGCCGCCGCCGGTGCCCACGCTGCGAAACGCCGATGACCTGCTACCTGGTGGACGAGACGCGCAAGCTGCACGTCTGCGGCAACAACCCGGACTGCGCTGGTTTCGAGGTGGAGGAGGGGCAATTCCGCGTCAAGGGTTACGAAGGGCCGGTGCTCGAGTGCGACCGCTGCGGGGCGGAGATGCAATTGAAGACGGGCCGCTTCGGCAAGTACTTCGGCTGCACCGCCTGCGCCAACACCCGCAAGCTGCTGCGCAGCGGCCAGCCGGCACCGCCGAAGGCCGACCCGGTGCCGATGCCGGAACTGCGCTGCGAAACGGTGGACGACCACTACCTGCTGCGCGACGGCGCATCGGGCATCTTCCTGGCCGCCAGCCAATTTCCCAAGAACCGGGAGACGCGGGCGCCGAAGGTCGCCGAACTGCTGCCCCACGCCAATGAGCTCGACCCCAAGTTCAAGTACCTGCTCTCGGCGCCGACCGAGGATCCCGAGGGTACGCCGGCGGTCATTCGTTACAGCCGCAAAACGGCGCAGCAATACGTGCAATCCGAGGTCGACGGCAAGGCCACCGGCTGGCAGGCGTTCTACCAGGACGGCAAATGGGTGGAGCGTAAAGCGGCCAAGCGCAAGCCCGCCAAGCGAACCGGCCGCCGCGCCGCTAAATCTCGACAGGCTTGAACGCAACCGCTTCCCCATCATCGAGCACTGAGGCGCACTCAAATGATCGACCATCAAGCCGGCATCTTCCGTGAAGGCACCGCACACCACATCTTCATGGAGTTCAGCGTTCCCGAAGCGCCAGCCTTGCTGCCCGGGCGGTCGCTGGCGCTGGCCCCGGTGCCCGCCGGAGAGCAGGTCATCGGCTTCGGCCGAGGCTTGATGGCCGGTTTGCGCTCGCCACAATCTTCGCCCCCTTCGGCATTGACGGATTTCAACGTCGTGGCAGGCGGCGGCAAGTCCGCGCCAGCCTCGCAGCGCGACCTCTTCATCTGGCTGCACGGGGAGGCTCGCGACGAGCTCTTCGTCCGCGCCTTGGCTTGGCGCGATGCCTTGTCGGGCGTGGCGCTCTTGGAGGCGGAGGAGCACGGTTTCCGCTTCCGTGACAGCCGTGACCTGACGGGATTCGTCGACGGCTCCGCCAATCCGAAGGAGGACGCCCGCTTGACCGCCGCCTTGGTCGATGCCGGACCTCATGCCGGCGGCAGCTTCATCATGGCCCAGCGCTGGATACACGACTTGGCCGGATTCGGCGCTTTGCCGGTGGCCGACCAAGAGCGGGTGATTGGCCGCACCAAGGCGGACAGCATCGAACTCACCGGCGACGCCATGCCGCCGGACAGCCACGTCAGCCGCACCGACATCAAGCACGGCGGCGAGGCGGTCAAGATCTACCGCCGCAGCAGCCCCGTGGGCCGAGTTGCGGACGCCGGCCTCTACTTCCTGGCGTTCAGCGCCGACCCGGACCGCTTCCGCTGGCTCCTCGAATCCATGTACGGCCTAACGGCGGATAGCCTCAGCGATCGGTTGCTGGGCCACTCCCAACCCGTGACCGGCAGCTTCTTCTACGCGCCGCCACCGTCAGCCCTACTGGCCGCCTTCGGTGACGAGGCTGCACCTTGACGCGGGTCGGCAACCGCCACACGCCCCTGCCCTCGGCGCACTTCGGCGCGCTTTTGATTGACACTGGGCCTCGGCCTGCGTATGGTGCGCCGCCCTTGACGTCAGCAACGGACATTGCCCCTGCCATGAAACTGATTTCCCAACATTGCCGGGTCTTCCCGCGCGCCACGAGCGGGCGGGGGGACACGACCGTGCCAAAGGCGGCGGGGGTGCATGGGTAGTGCGCGCAGCGTCGGAAGGTGACCCATTGGGAAGCCCTTCCGTTGATTCGAAAGACCCCGAAGCGCCCTAAGGCCTTCGGGGTTTTTCTTTTTTGGGGGGAGCGTTGACGAACGCAATCCTCACTTTTCACTTGCAGACACGAATGAACAGTTTGCGTACAGAAACGACGGAACGCGATGCAGCGCGGCTGAAGGCCAACGTGGGCCGCACGCTGTGGCTGGGGTTCTTCAAGGCCTTCCTGGTCATCATGCCCGTGGCCGTGCCCTTCTTTCAGAGCAAGGGGCTGTCCATGCAGGAGGTCTTCTCCCTGCAGGCGCTGTTCGCCTTCGTGGTCATGGTCACCGAGGCGCCGTCCGGCTACCTGGCCGACCTGATCGGCCGGCGCCGCTGCCTGATTCTCGGCACGGCATTCTCAGGCGTCGGCCACAGCCTGCTCTTGGTCGCCGACGGGTTCTGGACGCTGGCACTTTTCGAGACCGCTCTGGCGCTCAGCTTCAGCCTGACCTCCGGCGCCGATCTGGCGTTGCTCTATGACACCGAACTGGCCCGGGGCAGCAGCGACCGGCGGCAACGGCAGGTGGTGGGCAAGCTCTATGCGGTGCGCACCCTGTCCGAAGCCGCGGCGGGCGTCGCCTGCTCCCTATTGCTGTTGTGGGTCACCCTCGGCGGCGTGGTCACCGCCCAGGTGCTGGTCGGCTGGCTGCCCCTGCTGTTTGCCCTGCGCCTGCGCGAGCCGCCGGTGGCAAGACTGTCCGCCGAAGGCCACTTGGCCAACATGGTCCGCATCACCCGCCACCTGCTCGGTGGCAACTTGGTTCTGCGGCTGGTGTTCCTGACGCTTTGCATTTGGAGCCTGACCACCTTCTACGCCGTGTGGCTGCTGCCCAAGCTGTGGGAGCAGCAGGGCCTCGGGCTGGCTCACTTCGGCTACCTGTGGGGCGGCTTGTGCGCCTTGAGCGCGGTGACGGGGCGTTGGACGCACCATCTTGAGGAACGCATCGGTCCGACCGGGGTTTTGGCCATCATGGGCCTGCTCCCGGCAGTGGGCTACCTGGGGCTCGACCGCTTCGGTGTGGTGGGCGGGTTGTTGGCCGCCTCGACGTTCTTCATCGCCCGCGGCCTCGGCACGGTGATCCTCACCGACGCGTTGAACAGCCGGGTGCCGAGCGAATTCCGCGCCACCGCCAACTCGCTGGCCAGCTTCGGCTTTCGCGGCCTCTTCGTCGCCACTGGCCCACCGGTGGGGCTGGCCTTCGACCTCTGGGGCCTAGGCACGACCTTGCTGATGCTGGCGGTGCTGAGCCTAGGCATTTTCGCCGGCCTCATTTTGCCGCTCATCATCGCGGTTCGTGGACTTGTGAGAGAGTAGAGCCTTCAGCTTGGGGAGCGCGAGGGGTCCGCCCCTCGCATACAAGAGCCGCCGTCCGGGCACTCACCGCGTTCGAGCTGGATGGTGGAGTGCGCCACGCCGAAGCGTTCGCGCAGCGCCGTCTTGAGCGCTGCGGTGACGCTTTGGCGGTCGGCTCCGTCAGCGATGCGCACGTGCAACGTGGCGACGGGCCGCTCTGCGGTGAGCCCCCAAACGTGCAGGTCGTGCACGTCGATGACGCCTGGCGTCGCGGCCAGTGCGGTGCGCAGGTCGTTGGTGCTGACTGTGTTCGGAGCACCCTGCAACAGCAGGTGCCCGGACGCCTTCAGCACCCGCCAAGTGCCCCGGATGAGAATCGCGGCGATGACGAGGGCGAGCAATGGATCCACGCGGGTCCAGCCGGTGAAGTGAACGGTCAGGGCCGCGGTGATGGCCGCCAAGCTGCCGAGCAGATCGCCGAGAACGTGCAGCGCGGCGGCCTGCACATTGATGTTGTCCTGGCCATGGTCGAGCCACCGATAGGCGATGAGATTGACGATCAGGCCAATCGTCGCGACGATCAGGGCGGGCACCGGCGCCATCGCCTGCGGCTCCACAAAACGCTCGAAGGCCTCCTTGAGAATCCAGAGCACCAGCAAGGCGAGCGCCAAGCCGTTGAGAAACGCCGCCATGACCTGCACGCGATGGTGTCCGTAGGTCAGGCTCGCCGTCGCGGGCCGCCGGGACAGCCACAGCGCGCCCCAAGCCAAGCCCAGGGCGGCAGCGTCGAGCACCATGTGGCCGGCGTCGGCGAGCAGGGTGAGCGAGTTGCTCAGGATGCCGCCAATGATCTCCACGACGGCGAAGCTGGCGATCAGGAGGAAGGCGCGTCCCAACACCGCTTGGTTGCGGCGCTCGCCGCCATCCGGGGAAGAAGGAAACGAGCGCCCAGTTTCGCCGTCGCGGTCCTCGGCGCGGTTCATTGGGCGCTGAATTGCGAATGCAAAGGGCTGGGCATATGCGTTAAGGTTACCGACTTTTTTGGAGGCTGAACATGGAACGCATGTCGCTGGACTTCGACGGCAAGGTTGCCGTGCTGAAATTCAATCATCCGGAGGTGCTCAACGCCGTCGGCGCGCAGATGCTGGCTGACTTTCAAGAAGCGTTCTACCGGGTGAAGGATCCCGCCAACGGCGCCCGCTGCCTGTTGCTGACCGGTGAGGGCCGGGCATTCTGCGCCGGGGCCAATCTACAGGACGAGGGCCGCAACGAGCAGCGCGGCGGTGCTGGCGATGGCCTGCGCGGCGGCTACCATCCCTTGCTGCTGGGGCTGCGGGACCTGGACATGCCCATCGTCACCGCGGTCAACGGCCCGGCGGCCGGCGTCGGCATGAGCTTCGCGCTGATCGGCGACATCGTCTGCGCCCAGCAGGGCGCCTACTTCCTGCAGGCCTTCGCCCGCATCGGCCTCGTGCCGGATGGCGGGTCGACCTTCATGCTGCCACGCCTGATCGGCTGGGGCCGGGCCGTGGAGCTGTCGCTGTTGGCGGAGCGGCTGCCGGCCGAGAAGGCCCACGAGTGGGGCATGGTGAATCGTCTGTTCGAGGACAACGATGCGCTCATGGAAGGCGCCAGCGCCCTAGCCCGCCAGCTCGCCGACGGCCCGCGCTCGCTGGGCATGATTCGCCAAGCCTACTGGAACACTTGGCACAACTCCTACGAGCAGCAGCTTGACCTGGAGGCCCGCCTGCAAAACCAGGCCGGCGCGACGGCGGACTTCCAGGAAGGCGTGTCGGCGTTCCTCGAGAAACGCACCGCGAACTTCAAGGGGGAATGAGAGCCCTTGGCACCAACCATGTACAAAATTCGCACCTACAATCAGATCGCCGTTCGCGGCCTTGAGCGCTTTGCTCGGCAGCGCTATGAGCTCGGCACCGAAATCGCGGACCCCGACGCCATATTGCTGCGCAGCCATAAGCTCGGCGAGGACGACGTCCATGACCGCCTGCGGGCCATCGCCCGGGCCGGAGCTGGCGTGAACAACGTGCCGGTGGCGCACTGCACCCAGCAAGGGGTAGTGGTGTTCAACACGCCGGGCGCCAACGCCAATTCGGTGAAGGAGTTGGTGCTGGCGGCGCTGTTCATCAGTTCCCGGGACGTGGTCGGCGGCGTGGATTTCGTCTCCACATTGGCCGACGTGACCGATGCCGCCGAACTCAACGCCTTGGTCGAAGCGGAGAAGAAGCGCTTCAAGGGCCGTGAACTCAGCGGCAAGTCCCTGGGCGTCGTCGGCCTCGGCGCCATCGGCTCCCTGGTGGCCCGGGCTGCGCTGGACTTGGGCATGGACGTCCTCGGCCACGATCCCGCCATTTCGGTGGACGCCGCTTGGCGGCTGCCGAGCGAAGTGAGGCGCATGGAGAACCTCCCGAGCCTGTTCGCCCGCTCCGACTTCGTGACCCTGCACATGCCGCTGCTGCCGGAGACCGAGGGCATCATCAGCGAGGAGGCCCTGCGCTCGTTTCGTCCCGACAGCGTGCTGCTCAACTTTGCCCGGGAGCCGGTGGTGGACCGTCAAGCCTTGATCCGCGCACTCGACGATGGGCGCCTCGCCAGCTACGTGGCCGACTTTCCCGTGCCTGGGCTGATCGGCCGCCCCAACGTCAGGCTCACGCCTCACTTGGGGGCCAGCACCTCGGAGGCGGAGGAGAACTGCGCGGTCATGGCAGCCAACCAACTCATCGACTTCCTCGAGACCGGCAACATCGTCAACTCGGTCAACTTTCCGGCGGTGGCCCTGGAGCCATCCGGGGGGCACCGCTTGGCCATCGCCAACCGCAACGTGGCGGGCATGCTCGGGCAAATGACCTCGGTGCTCGCCAAGCACGACATCAACATCATCGACATGCTCAACAAGAGCCTGGGCGATGTGGCCTACAACCTGCTGGACATCGAAGCGGCCCCGGACGATGCGCTGGTCGACGAGCTCACCGCCATCGACAGCGTCATCAATGTCCGCGTCCTCAACGGCAACGTCACTGCCTGAGCCTCGCCAGCCGGAGCCTCAAGCGGAGGCGCCGAACCGGTAGCCGCGCCGGGCTTGACGGCGGCGGAAGCGGGCCGGCTCGACAAAGGCTTCGACGGAACGCTCCAACGGCGGGAAGTCGCCGGTCAACCGGCTGGCGACGATGGCGCCCGCGAACGGCGCAGTGGTCATGCCCATCGCCCCATGGGCGGTGCTGACGGCAAGGCCCTCGGCCAATTCACCGACGATCGGGGTGCGGTCGGAAGCAATGGCTCGATTGGCCCGAAAACGTCCGACCCATCGATGGCGATGCCCGTCCAACGGCCGTAAATTGTGAGCCGTGGCGTCTTCGGCGGGCCAAGGCCGATGCTCAAAGGTGGCGCCGGCGACAACGCCCGAGCTAATGGGCGCTAGGTAACCATCGCTGACCACCGGCAGGCGGGGCCGTTCATCCAGGGCCACGATGTCCATCTGCCCCGCCACCTCCACCAGTTCCAGGAAGGAAGCCCCAGCGCAATGGCGCACCGCACCGGCGCAAGCCAATGCCAGCGGCCGGGTGCCGGAAGGGACCAAGCGCCGGAGCTGAAGATTGATGAGCGGATGGTCGAGCAGCGCCCGGGTCAACGTCTTCGGTTCCACAAGGCCGCTGTGCGGAAAGCGAAGCGCGTCGCCGCTTATGGGCCAGCCGCTGGCTTGCCTTGCCTGGACGGAATTCAAGGCTTCCACCAGCCCGCTCCCGGCATACGCCGAGGCGATGCGGCGCATCTTCTCGGCGTCGAGATTTGGCCCTTGGGCCTGCAGCACGCCGCTTTCGAGGAAGCCGGGAAAGCGCCGCACCAAGGCTTGGCTGTAGGCGTAGGCGTGGACGCGCCAAGCGGCGCTTGGGCTGCCGTCCCCGAGCAGTCTCGGATGCAGCAATGCGGCGGGGAGGCCGGAGGCCCCGGAGGCGATGGATGCAGCCGGGTCGAACACGTCCACGGCAATGCCCTGTTCAGCCAAGTGGCGGGCGATGCTGGCGCCCGCAATGCCCGCGCCAGCGACGGCTGCCCGTTTCGTCACGGGTTGGCGGACGAGGCCTGCCTTGGCGAAAGTCCCGGCAAGGCTCTCCCGCTTGTGCGGGCGCTGATCCACGCGGCGCATGTTGAAGCCGCAGGCCTCAAGGCGTCGCCGAACGGCTCCGGCGGACGAAAAGGTGGCGACCGACGTCCCCGCAGTGGACAGCTTGGCCACCTGCCGCAGCAGGTTCTCGCGCCACATCGCCGGGTTCCGGCTCGGCGCGAATCCGTCCAAAAACCAAGCGTCAATGGGCTGGCGCTGCCGATTCGCCAAGTCGGCCAAGCCGTCCCCGGCTTCGCCCCAGTACAGGGAGAGCATGATGCGGCCTTCGGCGAGCGTGCGCCGGTGCCAGCCCCTCAGCAGCGGCGGATAGGCACGCTGGAGATCAGCGTAAATCGGCCAGCTCGCCCGGCGGCGTTGGACGATTTCCGCGAAGGCGTTGGCAGCGATGGGGCGCGAATCGAAGCTGATGAAATGCAGCCGGCAGCCGCCTTTGAGGGCTGCGGCGGCCGCCACTGCGAAGTTTAAGCCGGTGCCGAATCCCAACTCGCCGATGCGCAACGTCAGCCCCTCGGCAGCCGCGACCGCCGCTTTGTTCTCGATCTGAGCCGGCGTCATGAACACCCGCTGGACCTCGCGCGCGCCGTCGGGGGCGTGGTAGATGTCGTTGAAGTCCCGGGCGAAGGGCTGGCCGTCCTGCCAAACGAAATCGGCCGGTTCAATCACGGCGCAATGGGGCGCTGGGGATCGTTGATCCACTCGCTCCAGGAGCCCGGATAAAGCGCCGGTTCGTCAAACCCCGCCAAGCGCATGGCGAGCACGTTATGGGCGGCGGTCACTCCCGATCCGCAATAGCAGACCGGATTGTCCGCAAGGTCGGCGAAGCGCTCGCGCAACTGCGGGGCGGGCAGAAAACAGCCAGCGGCATCCAAGTTGCCCTGAAAGGGCCGGCAGAGGGCGCCAGGTATGTGGCCTGCCACCGGATCGATCGGCTCCTCAAGGCCGTCGAAGCGGCGCTGAGCGCGAGCATCGATCAGAGTTAGGGCGGCCGTGTTGGTTTCGATGTCAGCGACCCCAACGATGCGCGTCAGGGGCGGACGCAGCGAGAAGTTGCCGCGTTCCGGCACCGTGGAGGCCGTGGTCAACGCCTCCGGCCAGGCGTTCAATCCGCCGTCGAGCACCGCTGCCGCCGCATGGCCGCACCATCGGGCCAACCACCAGCCTCGGCCTGCGAAGGCGCCGCCTGCGTCATCGTAGAAGACCAACTGGTCTTCGTCGCTGACGCCCCAAGCGGCAAAGCGCTCCGCCAACGTGGCCCGGTCGGGCAGGGGGTGGCGCCCCCCCGGGCCGGGCGGTGCCGCGAAGTCGCGGTCCAAGTCGCCATGTTGCGCGCCGGGTATGTGACCCTGTTCATAGGCCTGCCGCCCGTAGCCGGGATCGCGGAGGCCCGCCCGGCAGTCGATCAGCCGGGCTCGGCGGCCAAGTTCTCGCAAGGCGTCAACATCGATCAGGGTTCGGTGCATGCGGCGGATTTTAACCGCTGCGGGGAGTTCTATAATCGCGCTTGCCGTGCCGCCCACTGCCGGGACAGCACACAAACTTCGATTCGTTTGGATGGGGATGTCGGATGGTTCCGGCAGGAGTTTCCATGGGCGGCGACACCGAGGCCGCACGCAAAGGCGCCCTGCTGTTCGCCGCCGCAGCGCTGTTTTGCTACTTGGCGGCGGATCTGGCCGGGTTGGGCCTAGGGCTTGATGGCTTGGTGTACGCCAACGTCGCCAAACTGCTGGCGGCAGGCGAAGGCGGCTTTTGGTCACTGCCCTATTACATTGACGATCGGCCCGCATTCGCCGAACAGCCACCCTTGGGCATCGGGCTGCTAAGCGGGTGGCTGCTTGCCATCGAGGGATTGGCGGGCAATGCCCTATGGGCCGAAAAGGCCTACAGCCTGACCTTGGCGGCGCTCTGGGCCGCGCTGACCTGCCGCCTCTACCGGACTCTAGGCGGACGCAGTGACTACTGGCTGCCCATTGCGCTGTTGGCTCTGATGCCGGCAGCCAGCTATGCCCTGAAGAACAATTTTCGTAACTACTCGCCCCCCTGCCCCTGATTGGGCGGGGTTTGCGTTGCCGGGGAC
>VYDB01000132.1 GCA_009843635.1 Gammaproteobacteria bacterium
TCCAAAAACCCGACCGATCAACGGCAAATCAAGGACTTTTGAATAGGCCTGCGGTCGTTGCCGCAATACTAGAACGCCACGGCTGGGCGGGTTCCCGAAATCGGACCACTGCGGGTGTCGGCGCGACCTACCCCACCTTCCTGCATGGCGACCTAGTCATCAAGCTGTTCGGCGGCCACGGCTCATGGCGGGCCAGCTTTCAGGCGGAGCGAGCCGCCCTTGCGGCGGTGGCTGGCATTCCTGGCGTGGCCGCGCCTGGATTGCTCGCGGAAGGTTGGTTGCGGGAGGGCGCCCATCCGTCCTGGCCCTATCTGGTCATGACCCGCATGCGGGGCGTGCCTTGGGGCCAGGCCGATTTGTCCCCGGCGCGGAAATTGCGGGTGGCCGCCGAACTAGGCGAACAGGTACGTCTTTTGTGGTCCTTGCGGCCCGACGATGTCCCGGCGCTCGAACCGATGCCGGTGCCAGCCTTGGTGGAGGCCGCCGAGCGCAGTTCCCTGCCGGCCCGCTTGATCGCGCAGATTGGCGGCTTCCTGGCTGGTCTCGGACCCTTCGGCACCGCCTTCGTTCACAGCGACCTCATGCACCGCCACGTGTTCGTTGCGGGCGGCCACCTCGCTGGCATCATCGATTGGGGCGATGCCGCGCTTGCCGATCCCCACTACGATTTGGCCGAGCTGCACCTGGATCTGTTCGACGGCGACAAGGCGCTGCTGGGCGCCTTCCTGGAAGCCAGCGGATGGCAAGCCGGCTCGGACTTTGCGCAAAAGGCGCTGGCGCTCGCCCTGCACCGCCAAGCCCAAGGCCTCATGCAGCACCGGACGATGGATGTGTTCCACAAGCTGCCGCATCTGTTGCCGCCGAGCGGCGCAACGACGCTTGACCAGCTCGCCAATCGGTTGTTTGCGGTTTAGAGGTCCCGCTCCAGCGCCTTCAGGTGGGCCAGGTGATCGACCGCGCCGAACAGGCGGTTCAGGGACTCAGCCAGCGGCTGGTCGGAGTGGAAGCGGCGCGCCAAGTGGATGAAGCGCAGGGTGCGCAGGCCATCGAACCACTCGTGGGTGGCCTTGCGCAGCGTTTCCGGGCGGCGGCGCTGGCGCTGGGCTTGGGTGCGGAAGCGGGGGTAGCCCATCTCCTCAAGCAGCGCCGCCGACTCGTTGGAGAGCGGCACGTCGCCGTCGATATGCGCGATCACTTCTGCCAAGCGGTTGAACGACTCTGGCGCATAGCTAGGGGGGCGGTCGTCCCCGATCATGCGACTGAGGGCGGGGCCGGTGCCGAATGGCACCCGCGTGGACAGGCGCGCCTTGAGGCGGATTTCGGGGTGGCTCAAGCGGTGAATGGGCGCCACCTTGGCGGCCTTGTTGAGCAGATGAAAGTCCTCACCGGCGTTGCGCTTGGGCACGCCGCGCACCTTGACGTAGGTGTCCGCATGAATCGAGATCGTGCTGCCGATCGTGTGGAAGGCGTAGGGCGAGCCCGCCCAGCGCAGGCGGTTGACGTAGTAGCGCAGGTGCAGTTCGTAAAGCCGCATGGCGTCGGCCAGTTCCGCTGGCGCTTCATGACAGAAGGGATGGAGGGCGCAGCCGGGGCGGGACGGCACATGGGCGAAGTAGTCGGCGGGCAGTTCCGCGTCGGCGTCGGTCATGTGGATCCAAGGGCTTATGATGCGCTTGGCCGCGATCAGTGCGCAGGCCATGTCGGCGGCGATCTTGCGGGCGAGGCCCACGCCTTGGCGGCGTGGGATGAGCCGGTTCGGCGCCGCCCGGTTGACCGCCAGGAGATCGAGCTGCCGGCGCCACCGGCTGAAGTGGAATGGCTCGTCATCGACGCCGCCGAGCGCGCGCCAAAACGCTTCGGTGCGGTGGCGGGCCTTGGCGTCGGCATCGCTTGGCGCATTGACGACCAGGATCACCAGCGCGGAGGCGTCCAAGCGGCCTAGCAGCTCGCCGACGCACTCCGGCGGTTCGTCGTAGCAAGGAACGGTGAGAACGTTGTCGTACCGGGCTGCCGACGGCGGCATTCGCCGCGCTTCCGGCTCTCCGTAGCGGTCCAGGTAGCGTTCGATGGCCTGAAGCGAGGTCAATGCAGGCGGGGCAGCAGGGGCAGGGCGGCGACGATTTCCGCTTCGATGCGGGCCAGGGCTTCGATGCGCGGCGCGACCGCATCCGGGTCGCAATGTTGCCGCGCCAGTTCCAGGAACAGTTCGCCGTGGCGGCGTTCGCTCTCGTTGAGGGCGGCGAAGAATCGCCGTTCCGCGCCATCGGGCAGCGCTTCGGCGATCAGCCCGAAGCGCTCGCAGCCGCGCGTCTCCACCACTGCGGCGATTAACAGCCGGTCGAGCAGGAAACAGGCCGAACCGCGCCGCACTTGGCGGTTCATGGCCGCGATGTAGGGATCCTTGGCGTCCGGGGCAGGTGCGATGCCGCGCCGCGTGAGCAGGCGGATGACTTCCCGGTAGTGGGACATTTCCTCGACGGCCAGGTCCGCCATCGCGTTCAGCAACACCGGCTTATCTGGGTAGTGGGAGGCCATCTTCAGGGCCATGCCCGCCGCCTTCTTCTCGCACGAGGCATGGTCCTGCAGAAAACCGTCGAAGTCGCCGAGCACGGCGTCGATCCAGCCCGGCGGCGTGGGTGCGAGTTGCGGCATTCGCTCCGTTGGGGGACGGCCGGCCTCAGCCATAAATGCGGTTCAGCCAGTCGGTGATGTGGCTGATTTCCTCCGGGCAAACTTGGTGGCCCATGCCGTACTGGTGCCACTCGACCTGGTAGTTGAGGCCGAGCAAGGCTTCCCGGCAGGTCACCGCCCGGGTGAGGGGAATCATCGGGTCCATCAGGCCGTGGGCCATGAAGATGGGCGTGTCGATGTTGGCGAGGCCGATGCGTTCGGCCAAGTGTTCGTGGTCGTGCACGTAGGTGGACAGCCCCATGATGCCCGCTAACCGGCTTTCATAAGCCAAACCCAGCTCCAAGGCGATGACGCCGCCTTGGCTGAAGCCGGCCAGCGTGATCTGGCTGGCCGGGGTGCCGGCCGTGACTTCGCCTTCCAGCAACTCAGCGATCTGGGTCGTGGAAGCCTTGATGTCGGCCTGCCCGGCCAAGGGCGCGCCGGGGTCGATGTCGTACCAGGCGCGCATTTCGGCGCCGCCGTTGATGGTCACCGGGCGCACGGGGGCGTTGGGGAACACGAAGCGCAGCGGGGCGTTCAGGTTCAGCATGGGAATGATCGGCTCGAAGTCGTGGGCGTCAGCTCCTAAGCCGTGCATCCAGATGACGCTGCCGACAGGCGCATCGCCCGATTCCACGGTAACGCATTCCAAGCTCATGGGGCTTACCTCCTGATTTGCTGAGTTGCAGAAACAGTTCGCCAGTACCGCTGGGTTGCGCAGCAACCCAAACGCATCGCCGCAGGCGAAGCGCGAGCGGCGAGGTTAACAGGTTTGAGGGCGGGGTTTGGGTGATAATGCGCCCATGGACGACGGCTACAATCGACAGGCTTCGCGGGAGTTGACCAAGCTGCTGCCGGCGCTGAAGTTCCTGCGGCCTTACCTAAAGCAGGTGATGGTCGCGGGGCTGGCCTTGGTGGTCACCGCCACCATCACGCTATCCATCGGCCAGGGCCTGCGTCTCGTAATTGACCAAGGCCTTTCCGGCCAGTCCGATGCCTTGCTGGAGCGCAGCATCCTGATCTTCGCCGTGCTCGTGGTGGGCCTCACCGTCGGCACCTTCGTGCGCTTCTACTTCGTCTCCTGGATCGGTGAGCGGGTCAGCGCCGACATCCGCTTGGCGGTCTTCAACCATCTCATCCGCCTGCATCCGGCGTTCTTCGAGGCAAACCGCCCGACGGAGATTCAAAGCCGCATCACCACCGACACCACCCTGCTGCAGACGGTGATCGGCTCCTCGGTGTCCATCGCGCTGCGCAACGTGCTGATGTTCTTCGGCGGCATCGTGCTGCTGGTGCTGGCCAACCCCAAGCTGTCCCTGATCGTGGTGGTCTGCGCCCCGTTCGTCATTGCGCCCATTCTGCTGATCGGCCGCCGGGTGCGGCGCCTGTCGCGCAGCAGCCAGGACCGGCTGGCCGATGTGGGCACCCATGCGGGCGAGTCATTGCGCCACGTCAAGATCGTGCAGTCGTTCAACCACGAAGCCCGGGACGAGGCGGAGTTTTCCGACCGGGTGGGGGAGGCGTTTGGCGTTGCCGTCAGCCGCATTCGCCAGCGGGCCGTGCTGATCGCCTTGGTGATGCTGCTGGTGATGGCCGCCATCGCCATCATGCTCTGGGTGGGCGGCCAGGACGTGGTGTCGGGCCGCGCCACCCCCGGCGACTTGGCGGCCTTCATCTTCTACGCCTTCATCGTCGCCGGCGCAGTGGCGGCGATCAGCGAGGTGTTCAGCGACCTGCAGCGGGCGGCAGGCGCCACCGAACGCCTCGTGGAACTGCTCAACGCCACCGATGGCCTGCCGGAACCCGCGCAGCCCGCGGTGCTGCCCGCTGGCGAGGAACTGACGCTGAGCGTGCAGGGCTTGGGCTTTGCCTATCCCGCCCGTCCCGGCGTCCAGGTGCTGAACGGCATCGACTTTGCCGTGCAGCCGGGTGAAATGGTCGCCTTGGTGGGTCCGTCGGGGGCGGGCAAGAGCACCATGTTCGACCTGCTGCAGCGCTTCTACGACCCGAGCGACGGGCACATCCTCCTCAACGGGCAGGACCTGCGCCAACTGCGCCGCACCGACGTGCGCGAGCGCATCGGCTTCGTGCCCCAGGACCCGGTGCTGTTCGCCGGCTCCTTGCGCTCCAACGTCCTCTACGGCAAGCCCGACGCCACCGCCGCCGAAATCGACGAAGCCCTGCGCCTGGCCCATGCCGCAGCCTTCGTGGCACAGCTCCCCGGCGGTTTGGATGCCATGGTGGGCGAGGGCGGCGTGGGCCTCTCGGGCGGGCAAAAGCAGCGCCTCGCCATCGCCCGGGCACTGCTCACCAAGCCGGCCATCCTGTTGCTCGACGAAGCCACCAGCGCCCTGGATGCGGAAAGCGAACACGCCATCCGCCTCAGCATCGAGGAGTTGAAGGGCCGCTGCAGCATCCTGGTGATCGCCCACCGCCTCTCTACGGTGCGCCAAGCCGACCGCATCCTCGTGCTGGAGGAAGGCACCCTCATCGCCGAAGGCGGCCACGATGCACTGGTGCAGGGCAACGACCTCTACGCCCGCTTCGCCCGCCTGCAGCTCGACGGGGAGCGGTTGCCGGCTGCTTGATGGGCGCCTATGAAGGCTAGTTGGCGTGGGATTTTTCTTCGTGCCGGACCTGAATCTTATTATCGCTTAAACTACAAATCTGGCTTTTTTGGAAACTAAATTCAATAAAAACAATGAGTTGTTTATTTCACGTTATATTGTTGAGGTGAGTGGAAAGAGGATTGGACGTTGGCAATCGCGCATACACAGATCGATGAATGGCTCCGAGCCTCTTCGGAGCACCAACGGCTGGAGTTCAAAGAGGCGAAGACGAGTTTCTTAACCGAGAAGCTGAACCAGTATTGCGTTGCGCTTGCCAACGAAGGTGGAGGCCATCTGCTGCTTGGCGTTTCCGACAGGCCACCGAGGGAGGTTACCGGCACGAGCGCCTTCCCCAACCCAGTGAAGGTGGAAGAAAGACTGTTCCAGAAAATTGGGTTCCGAGTGGATGTCGAGGAAGTGCCGCATCCAGACGGGCGGGTACTGGTGTTCCATGTTCCGGCACGGCCACGCGGGACGGCCTATGATTTGGATGGCCGATACTTGATGCGGTCGGGGTCTTCATTGGTCGCCATGAGCGAGGACCGGCTTAGGGCAATTTTTGCGGAAGGTGAACCGGATTGGCTCGAGAGGCACTCGAAGACGAATTTGACCACCGCCCAAGTGGCGGAGCTGTTGGACTTGGAGGCTTACTTCGAGCTGATTGGCCTGCCTTACTCGGGAGAGTCGGAGCCAAATGTCGAGCGGCTGGTTGCCGAGCGGTTGGTTGATAGAGAGTCTGGCTTGTACGCCATTCGGCGGATTGGCGCTCTGTTGCTGGCCCGCGACCTAGGGGACTTTCCGGACGTGCAACGCAAAGCTGTTCGGACCATTGTCTATCCGGGCAATTCCAAGCTGGAAACCCAGTTGGATCAAACCGAAAAAAGAGGCTACGCCCTAGGTTTTCAGGACGTAGTCGGTTTCGTGATGGAACAGTTGCCGCGTGAGGTGATCGAAAACGGGCTCCGGCGGACGGGAACCCTTGTGCCGGAAATTGCAGTTCGCGAACTTGTGGCCAATGCGCTGATCCATCAGGACTTCTCCATCAGCGGCACTTCGGTTCTGGTCGAGATCTATCGCGATAGGGTGGAGATTTCGAATCCCGGTGAGCCGATTGTGCCGATCGAGCGGTTCATCGATGGCTACCGGTCACGCAATGAGCGACTGGCGAACTTGATGCGTCGGATGGGAATTTGCGAGGAGAGAAGCAGCGGTGTGGATCGTGTCATTCACGCAGTGGAGTTGGGAGGACTGCCGCCGCCCGCGTTTTCAGCAGGCTATCGCCGCACACTTGTCCGGATCTTTGGCCGAAAACCCTTTGCTGAGATGAGCCGAGAAGAGCGCATCCAAGCCTGCTATCAGCATTGCGCATTGAGATGGGTTGAAGATGAGCGGATGACGAATCAGAGCCTGCGCAAGCGCTTTCAGTTAGCAGCAGGTCGAACCAACGCGATTTCGCAAATCATCAAGATGACCATCGATGCGGAATTGATTAAGCCAGACAAGAGCGTTGGTGGCTCCAAGAAGTACGCCCGTTACTTGCCATTCTGGGCCTGAATCTTATTATCGCTTAAACTACAAATCTGGCGTTTTTCGGAAATAAATTTAATAAAAACAATGGGTTGTTTATTTCACGTTATTTTGTTGAAGCGAGAGCGTTGCGACCCCGCTGACGAATTCGCTTGGTGTATGGGCCATCGACCAGATTGTCCGGGTCTAGGTCGAGCACCACATTGAGAAGTGTCGCCCAGCTTTCATCAGACAAACGGAACGCTGCGGTAATGGGGGATCCAAATGATTGCCGATACTCCTTGAGAGCACTTTGTAGTACCCGAAATGTGTCGGCCTTGGATCTTTTCGGTGAACGCGTTCCAGCCTCAGTGATCGGGTTTGAAGGGTTGATGTCGACATTGCGCGCATCCTTGGCAATTGCATCCACCACGTCCGCAACCGATGGCCAGTACTTTAGATCATATTGGTGGCTCAGTTCTGATAGGTGTTCTAGCAGATACATGCGGAAAAGCGCGTTGGGTTTGCTGGCGAGTTCAATGAGGTCGACGACGTGGTAGGTGGCACTCGTATGAAAACCGGAAGACTCACTAAGCTCCGTGCGTTCGCGTAGCCGAGCGGCAAGCTTGGCCGCAAGCGTGGGGATTTCAGATCTCAGCTCGACGAGGCGGTGGTGTGCTTGACTAGCGGCACTCAAACTACCCGGGTGCCATATCGCTCCCGCACCAAGGATGGCCGATAGGAATTGCTCGACCGCGATCGGTTTGAGCTTGACGTTGAGCTCTTCATATACTGGGGTGAGTTCGGCTCCTCGCTCAAGCATCTGGTCGATAAGGCGGTTCACGCTCGGCCAGATACTGTTTTCAACGTTGTACGATCTCTCTCTACGCAAAAAATCTTCGCACAGAGCGGTGGCGGATGGGCATTGAATCACTGTGTATCCCTTTGGTTACTCACATGAGGTGGACAGCAATGGTCGCACTGATTGAGTCAATCGTCGGTACCTCACCGTGATTGATTAACCCGCGCATAGGTACTTTGGATGCTTGCTGGGATGAGTTCAATCGACCTGGGAAGAGCATTGAAGGTGGCAACGTCAAGCTTTGCCACACTAGAATCGACCGCTGGCACCATGTACGCCGAGTGGTCCGAACCATGACAACTGAGGTTCAGTGCTGCAACTGCCATTTTCTTAGCAAACACAACGTCAATCATCGAGGGTTCGAGTCAACCCTGACTTGGGAAGCCGAAGAGCGGAAAAGCGGCCTTGTTGCCGAGTACTTTTCCGCTGAGTGTGCTGAGGGCGTCTGGAGTGCGCGGATCGATCCACACATCAAACTCCAAGATGAGCTCTATTGAGCTCTATAGAGACCGCCGGGGAGATTGCCACGCCTTCGTGGAAGCCCGCCATGGAATGACCTTCCAGGCGGCTAGGGAACTGCGTGAACGGCGCCAAAATGCCGAACGCACTAGAAGAGAACGCAACACACTTCGGATCGCGCTGGCTGGCTGGATCACGGCCGCAGTGGCTACAGTCATTGCCGTTTTGCAAGCAATGCTTGATTGAGCGCTAATCCCGATGGCGAGACAGTTGCGCTCATATGTCTATGTCGAAGTAGTCTTCGTCGATCCGCTTGATTTCATGGCGGACTCGTGTGCGAACACCGACGTTGTGAACTTCCATCAGGCGTGCAAGCTCCGCCCCGTCTATCAGAACAATGCGCTTGGGACTCCGATTCACGTAGGTTTGGGCTGCATGCCTGAACTCAGATGTGGTTACGAACACACCCTTCGTCGTCCCAGCCGCATCGATGGCACCGGCGAAGTTTCGCAGATCTGCTTCCCCGACATTGTTGCCTTCCGAGTATCGCTTTGCCTGTACATACACCTCGTCCAGCCCGAGGGCGTCTTCGCGTATCGTGCCGTCAATTCCTCCGTCTCCGGAGCCGCCGGTCACATGCCCCATGTCGGGATCGCCACCCCCGTAACCCATCGCCGTCAATAGATCCACCACCACTTTCTCAAGAAACGCGGGTGACGCCTCCCGGACGCGCGCCAAGAGCTCACCTTGCACCTGTTCACGCAGCTGTTCCGCTGCACGACCCAAGGCCTCTTCCGGCGTATCGGTCGGGGCGTCTTGTGAATCGGACACAACGCGCGGTGCTTCTGGTCCTTTCTTTCGCCGCCATGCTACGAAGCTCGGATACTGGTTCAACACTTGCAGGTCGATCCGTGCCGGACCAGCCGACAGTACGCGCCTACCTTCGGAAGTCAGCCGATGCACCCCTCGACGAACGCGCTCCACCAAACCCGCATGCACCATGTACGTCATTGCCCAGCCCACACGGTTTGCGAACTTGGTCTGCGATCCGCTTCCGAGCATCTCGCGGGTTTCCGCCGGAGTAAGCCCCTCGGCTTCGGCCACACGTTCCCTAGTAACGCGGATCGGCGCCTCAGCCCCGTCGCCCAGCGCCGCCAGGGCGGGAAGCATGAGGGCTTGATAGTCGGGAATTGCCAACTGCTCCGCCTAATCTACGCCGCAGATTGGTAGGCCATCACCGCCTCGGCGATCTAGCGACCAATTCCGCGATCTCGGTGCCACTCTTGGAACTGCCAAATGCATCTTGTGCTCCAAAAATAGGGATGGACACAAGCTAAAATCAGCCTCGACGAAAACCTTGCCTTTGAAGGTGAGGGTGGGCACGACCCGCTTGCCCCTTGAAGTTGCCTGCCATTAGACAAGTGGGCTAAGCGCGGCGTCAAGGCGTTTTGCGACAGGTGCCTCATTGTGAGGGGAGCGGTCGTTCCCAATCCTCGCTGGAGAACGACAGCGGCCTGTAGCCATAACGGGCGGGGATAGGAAGCTCAACGCCGTGCTTCTCGCCAAAATGCCGTGCGAAGGCCTCGGAAGGCTTGGGGCGGCGGACCAGTTCTTCCATCGACGCACCGACTCGTCGGGCCTCGCGCCGGAGCCAACGCTTGTTCTCGGAGTTAGTGTTTCGGACGGTGATGCTGGCACCTCCTGTTGGGATTGGAGCCTTCCTACGGCCCATCAACCAATAAAGTCATGCTACCAAAGCGGCAGGCTGGCAGGGGCCTACAGCTTGCAGTAGATCAAGAAACAGGCGTCGAGCAGTGGCCAGAACATCGCGATGAAGTGCCTTGAGTGACGCCATATTGAAAGGTATTTTTTGTGCCATGGAGGCAACAATAGATCGTGCTGGGCGCTTGGTGGTGCCAAAACCCATTCGCGAAGCGGCTCACCTGCAGCCCGGAACGCGGGTTCGATTCCAGTTGGTGGATGGGTGTGTTCAGATCGAGCCTTTGCCGTTGGCCGTAACCCTGGAGCGTCCCGGGGGGATGGTGGTTGCAGTCCCCAACAGCGAAATTCCGGCTTTGCCCGCCGAATCGGTTGATGAAACCCTCGCTGCCGTGCGCTCCCGCCCCAACCGGCCGCAACATGCTAGGTCAACGACGGAAGACACCGGCTAACCAAGAGGTGGGTGCCAGCATGACACACACTTACTACGCGGAGATTTCCCGCGACGACGAGGCGGGAGTATGGTACGTCTCGGATACGGATGTTCCGGGGCTGGTGGCAGAAGCGGCTTCACAACGCGGCCTGCTCCTCAAGGTTCGCGAACTCGTGCCGGAACTCTACCAGTTGAACCGGCATCTCTTCGATCAGCCCACTTTGGAGACGATTTCACTGCGCCTGACGTCGAGCAGGCTAGAGACGATTCGATTGGCGGGCTAGAGGTCAACGGCGGGCCGACTATCTTGCGGAAACCGCCTGAGACGCCGCGCCCGTAGGCGGTTTCCGGGAGTTCCTAGGCAATTCACGAACTTCGTCTTGGCGTGCTCGCGTCCATGGCCTGAACCTCCTTCGGCTCCACGAACAATCGGTACAGAAGAGCTTCCACGGCGGTCAGGACGCCATTGAGCGCACTTGCGTCGGGGACGTGTCCGCGGTGAGCCGCTGCACTGCCAACGTCCACGATTACAAGGAACTTCCCTTTCTCATGCTCTCCCATGTGCCCCTCGGCCACCATCGCGTCCAGCTTTCCCCTGAAGCCTCCGTGTTGGTCGCCAACCTTCAGCGTCATCGCGCGATCCAACAGCGTTCTTGTTCCGATCGCCGCAAGGACGGCAAGGTCGTGGTCGATCGCTACGTAGACCTCTTCCATGACTTGCCGAAGGTTCTCATCTGGAAGCCGGTCCTGCCAAGCGGGTCTGGCACGCGCGCGCCTTGCCGGCCAACAGTCCACCTTCTCCGGCATTTGGCGTACCAGACGCCCCGTAGCCGGATCCTCCACCACGTTCTCCCACTCCGAAAACCAAGCCCTTCGCCTTGCACTGAGTTCGCCGCAGCCGCGACATTCCAAGATTTCCATTGTGACTCCCCACGACACATCCCCGTCGTTGTCGTCCACCTTGTGACTGCCTCGGACAAAGGATCTGCGCTCGCCGCCGCACTGGTTGCAGTTGGCGGTCACGATGCTGCCAACGCGTTCACTTTGGGATTCACTCGAACCAGTTGCAGCGCTTTCGATTGCATTGCCTTCCTGCTTTCGGTGTTCTGAAGATTGCGCCCTGTCCCACCCCGCTGGCGTCAGCAGGATTCCCTTGCCATGTGAGAAGTCGATTAGCCGTTTGTCCCCTGCATGGTCCAGCAGTCGTTTCACGTGTTCTCCGTCGATGGTGCCTACAACGCCTGCCAGATTGTCCAGTGGCGGGAGAGCCACTGTCCCCAGTTGATTGTCGCCCAAGTTGGCTGCCGTCCATCGAACCAGATTGTCAAGTTGCGCCGCTATGTTCGGCAACGGTGTTTCCAGAAGCGCATCAATGTTGACGCTGTCCACCGAAACCCAGTTCTCACCGACGGTTTGGCGGCTGCGCAATGCATGACTTAACCGGGCAACTCCGTTTTTGACGTTTTGGAGCCTTCGGGAAAGCATGGCGAGAGCGGTTCCGGTGATTTCGAAGCGTCCGCAGCGGAAGCACGAGACGCGTCTTCTCTCCCCGAAGTCACTGGTTCCGCAAGGCTGGGCGGCGCCTTGGCAGACTGGACACTGTTCTGAAACCATGCGCAATTCCCTCGCTCCGTTCGAGACAGGGTTCAATCCCATGCCTGAACGAGCCTGAATGGAGGGCTTGACTGCGTTGTGGGCGGCATCGGAGTCGGCCCGAGAGGGCCGCTATCTTGGCCTGCCCGCGTCTTGCTGACAAGAGCGGCCGGCAGGGTGTTGGCAACAGTTAGATATATCCGGTTTTAGAACAAATGAACTGTCCGGTTTCCCGATTCGGGTTCCGCCCTTTGCCGCCCCCGCCAAGGGCTTCGGACGCACCGCCAAGCCCGCCTCGTGGCGCGGTCGCTCGCAGTCTGGATCAGCTGCAGGGACAGCCGGAGAGAGCGCTCCACAGTTGGTGCATGGCACTCATGCAAATGGGCGAAATCGGCTCTCGCCGCCACGCTGAACCATGAGGGGCGCAACGTACGGGACGGGGCCATCGCGCATCTGTTCGACAGCGCGGTCCAGCAGATTCTTGGCTTCTTCTCGGTCTGCGGCCAAGTCGGCGTTGGCCTCGCAACGCTTTGCTTCCCACCGCAATCCCAAGGCCAACGACATGATCGCCGCCCAATACGCGATCAAGCAATACAAGCCGTCAATTCCATTCTCGCCCTCTTTGAAAGACAGGAACAAGTTCGTCACGAAGCGATGCTCCGAACGCCATTGATCGCCTTTGATTGCGTACCGCCTTTTCGCGTGGCGGAGGAACTCTTGGTGTTTTTTCAACCACTCCCCCAATGGAAGAAGTGCCTTCGAATCGTCGGCATGCGGGAACCACTGCCGCCCCAACGACTCAGCTCCCTCGTCTATCTGTTTTCGGACTGGACAAGGGAGCGCATTCCACAGGATTTCGAGGTCGTGACCCTCAGAAACTTGCGGGCCTTGCCCGTCCTCTGTTTCGCTCAGCCCCTGTTCGACTGACTTTAGGGCCAGTTCGAAAGCGAAGCCTATTTGGGTGGCGAACGTGTATCGCATCGCATAGGCGATTCCGCTGATGCCGAGTCCCTGCGCAGTGGATGTGGTGTGGATTTGGTGGCGAATCCAGGCGGCACTCATCATTTGAGCGCAGGCTTGGACGAACAACGTTGGGCCAACCTCAGCCTTGTTCCCTTTTGGTCGATTTGATGGCTCACCACTCATCGGTCGGTCCATCCCTCCGGACTATGTTCAGTTGATGGTACCTTTTCGGTTAAACCCTCACTGCGGTGCTAAGCTGCGGCGGCACGCCTTACCTGCCTAGGTAGGTCCATGCGATGGCGACTCTGGAGTGCCCGAGTCCCCGAGCCACGGTCGATCCGTCTCCTCGCGCACTTCATGGCGATCCCTAATAGCGGAAACCCCACGTGAAGCGAAAAGGTCTTATACAGCAGGATCCTCGCAAACCGATCCGGGCTCGATCGTACGGCAGAAGCGTGCCATGCCTTCTAACTCCTGCAAATCTGACTGGTCGCGCGGCTCCGCCGAGAAGTGCATGACGTCGTTTCGGATTTCGCGCACTCGCTCCAACTGCTTGAGGAACACTGAACGGTCAATGCTGATCCCCAGTTTGGCCCACCTTTCCTCAGAACCCAGCAAACGCAGGTAGCCGCCCAAGGTGAGTTGATCGGGACCCCGAACGCGCTCGTCTCCGTTGGCAGCGGCCACAAACTCCTCGGGCGCAAACCTGCCGAGGATGAGGTTGCGGATATGGTGTTCGATCTCCCCTATGAGCAGGAACGGGTACGTTCGCTCCTTGAACTCGCGTGCCAAGTCAACGGCAGTCAAGATGCCGGTGATCTTGTTTTGCTCACCGCGCACAAGCACGTAGTCGTGCTTGTAGATGACCTCCGCGGCATCCGCCAAAGGCATCCTTCCATCGACCACCTCGGCGTCATCCATGCAGTCGCGCACGTAGTTGGGACTCGCGCCCTGTGCGTGAGCAGCGCCAATGGACTTCCAGCTGATGATGCCTTTGACCTCTCGGTCACCTCGCATTACGGGCAACTGCGAGTAGTCGTGAATGCACATGATCGTCGTCGCAGTGGCAAGGGGGTCGTCCCGTGTCACCGACACGGGAGTGTGGTGCGCACCCTCAAGCATGCCGACCCGGACTGTCGGGTCGGTGGGTGCCCTGGCTTGAACCCCGTCGACATCGTCGTCAAGAACGACCTCAAGCGGGTTGTCGACCCACTCGAACTCGAAGTCGGGGCTCGTCCGCAACTGCCGGCTCTCAAGTGCCTCCCGAATTTCAGCAACAACCCACCGGCCGCGACGTGCGTAGCCGAAACGGCTCAGCAGTTCCCTTCCGGTCGTGGGCTCTCCCTGTGGCGAACTGCCATTGACGCGCTCACTCCGCAACCGAGCCGCGATCCCGTCCAACCAATCAAACGTTTCAGCCGCCATCATCCTTCCTTCGAATGGAATCCTGCCCGACAGTCTATCGTAACAGTCGGGCCTGACACGACGGCGGCTAGGCCCGAAGCGCAGCGTGTGCATCTCCCAGACTGACGCTCCCGCCTCCAGAAACCCGTCACTACCGCTCCTTCGCCCCAAGGCGGCTCAAACCCCTGGACGGTAGTGACGGGGCCAGCGCTCCAGCGGGTCTCGACGACAGCCGTCACCACTTCGTTGCTGCTTGTCCCGCCTTCCCTACGAGTTGAACCGGCATCTCTTCAATCAGCCTACGTTGGAGACGATACCGTTGCGTATGAGGTCGAGTTGGCTGGAGACGATTCGATTGACGGGCTAGAGGTCAATGCTATGTCTGCCAAACTCGCGCATCAGCAGCATTCTCCACTCCAAGTCCCCTCCCGTACTTTCACCCTTACCATTCCATTTTTCGCCCGCATTCAGGGCTAGCCGTTTCATCTCGAACCCGCGCCACCAGTGGTCGCCCCGCTCATGCGCCGCACTCGCTGACCACGAAAACCAACAGCAAAGCGGCGGCAGTCCATCCAACCACTGGGGCGCAGCCGATGCCATCTTCTGCCTCGGCATTGCGCTTCCGGTTGGCGGTTCGATTGTTGCCACGCCTTGACTCTTCAGGCCACAGTTCCACCAACTCCTTGATTTCCGCCTTCGCCTCCCGCTTCGGCAGCTTGGAAAGGTCCCACAACTTCCGGGCCAACATGGCCGTGAGCATCGCATCCTCCTGCGCGTCGTGGACCTTCAGTTTTCTCCACCCGACGCCGAACAGCGCGACCGCCCTATCGAGGCTTAGCCATCCCCACTTGTCAGCATGGCGCCCGACATGCGCCATTAAGTTGGCTATGGCCTTCATGGTGCAAGCCGAACGGTTGCGGCTCAGCGTCTTAACGCCAGCCCGTTTGAACTCCGCATTGAGAAAGCGCTTGTCAAAGGAAACGTTGTGGCCCACCACGGTTCTGGTGCCAATGAACTCCCGAATTTCGGCGGCTTCGGCGGCGAAGGTCGGCTTGCCCCTGACCTTCCGGTTGGTGAACCCGTTTACGGCGGAAGCCTTAGGGTCAATGCGGCGCTGGGGATTCACTACCGCCGTTAGCGTGTCCCCTACCAACCGACCGGGAGGGCTGGCGTCAAAGTCGGTGCGGAAGGCCGCAACGCTGATGATGCGGTCGGCGGCGAAGTCCAGCCCTGTCGTCTCAACGTCAACAACGCAGATCGAGCCGTCCAAGCCCAAGTCCAGAGCTTCGTTCACTGGCTGCCTTGCTCCAAGGCGTTTGCCGTTGCCATGTTCTCCTTCGCATGTTCGCAAGACTCATGCACGCCGTGCTGTTCGCAAAGGTGCGTGTTGAGGAAGGCCAACAGAAGATGGAAAGTGCGACTGTCTTCCACCGCCACCCTTTTGGCGTCGGTTTCGAGCGCATCCAGTCTTGCCCTGATGTCGTTGTCTCGAGACGCCAACCAATACACTTGTTCCCAAATTTCTCGATCCTCATGCGCCGATGCCGTCATTGGCAGCAACGCACCTATCAGCATTCCAGCAAGTCGCTTGGTCATGGTGCCCCCCGTAGTCGGTTGCTTTATCATTCGGGCAGATCGCAGCCTACGTATCGCGAAGTTGACCGCGGAGCGCCCCGTTGCGGTCAATGGTCGCCTTGGGGATTCTGATCGTCAAACACTCGCCGCCAGAAGCTTCGTCCTTGCGGCCTCCAGCTTGCTGGTCTCCGCCCGGAGCTTCTCCAGGTCCGCGACCGAGCCGTCCTGCTCCAGTTTCATCGACTTTCCGACTTGTGGATTCCAGCCGCAAACTGGGCCCTCCTGCAGGGATGCTCGATCCCTGGCAGGAGGTTACCGACCTTGCGGTTCGGGACGCCGCGCCCCCGAAGGGGCGTTACCCAACGCCGTCCCTAGCTGAGCGGCAACGACCGCCGTGGCGGTCACTCACGCCACCCTTCGGGGCGGCAACGCCGGGCCATCCCGGCAGGTAAGCGCCTCCCCGACTGAGCCTAGGCTCCGTGTAGTCCCCGCCCGGCTTGGTAACCTATCCTAGATGAGCTCGGGCCACCTCCAACCGTCCGTGGCCCAGTTCGCGGGATATCGTCATCAGCCTTAAGCCCGCTTCGTCGCCCCACTGCGCCTGCTTTGCCGCATCCTGACTTGGTTCGCATCCCGCAAGTTCGTGCGTATGATCCCGTAGTGCAGCACGTTCGCGAGAAGCTCCTTGGAGTTCTCCCAAGATGCGTTCTCCGCCCAATGAAGGTCGCCCAAGTAAAGCCAGTCCGGCTCCTTTTCCAGCCAATCTCCAGCACCAGCCTCCTCCACCGCTTTCCGGACGGTTTTGTTGCTGATTCCCGACATCCGCCCATTGTGATACACCTCCCAGCACCCGCGCTCTTCCACCCAATCGCAATCCTTCAAGTCCATCTGGAGGGCGTGGTGATTGCGACCGGGCTTCCGAACACCCACGCACAATCTGATGCCACGGCGATGTCCGCCCCACGTGCTCACCCCCACGGACAAGGCCTCCACCCTGCCGGACGTGGCCGCGATGTAGTCCCGGTAGAAATTCCGCCATCGACCTCCGCCTGCGTTTCCGAACTCGTGAAGGGCAACACCCCTGTCTTCCAACACATGCACTCCCTCAAAGGAAAACGGTAGTGTCTTGTCCTTGTCCCTGTCCATGTCGAACAGCAGCTTGTGGATCGACAACATAATCCACTGGTCGTTCTGATCCAGCTCCACATACCCAGGGTTTGGAAACGACTCCTTGAAGTATCGGTCCACTGCCTCTTGGTCATTTGCATTCGGAAACCGATTGGAGACCTGCGGCGGTTCGTAGTCGGCACCCAACGGCCCAAGTCGGTCTGTCGGTTCCCAGCGGCCTCTGGGCGCCCGAATGAGGAACTGGTGGTCGTCGCCGTTCGAGATCCAGATGTACGTTGCGCTCGACTTTCTCGCGTACTCAAGCGCCTGCTCCTTCACTGCCTCTCCAAGCGGGATTTGGGGCGCCTTGCATTCCACAACCACGAGCGTGGCTCCGTCGTTGTTGATCAATTCGATATCCGGGCGGACCCGATGCCTGAGCGGGTCCCCCACCACGTCGTAGCTCTTTTCCACCTCGATCCTCTGGGCAGGCCACTTCTTGTCGTCCAGAAGCCAGCGAAGTATGCGTTGGCGCACACGTTCTTCCGGCGTCGCAGACACTGCTTTGTTGCGTTTCAGGCACAGCAGCGTATTCCGCCTTCCCGTTTGAGTCTCCCGCCGTCTGTACGCTGGAAGGAAATTGTCCGAACTCATTACTGTGACCACTTGGTGAGTAGTAGCATGCTAACTGCCATCCGGCGCGTGCTCCAACGGCACCAACCTCATACGCCCGTTGGTTCCCGGAGCTTGTGTGATCGGACCATACGCAATCATTACATGGCAGACATTTGGAAGTAGGGCATGACCACAATCACGGACCAAGAACTGCTTCGGAGCATTCAGGACGGCTTCAAGAGGGCACTTAAACAGACTGACAGAATCCTGAGGAGCGAAGCCAGCTTGGCCGGTACGGGTCTGCTTTCCGCAAAGTTCGTATACGAGGTCAGCAATGAAGTCCACGAGTCCATAGAGCCAAGGCCACCTCGCGGTCGCTGCCTGAGAGTCATCGAGGTACGTGACTGCGGCAAAAAGAAGTCTGGCGAGTGGCTCGTTGACGCCTGCATAACTGAGGAGCGTTGCCATGCCGAGACCCCCCCTTTCATCGACCGCATCGTCTTCGCCATGGAATCCGAAAGCAACACGGGGCAACGGGCCTTTGACCATGATTTCGCCAAGCTCGTGCATCTGAACGCCGACTACAAGCTCTATCTGAACGGTTTGAGCCAGACAACCTGTCAAGGCATGTGCAACTACATAACGCGGCGGTGCGAATACGTAGAGACGATCCTGAATCGAGTCCGACCACTAGGTGAATTCTACTTCGGGTTCTGGCCATCACCGGCAAAACCCAGAAATGGCAGCTGTCAAAGCGTTTCAATCTGGAAAGATCTGCTGTGCGGCAAGTGGGGCCATCTAAACAAGATTCGCCTCTGGCGCTTCGACAAGTGCTCCCGAAAGCTGATCAGGATTCGACCGGAAGGGCGCTGAGCGAGGAATCCCCGCTTCCTGCACTGATCACGCCCATGTCGCGCATTCACGTAGCCTGACGGCCCACCAGGAAACATCCGAGCGGACATGCGGCTACAGTTGTTGGGAGTGCTCGGGAACCCGTCTTCAACTGGCACATACTGGGCGACATGGTGTCGAAACCCCTTGACTTTCATGCCTTTTTCGACACCGTTGACTGAACGCCATCCTGATTCACGCCGACGATACGCGAAACAACTGCCTTCGCAACCCTTCACTGTGCCAACCTGCGTGGCCCTTCGGGCCGGCCTTCCCATCTCGGCCTCGCGCAGCGTCGGTCCGCCGACTGCGCCAGTCGGACCGTCCTGATTGCCTGCGCAACGAGGCAAACCACACGGTGAATTCTGGACAGGGCTTTCGCACCTCGGCGATCGTTCCGGCACATTCCACGGCGTAGCTCATGCCGACTCGGCCGCGTGTGCGGAAATCGTCTCTATTCCTGATCCCCTGATAGGGTCGTGATCAGGGGCGATCGGGGCCATTTTGAGGCTGGGACCGGCAGGAGCGGCCCGGGCGAGCCAAGCAGGGGCGCAGCGGAACGGCGTGGCGCTGCGGAAGGGCGCCGGATCCCGCTTGCGGGAAGGTCGGTTTCGGGACGCGCGCGAGCGCGTCCCCGCCGCAGGGCGGCGCCGGGCGGATTCGGCGGGTCAGGCCAGCGTTGCGGGCGGCGGGGCGCGGGCCTCCTCCAGTGAGGTCATGGCCCCGTAGAGCCAGTCCAGCCGGAAGCTCGTCTTGGCGAAGCGCAGGCACACTTGGCGCGCCGTGCGGACCATGTGCGCCGCGG
>VYDB01000085.1 GCA_009843635.1 Gammaproteobacteria bacterium
GGGCAGCCGAATCGCCCGCCGCCCTTTCGATGCGGGCGATGGCTTGCCCTTCCATCACCTCATCGTCGATCGCCACCAGCAGCGCCTCGACCACGCCGCTGACGCCGGCGGGCACCTCCATGGAGGCCTTGTCCGACTCGATGACGATCAGCGCATCGTCCGGTTCCACTCGATCGCCGGGTGCCACGCACAGCTCAATGACCACCACATCCTCGGCGTCGCCAATGTCCGGAATGCGGATTTCCAGGGTGGCGTCGGACACGGCGTCAAGCCAGCCTGGGGTTGGGCTTGTTGGGGTCGATGCCAAAGCCATCCCGGGCACGGCGCACGGCATCGAGCGGAATCTGCTGGGCGCGGGCGAGCGCGGAAAGTGCCGACAGTGCGATGAAGCGGCGGTCCACTTCAAAGAAATCGCGCAATTCCTCCCGCGTGTCGCTGCGCCCGAAGCCGTCGGTGCCGAGCACGGTGAAAGGTGCGGTCAAGGCGCCGCGAATCTGTTCCGGCAACGACTTCTGGTAGTCGCTGGCCGCAATGATGGGCACCTCTCCGCCTAGCAGTTCCGCCACGCGGCTGTGCTTCGGCGGCGCTTCCGGATGCAGCAGGTTCCAGCGTTCGACATCGCGCATCTGGCGGGCCAGTTCGTTGTAGCTGGTGACGCTGAACACCTCGGCGGCGACGCCCTGTTCGGCCAGCAGCTCGGCGGCGGCCTCCACTTCGCGCAGGATGGTGCCGCTGCCCAATAGGCGAACCTTGTGCCCGCCGCCCTCGGCCGTGCGCAGGCGGTACGCGCCTTGGATGATGCCTTCGGCGACGCCCTCCGGCATGGCGGGCTGCGGGTAGTTCTCGTTCATCAGCGTGATGTAGTAGAACACTCGCTCGCGGTCGGCGAACATGCGCTTCAAGCCATCCTGAATGATGACCGCCAGCTCATAGGCGTAGCAGGGATCGTAGGAGACGCAGTTGGGAATGGTGGAGGCCAGCACGTGGCTGTGGCCGTCCTGGTGCTGCAGGCCCTCGCCGTTAAGGGTGGTGCGTCCGGCGGTGGCGCCGAGCAGGAAGCCGCGCGCCTGCATGTCGCCCGCCGCCCAAGCTAGGTCGCCCACCCGCTGGAAGCCGAACATGGAATAGAAAATGTAGAAGGGGATCAACGTGAAACGGTGGGTGCTGTAGGAGGTGGCGGCGGCCAGCCAGGCGGAGAAGGCCCCGGCCTCGTTGATGCCTTCCTCGAGCACTTGGCCGTCCTTGGATTCCTTGTAGGCGGCCAGTTCGCCGGCATCCTCGGGTTCGTAAAGCTGCCCGGACGACGAGTAGATGCCCAACTGGCGGAACATGCCCTCCATGCCGAAGGTGCGCGCCTCGTCGGGGACGATCGGCACGATGCGGCGTCCAATGTTCCGGTCGCGCACCAACGTGCCGAGCAGCCGGACGAATTGCATGGTGGTCGAGTTGGCCCGCCTGCCAGTGCCCTTGAGCTGTGCCGAGAAGGTGTCGAGGCTGGGCACCGACAGGGCTTCATCAACCTCCCTGCGCTTGGGGATGAAGCCGCCGAGCGCTTCTCGCCGCTGCTTGAGGTAAAGCGCCTCGGGCGCATCCGCCTCGGGGCGATAATAGGGCACCTCCTCGAGTTCGGCATCGGTCAGCGGTATGTCGAAGCGGTCGCGAAAGTGCTTCAAGCCATCGAGGTCGAGCTTCTTGACTTGGTGGGTGGTGTTCTCGGACTCGCCCGCATCGCCCATGCCATAGCCCTTGATGGTCTTGGCCAGGATCACGGTCGGCTCGCCCTCATGGTGCACGGCCCGGTGGTAGGCGGCATAGATCTTGTAAGGGTCGTGGCCGCCCCGATTCAGGCGGTATATGTCGTCATCGGATAGGTTCTCGACCATCTTCAGCGTGGCCTCGTGACGCCCGAAGAAGCGCTCCCGAACGTAGGCGCCGCCCTTGGCCTTGTAGTTCTGGTACTCCCCGTCCACCGTCTCGTCCATGACCTGCTGCATCATGCCGAGGTCGTCCTTGGCGAACAGCGGATCCCACAGCCGCCCCCAAACCACCTTGATGACGTTCCAGCCCGCGCCCCGGAAATAGCCTTCTAATTCCTGGATGATCTTGCCGTTGCCGCGCACCGGGCCATCGAGCCGCTGCAGGTTGCAGTTGACCACGAAAATCAGGTTGTCGAGCTGCTCCCGGCCGGCCAGGGACAGGGCGCCGAGGGACTCCGGCTCATCGCACTCGCCGTCGCCGATGAATGCCCAGACCTTGCGGTTGCCCATGGGCACCAAGCCGCGGCTGTCCAGGTACTTCATGATGTGGGCCTGGTAGATGGCCTGCAGTGGCCCGAGCCCCATGCTGACCGTGGGGAATTGCCAGTAGTCGGGCATCAGCCAAGGGTGGGGGTAGGAGGAAAGCCCTTGGCCGGCCACCTCCCTGCGGAAGTCGTCGAGCTGCGCTTCGCTCAGGCGTCCCTCCAGGAACGAACGCGCGTAGATGCCCGGCGAGGCGTGGCCTTGGAAGTAAACCAGGTCGCTGACCGGCTGGCCGTCCCGGTCGTCGTCGCCGCCCCGGAAGAAGTAGTTGAAGCCCACGTCGTAGAGGGTGGCGGAGGATCCGAAGCTGGAAATGTGGCCCCCTAGGTCGCCTTCCTGGCGGTTGGCGCGCACCACCATTGCCAAGGCGTTCCAGCGGATCAGCGAGCGGATGCGCCGCTCCATGAACAGATCCCCCGGCATGAAGGCCTCCTGGCTGGAGGGAATGGTGTTCCGGTAAGGGGTGGTAATGGTGTAGGGCAGCCGGGCGCCGGTCTTGGTCATGCGGGCGGACAGCCGCTCAAGCAGGAAATTGGCGCGTTCGACGCCGTCGTTGTTCAGCACGAACTCCAAGGAGTCCAGCCACTCCCGGGTTTCCTCCTGATCGCGATCGGTTGTGTCCAAGGGGGTGTGCGTCTCCTGCCGTTCAACAACGTCCAGCCGACCAAGCTGCCAGCGATTGGGCCATCGCGATTCTATCCTATGCTGTGGTTGGTTTCGTTTGCTACCATCGTCAGGACGTTGTGCGAATCGAGGTTTGATTCATGAAGTCCAAGTCTTCTGCCCCGGCAGACGCGACCCATGCGCTTCTCTCCGGACCCGCGCAAAGCTCGCCGGTTCGCTTCACCGAGGAGGATTTTCCGGGCTGCGTGCCGAAGCGGATTCCCCGCCGCCGAATTGCCGACTACGACGGCCGCTTTGAATTCTGGGACGCCAAGGCCCAAATCGCGATGGTATGCGAGCCGACTAGCTACTACCACGAAATCCCCTCGCAACGCCTCGCTAGGCTGACCGAACGCATTGCCCAGTATCGGGGCTCGGCCATCGACTCCTGCGGCACGGTGGACCTGCTGCTGCGCAACGAGGCGGGCGAGCGCCAGCGCATCCTGCAGGCCGACCAAGTGCTCTACCTGCGTCCGGGACAAGTGGAGCGCTGGGGCCACTCCATCGAGGTGCACAAGGATCGCCTGCCGGACGTGGTGCTGGAGGTGGACAACACCACCGACGTGCGCCGCCGCAAGCTGGGCCTGTACGAGGAGTGGGGCTTCCCGGAAATCTGGGTGGAAGTGCCCGACGAACCTGCGCGAGGACGCGCCAAGTCGCGCCCCTCCGGGCTGATGGTGCATCTGTTGGGGCCGGACGGCCGCTATCGGGAGGCTTTGGTGAGCGAGGCCTTTCCCGGCTGGACGGCGAGGGAAATCCATGCGGCGCTTAACGAACAGTCCCTTTCGCTCGACACGCTCCAGGCGCTGGAGCGGGTCGGTCGGCGCTTGGGAAAGCAGGAAGGCACCACGCCGAACGATGACCTGCAGATCGGCGCCGAGCGCCGGGATGCCCACGCGCAAGGCCATGCCGAGGGCCACGCGCAAGGTCACGCAGAAGGCTACATGGAGAGCCTAAACGGCCTGCACAGATTCGTGGCGGGCTACTTGGCGCGACGGGGAATCAAGGTGTCCCCCGAATTCGACGCCCGGTTCAAAGCAGTCGGCTCGCTGACTGGCGAAGCCCTGTTGCTGGCGGCGCAGAAGTGCGTGAGCGAGCAGGATTTCTTCACCCGATTGCTGGAGGAAATGCAGCAGGATTCGAAGGATCCCTAGATCACTGCCAGCAGCAGGCGCTGCCAGTCGAAGCGGGGGCCGGGGTCGGTCTTGCGTTCCGGCGCCACTTCCAGATGGCCGACGATGGCTTCCGGGGAGAGCCCCGAATAAGTGGCTAGAAGCGTTTTGACGACGGGGATCAGCCGCCGATATTGTGCCTCGGTGTAGGGTAGGGCGTCCGTTCCTTCCAGTTCGATGCCGATGGCGTAGTCATTGCAGGCCGGCCGTCCCTGCCATGCGGAACGCCCGGCATGCCAGGCCCGTCTGTGGAAGGGCACGAATTGGGTGCAAAGCCCGTCGCGGTCGATCAGCAGATGGCTGGACACGCGCAGTCCGACAAGGTCCGCCATCGGCCCGGCCGGATCCACCTGCAGTTGGTTGGCGAACAGCCGTTCAACCAGCCCGCTGCCGAACTCGCCGGGCGGCAGGGAAATGCCGTGCAGGACGATCAGGCTGATGTCTTCCGGATCCGGGCGGTCGTCGCAGTTCGGCGAGACAACGTGCCGGACGCCGGTCAGCCAGTGGTCGGATGCGATGCTCACGGTAGAATCATCCCGGCATCGGCGGCAATCATCAAGCAATGATCATGGATGTTTCAGAGGCGCTCCGCGCCCGCATCGAGTCCGGCGTGGCCGACGCGTTGGCCGAGGACATCGGCACCGGCGATGTCAGCGCGGGCTTGATGCCATCTGCCGCCGAGACCCGAGGCGTGGTCACCACCCGCCAGGCCGGCGTGTTCTGTGGACGGCCTTGGGTCGAGGAAGTGGCGCGCCAGATGGGTGGTGCCTTCAAGGTGGACTGGCACGTCGAGGACGGCGCGGACCTCAAGGCCGGGCAGACCCTGTTCGAACTGCATGGCCAGGCTCGTGCCTTGCTCACCGCGGAGCGGACGATTCTGAACTTCGTTCAACTGCTGTCTGGCACGGCCACCCGCACTAGGCGCTTCGCCCGGCTGCTCAAGGGGACGGGCTGCCAGTTGCTCGACACCCGCAAGACGCTGCCCGGTCTGCGCTTGGCCCAGAAGTACGCGGTGCGCTGCGGCGGCGGCGCCAACCATCGCTTGGGCCTGCATGACGCCTATCTCATCAAGGAAAACCACATCGCCGCCGCCGGCTCCATCAGCGCTGCCGTCACCGAGGCCCGCAAGGGCCAGCCCGGATTGACGGTGGAAGTGGAGGTGGAGTCCCTGTCCGAACTGGCCGAGGCGATCGAGGCGGGGGCGGACACGATCATGCTCGACAACTTCTCCATTGCCGAAACCCGGCAGGCGGTGGCGGCGACCCGAGGCCGGGCCCGCCTTGAAGCCTCCGGCGGCATCGACGAGTCGCACATACGCGCCATCGCCGAAACCGGCGTGGACTGCATCTCGGTAGGCGCCCTCACCAAGGACGTCACCCCGTTGGACCTGTCCATGCGCTTCTCCCGATGAATGCGCTGGACCCGTTTCATCCGTCGATCAGGACGTGGTTCGAGCAGCGCTTCGCCGCGCCGACGCCGGTGCAGGCCGAGGCTTGGCCGCGCATCGCCGCCGGCGGACACGTCCTCGCCACCGCGCCCACCGGCAGCGGCAAGACGCTCACCGCCTTTCTGTGGTCCCTGAACCAATTCGCGGCGGGCGTTTGGCGTCCGGGCGCGACCCGGGTGCTCTACGTGTCGCCCCTGAAGGCGCTCAACAACGACATTCAACGCAATCTCCTCGCCCCCCTTGAGGCGTTGCAGGAGAACGCCGGTTTTCCGCAGATCAGCGTGCGCACCCGCTCCGGCGACACGCCCGGCGGCGAGCGCCAGCGGATGCTGCGTCATCCCCCGGATATCCTCATCACCACGCCGGAAAGCCTGATGCTGCTGCTCACCACGGTTAGGGGCCGGCAAGCGCTAGCCACCGTGGAGACCCTCATCCTCGATGAAATTCACGCCGTGGCGGACAATCGGCGCGGTGCGCAGCTCATGGTGTCGGTGGAGCGGCTGGTCCGCTTGGCGGGCGAGTTCCAGCGCATCGCCCTGTCGGCGACCGTGCGTCCGCTCGATGCGGTCGCCGCCTACGTCGGCGGCTATTTGCCCTCGGGTGCAGGGCGCGAGGTCACGGTCATCGACTCAGCCGCAGGTGAAGCGGTGGGCGATGCGGCCGGCGGCAAGGAAATCATCCTGCGGGTCCGCTATCCCGAAGCGGTTCGGGACTCTGCCGCCAACGATCGCAAGATTTGGGAGCCGCTGGCGGAGAACTTCCGCGAGCTCATCGAAGGCAACCGCTCCACGCTGTTCTTCACCAACAGCCGCAGGCTGGCCGAGCAGATCACCCTCAAGGTCAACGAGAACCAGCCAGCGCCGCTGGCCTACGCCCACCACGGCTCCTTGGCCCGCGACAACCGCGCTGAAGTCGAGCGGCGCCTGAAGGCCGGTGAGCTCAAGGCCATCGTCGCCACCAGCTCATTGGAAATGGGCATCGACATCGGCCATCTTGACGAGGTGGTGCTGGTGCAGACGCCGCCGTCCATTGCCGCCGCCCTGCAGCGCATTGGCCGGGCGGGCCATGGCGTCGGCGAGGTGAGTTCAGGCGCCCTGTACGGCACTCATGCCCAAGACTTGCTGGAAGCGGCGGTGTTGGCGGGTGCCGTCGCCGAGCGTGACATCGAGCCGCTCAAGCCCTTGGAAAACCCGCTGGATGCGCTGTGCCAATCCATCGTCTCCATGTGCGCCCATGCAGCTTGGCCGGTCGATGAACTCTTCGCCGCCATTCGAGCCAGTGCGCCCTACCGGCGGCTGCCACGGGAGCAGTTCGACTTGGTCCTGGACATGCTGGCCGGACGCTACGCCGGCTCCCGGGTGCGGGAACTTAAAGCCAGGGTGGCGCTGGACCGGATCAAAGGCACCGTGCAGGCCCACAAGAGCGCCGTGTTCGCGCTCTACAACGCCGGCGGCTCGATTCCCGACCGGGGTTACTATCGATTGCGCCATGCGGACAGCGGCGCCGCCATCGGCGAACTCGACGAGGAGTTCGTCTGGGAGGCCACCACTGGCCAGACCTTCACCCTCGGCACCCAGAACTGGCAGGTCCTGCGCATCACCCATGACGACGTCATCGTGCGGCCAGCTCGGCCGGGCGCCACCGCGCCGCCGTTCTGGCGCAACGAGACCATCAATCGCAGCTTCCACTTCGCCGATCGCATTGGCGGCTTCCTGGAATCGGCGGAGGCGCACTTTGCCAGCGGGCGGCGGGAGCCGTTCAAGATCATGCTCATCGAGCAGTCGAATCTTGAGGAATCGGCGGCGGAGGCGCTGTGCGCTTACTTGGAACGCCAGCGCCAGCACACCGATGCGCCCCTGCCGCACCGGCGTCACCTGTTGCTGGAGTGGGTGCGCTCCGGCCCGGATGGGTACGCCGGCCCCGACGCTCCCCAGCAGTTGGTCATCCACAGTTTCTGGGGCGGGCGCCTCAATCGCCCCTGGGCGCTGGCCCTGGAGGCGGCCTGGCGCCAGCGCTTTGATTCGGCACCGGAGATTCACGCCGATAACAATGCCATCGTGGTGCAGGTCAAGGACGCGCAGGCGGCGGAGGAACTCCTCGGTTGGGTGACGCCGGAAAACTTGGACGGCCATCTGCGCGAGTCGCTGGAGCGCTCCGGGTTCTTCGGCGCGCGCTTTCGCGAGTGCGCGGGCCGGGCGCTGCTGTTGACCAAGCGCCGCTTCAATCAGCGCCTGCCGCTCTGGATGAGCCGCCTGCAGGCCAAGAAGCTGATGACCGCCACCGCCAAGTACCCGGACTTCCCGGTGCTGCTGGAGACTTGGCGCACTTGCCTCACCGACGAGTTTGACCTGCCGGCGCTGCGCAGGCTGCTTGGTGAATTGGCCGACGGCAGCCTGCCGTGGACCCTGGCCAACACCGCCACGCCGAGCCCCTTTGCCAAGAACCTCACCTTCGATCAGGTTAGCCGCTACATGTACGCCGACGACACCCCGGAGCGGGGGGAGGCCAGCGCGCTTGCGGATGACCTCATCGCCCAGGCGGTGGGCGATGAGCGCCTGCGGCCGCGCCTCAAGACGGCGGTTATCGAAGCGTATGAAGCCAAGCGCCAGCGGCGCGCCGCTGGCTATGAACCGCGCAGCCTCGAGGATTGGCTGGAATGGGCCAAGGAGCGGGTGTTGGTCCCGGCCTCGGAGTGGCCCGACGAGGTGGCGGACCCGCGGTTGGTGCGCTTCACCGCCGGCGAACGCGCCTGGATTGCCCATCTCGAAGCAGCCCATGCGTTGGTCCAATGCGGCCTGTGCGCCGGGCTGGCCCATCAAGGCGAACTGCAAGGCAAATTGCCCGCTATTGACGATCCGCGAACCCTGGAGGAATTCGTTGGCGAGGTGCTCTCATTCTACGGCCCACGCACCTTGGGGGAACTTGCGGCGCTGTTGCCGCCGGGCATTGCCGACCTGGAGCAGTTGCTTGTTGACAGCGGTGCCTTCATCGCCGGTCCCTTGGTTGAAGGCAGCGACGCACTTCAATTCTGCGACGCCGACAACCTGGAGGCCCTGCTGCGCTTCCAACGCGCCCAAAACCGCGCCGAAGTGGTCGCCAAGCCGGTTTCGGAATTGCCCGGGTTCCTGGCCGCTTGGCAGGGTTTTGGGCAGTCTTGGTCGCCGGTTGCCGGCTTGCGAGCCGTCGAGCGCTTGAGCGGCTATGCAGCGCCGGTGGCCGCCTGGCTCAAGGACTTCCTGGCCGCCCGCTTCAGGGACTTTGCTGACCATCAGCTTGACGAGCTCATCGCCCAGGAGCAGATCGTCTGGCTGGGGCGCGGCAATCAACAAATCACCCTGTGCTACCCGGAGGAGGCTGCGCTGCACGCACCATGTGAAGACGCGGCGGACATCGGCCCCCTGTTTGCGGACCCCCAAGCCCGCTACGGCTATCACCAGCTCAGCGATCGGGTGGCGGAAGGGAACGACGCGGCGGCCTTCAACGACCGCTGGTGGCAGGCGGTCTGGGCGGGGGCGCTGCTGGCCGACAGCTTGACGCCGCTGCGCTTGGGCGAGCAGCGAAAGTACCGTTTGGCCGCACCGTCCGCCCCGGTCCGCCGCCGGGCCCGCATGGTGGCCCAAGGCTGGCCCGGCAACTGGCGGTTGAACCAAGCGCCGCCGCCTTTGGACGACCCCCTTGAGCAAATGGAGGAGGACAAGGAGCGGGTCCGGTTGCTGCTCGACCGCTACGGCTTCCTGTGCCGGGAGATCGCCAACCGGGAGACGCGCTGGGCGTCCCTGTTCAAGGCGCTGCGCATCATGGAGCTGGCCGGCGAGGTCACCGCGGGCTACTTTTTCGAAGGCCTGTCCGGCCCGCAGTTCATGGCGCCTGCGGCCCTGCATCGGTTTCGCGCCCACCAAGCGCCGCAGAGCTTCTGGATGAACGCCACCGACCCAGCCTCACCCTGCGGGCTGTCCTTGGATTGGGCGGCGCTCCCGCCCCGGCGGGCGGGCAACTACTTGGGTTTTGTGGAGGGCGGCCTAGCGCTGGTCATCGAAAGCCGCGGCCAGCGGCTCAACTTCCTCATCGCCCCGGACGATCCGCACATCGACGCCGCCACCGAGCCGGTTCAACACCTGGTCCGGCTGCGCAAACGCATCAAGGTGGCCAGCATCAACGACCAACCGGCCCGCCAGAGCCCCTACCTCGCGGCCCTGGACCGCACCCTGACCCGCACCGCCGACCACCGGCACGTCTACTACGAACGTTGAAGGGTGATAGCGGCAGGGCCATGCAGACCAAGGATGTGCGGCATCGGTCGAGTGATTGGCACAATACGGCTCTTCGATGAGGTCAAGCAGGCAGCCCTGCGTGCCGCTGCGCCCGCATCGCCCGTGCTATCCTCCCCGCATGGACGCCTTCGCAGACATTGAGACAACCGAGCTGCGCCCGGAGACCAAGCGGCGTCTGGCCACAATGGCGAGCGAAGGCCGATTCAAGGGCGTCTTCCAGCCCGGCTCAGCTGGCCTGCCCCCGCTGCTCGTTGGACGCCAAGACCAAGCCAACCGCATCAATGAACTGCTCGACGACTTGCTTGGCCCACCCGCCGCTAGCCGAACGATTCACGCAGTTACGCTGCACGGGCCCAGGGGAGCAGGCAAGACCGTGCTTCTCGACATCGTTAAGAGAGCGTTGGGGCCAAACAACTCCGAAGGCATCGGCATCATCCTCCTTGAGGGAACCGACCTCCCCACTCCCGCTCCCCTGCTTGACGCCGTGCTTGCGCAAGTCCCCCCTAGCACCACCCGCACGAACGCCCGAACAGGCGGGGTCGGCCTGGGCTTGGCCCAAGTCCGCGCATCGACGTCGGAGACGCGGCACGGCGGCTCGGCTTCCCACGGCTTGCTCAAAGATGCCTTGCGCCACCATGCCCAAGTACGGAGCCAACGTCCCCTTTTCGTCGTTGACGAGGCCCACGCAGCCAGCCCGGACGCTCTGGGCGTGATGCTCAACAGCCTGCAGGCGCTAAACGGGGAAGGAACGCCCTGCGGTGCCATTCTGGCTGGCACGCCCGACCTTATCAGCGTGCTGCGCAGGGCCGAGGCCACTTGGTACTTGGACCGGAACCGGGAGGCTAGGCTCGTCCCCGTCGGAAGCATCGGCAATACGGACTGCGCACTGGCGATTGGCGCTCCGCTTGATGCAATGGGCATCGAGTACAGTCAATCAGCGCTCATGGAGGCGGTGCGCTGGTGCAGTGGCAACCCGTACTTCACCCAGGCGCTCGGCGCCGCCGCTTTGGAGGTCGCCGCAGGCAACGCCGATCGCAAGGCCGACTTCGGCGAGGGCGCTGCCGTATCGGAGCGGTTCCGGTCCTTGGCCCGCGGGCGCTACAACGAGGCGTGGCAGAACCTCGACGAACTCGGGCTCACTGGCTGCGCCCGGCAGTTGGGGGCGCTGTGGCGGTGGGCGGAAGCGGCGCAAGGGCTACCCTTCAACTCGAGGATGGTCCAGTCCGCCGTCAACTCGGGGGTGCGCAACCCCCCATTGGACTTCAAGCCCACCTTGTCGGAACAAGAAGCCCACACCCACTTTCAGCACCTTGGTCTTCTTTGGAGCCCGTCCGCATCACCCGAGGGACCGTGGCAGTTGGCCCTGCCGAGCTTCTTCGACTTCGTGGAGGAGCGATACCGCGACCCCCGCTGGCATCACTACAACAAAACCCTCGACGCTTTGATCGAAGACCAACCGTCCTTCATCCCGGAGGATGATCCCGATGATGCCTTGGATGACTCGTCCAGCCCTTGACGGGAACTTACGGCAAGCCGTGCATGCGCCCGCCCCAAGCTCTTTGACCGGCAATCGTTCCCGGCCGTCAAAATGCGCACTGCCGAATTGATCTTAAGCCTCCCTGAAAAACCCGTTGGAGCCCCCATCGGGCGAGTGTGCGGCCTTACCTGTGTGGCACAATGGGTGAGGTTGCGGAATCAACTTTCTCCATGTGCCGAGAACGATGAGCGTTGTTGGGAACGTTGAATCGACGAAGTTGAAGGCAGGGCTCGAGCCAAGGCGCTTGAGGCAATTGTTTTCCACAAGAGCCGGCGGCGCGCCGCCCCTGATTGCTGGTCGAGGCCATGAACAGGGGATTCTGGCTGAGTTGCTCGGCGAACTCGCGCAAGGCCAGCCAAACAGCCTTGGCGCAGTGCTGTTCGGTCCGCGCGGCAACGGCAAGACCGTCTTGCTGAACGCCGCGGCTTCTGATGCGCAATCGCGGCACGGCATTGATGTCGTGCGCTTCACCCCTACGGCCTGTCCGACCGAGGAACGGCTCAGCACCCGCCTGCTGGAGGGGTTCGAAGCCCCGCAGAGCTTGTCGCATACGGTGCGGGGTGGCGGAGGCGTTGGCGTGGCCAAAGGTCAAGTGAGCAGGACTCGAACGACAAATCTGCCATCGCCAAGCGTCACGTCCGCCATGCTTGAGCGCATCAAAAGAACCCGCAAGCCGCTCGTGATTGCCGTGGACGAAGCCCACCGGCTGCAGCCGAACGTTGGCGAAGCGCTTTTGAATGCGGTTCAGGAAGCGAATGGCCAGCAAAATGCGGCCATCGCCCTGTTGGCCGGGACGCCCGATCTCATCGATCACATTGGCCGGATGAACGCCACCTTCTTCCTGCATCGCTTGGGCGACAGCCTGCTTCCCATGGGGCGCATCGCGGATGATGCGGCCTTGCGAGCGGTCGCTGAGCCATTGCGCAACGCCAACCTGAAGGTCACGCGGCAGGCTGAGCAGGCGATCATCGAGCTGTGCGCCGGGTATCCCTACTTTACCCAGGTTCTTGGCCGCACCATCACGGAGTCGCCGGAATTGTCCGTCGGATGCCCCATCCCGCTTGGCGACCCGGATGACGCCGCCCATTTAGCCACTCGCGATCGTTTTCTGGTGCGGCGGAAAAAGCACTACCGAAGGGTTTGGTCCGACCTGCGCGTCGGCAAGTTGATTTCCTGCGGATACATGCTGGGGAAAGTCCTCCATGCATCTTCCGACGGCAGGATGCGGGTTGACCAAGTCGAGCGGGCATTGGAGTCGGGCTTAACCCACCTCTACGAACAGACGTCACAGCCACCGGACCTGGACGAGGCGAAGCAGTCGCTGAAGCGGCTCGGCCTGCTTTGGGATCCTGAGGACACGGGCGCATCGTATGAACTGGGCATCCCCAGTTTCTTCGGCTTCCTGACCCGTCAAGTGGGTCAACTCCAGCCTGAATTGGCGGCGCGCCTGGATGCGGAACTTCCGGTTTGACAGTATAATGCGCAGCCGCCACAGCACTGCGAATTCAGGACGACATCGTGACAACCATGATCGCTGAGGTTTATGACGCCTTCAAATCCGCCGGTGCCGAAGAGGATAAGGCGCTGGCCGCAGCGAGCGCCATTGCCGACTACCAAAAGGACATCGCTGAACTCAGGGGAGACATCAAGCTGATCAAGTGGGTCGCGGGCTTCAATCTCGCGTTCTCAGTGACGATGCTTTTTCTTATTGTGCGGCTCTTGGGAAACGTTGCCGCCTAGCAACCTTCCGGACTGGGGCTTTCCTGTCGGCGTTCAACGCGGAGTTTGCGCGCCGTAAGTGTTCCGTGCGTCGGCGGTTGCGGCTAAAATGCCGCCTGTTCCGCCAACGCTTTGCGCGGTCAGATTTGTTGTCAGGACGGGCTGTTTACATCATGTGTGCCCAAATTGGGCAACAGCCGCAGCGTACAATTGGGGTGCCGGGTCTCCGGCGAAGTTTGGAATCAGGGGCTGCTATAGGATGGCGCTTGGCCAAAAAATGCATGCAAAAACGTTGACAGGGGCGGGGCGCGCGCGCTTCAATACTTGCCAGCCAGCCAGCCAGCCAGCCAGCCAGCCAGCCAGCCAGCCAGCCAGCCAGCCCCATGAGCGCGCGCGCATGGCGGCGGGCCGTCTCCCCGCCTGAGTCAGGCCTCTCTCTTTCTCGGGCCGGGTCTTCATCCCGCCGCGCTGCTGCGCGCTGTCTGCGGCGCGGCCTGTTTTCAGCCCTGCTTGGTCTGCCGCTCCTGCTCTGCCTCGTCGTGCCAGCGGCTGCGCAGACCACGCCGACCGCCAATGCCGACGGTTCGTACACGGTTCCCGGCAACTGGGCGCTGAAGCCTTCCACCCTGACATCCGGAGACAAGTTCCGGCTGCTGTTCATCAGTTCCACCACGACGACAGTAGGGCAGAACGCGAGCTTTGCACAGATAGACACTTTCGTGAGGAATCGCGCCAATGCCGGGCATGCGTCGATTCGGATCTATGGCGACCAGTTCAAAGTGGTGGGGTCGAGCGGGACAGTCGATGCCCGCGACCATACGGGGACAACTCATACCGCCGACGACCTGGGCGTTCCAATCTACTGGCTGGGCGGCGACAAGCTGGCCGATCACTACATGGACTTCTACGACGGCAGCTGGGACAGTTACAGTCAGAGGGATGAAGGCGGCACAAGCAGTAATTTCGCAACGGTTGCCACCGGCAGCTACGATAATGGAACCAAGAGGGGAAACGGTGTTTGGCATCTCGGCACTGGGAGCAATAATATAGTAAGACAGGGAAACCCTCGGAACGGCCCGCCCTTTGACCACTCTGCTTCTGGTGCAAGCAATTACGTATACGGCATCTCTCCGGTATTTGTCGTGGGGACCGACAGCTCCGAGTCCTCGACGTTGCTCAGCAATACCGGCCAACAAGAAGGCACGGTTGCTTATTCTGCCCAGTCTGGGCCTGTTCAAATAGGTCAGAGAATCCGGACGGGCAGCCATGCCGCCGGCTACGATCTTGACAGCGTCGTTCTGAAATTGGTGGACATTGGTTCAACGCCGGCCGTCACGATCCATGGGAATTCGGCCAGCAACGAACCCGTATTGGGTTCCACCCTCTACACGCTGACCAATCCGTCGACCGTAACGGCGGGCCTCAATGAGTTCAGCGCGCCGGCTGACGCCACACTGGAGGCAGACACTGACTACTGGGTGATATTGTCGGCTCCTGGGAACCCTGTAACTTGGAGAATAACCACAAGTACAAACCTTGATGCCGGTGCAGCGGCGGGTTGGCAAATCTCGAATGGAAATGCAGAAATAGTGTTTGGACAAACTACGGTGCGTACTGATGGTTCTTACCAACTCCAAGTCAAAGGCGCCGCCATAAGCTCCGACACCGTTGCGCCGACGGTGGAGATCGGCGGCCTGAGCGGAACCTCCGGCGCGGTGACGGTGACGATCTCCTTCTCCGAGGACGTGACCGGCTTCACGGTGGAGGACATCGCGGTGAGCAACGGCGCGGTCTCGAACTTCGCCGGTTCCGGAGCCGCCTACACCGCGACGATCACGCCGGCCGACGGCGGCATGGTGACGTCCCTGGTGATCGCGGCGGGCGCCGCCGCCGATGCCGCCAACAACGGGAACAAACGCGCCACGGCGAACAACGCGACAGTGTCGCGGCTTGCGGCCCCCGCGCCGCTCACCGCCACGCCCGGCGACGGCCGGGTTGCGCTGAGTTGGACGGTGACCGCGGACAATACCGGCTTCGCCGCCGCGACCAGGTACCAATACCGTTTCTGGGCGGTGGGTGGAAGCTTTACCGAGTGGATGGACGTGCCCGACAAAGACGGCGACGGCGACCTCTCGGACGAAACCGCCCATGTCGTCGCCGGCCTCGCGAACGACGTCAACCACCTCTTCCAGGTCCGCGCGGTGAACGGCGCCGGCGCCGGCGCCCCGGCCAGCGTCACGGCGATGCCGTCGGCCGCGGGGGACACCACGGCGCCGACGGTCGTATCCATTAAACGGCGGACGCCTTCGACCTCGCCGACCAGCGCCGACAGCCTGACCTGGCGCGTCACGTTCAGCGAGTCGGTGACGGGGGTGGACGGGGCCGACTTCACCGTCACGGGCAGCACGGCGACGGCGGCGGCGGCCGACAGTTCCGCCGGCGTCGTCTGGGACGTCACCGCCTCCGGCGGCGATCTCGAATCGCTGGAAGGCGCGGTGACGCTGGGCTTCGCGTCCGGGCAGGACATCGTCGACGCCTCCGGCAACGCGCTCGACCCCACGCTCCCCGCCGGCGCGGAAACCGCCTACACGGTGGACAACACCCCCGACCGCCCGACCGGCGCCGACAGGACGGTGACGACGAAGGAGGACACCGCGTACGCCTTCACGGCGGACGACTTCGGGTTTGTTGACGCCGACGAGGGCGACACGCTGGCCGGCATCAGGATCACCGCGCTGGAGACTGCGGGCGCGCTCAAATTCAGCGCGGACGTGACCTTGGATCAGGTCATCAGCAAGGCCCAGATCGACACCGGCCTCCTGACCTTCACCCCGGCGGCGAACGCCAACGGGCCGGGGTATGCGACCTTCGGCTTCAAGGTGAGCGACGGCGCGCTGGAAAGCGCGGCGGCCAATACCATCACCATCGACGTCACCGCGGTGAACGACGCGCCGACGGGCCTGCCCGCCATCGCCGGGATTCCGTCGGAGGGCGACACGCTGACCGCGGCCACCGACGCGATCGCCGACGCCGACGGGCTGGGGACCTTCGGCTACCAGTGGAAGCGGGACGGGACAGCGATCGCCGGCGCCACGTCGTCCACCTACACGCTGGCGCAGGCCGACGTGGGATCGGCCATCACCGTGACGGTCTCCTGGACCGACGATGGCGGCACGGCGGAGAGCGCGACCTCGGCGCCGACGGCAATGGTGACCCTCGCGCCTCTCACCGTGACGCTCGACACCGGCCTCGGAGGAGTGCTTGAAACCGCCGGTCCGGTGACGGTGACGATCACGTTCTCGGCGGCCGTGACCGGCTTCGCGGAGACGGACCTCGCCGCCGTCCGCGGCACGGTCTCGGACTTCACCGAGGTCACCAGCGGCACGGTCTGGACGGTGCGGCTCACCCCGAACCCGGACTTCAACGGCCGCAACGTGGACCTGACCGTCCCGGCGGGCGCGGCGGTGGACGCCAACGGCAACGGCAACAAGCGCGCCCGGACGAGCGTGCGCTATCTGGCGCCGCTGCGGGCGCCGCGCGATTTCACCGCCACGCCCGGGGACGCCCGGGCGACCCTGGCCTGGACCGCCCCGGCCAATGACGGCGTCGGCCTCGCGGCGGTGAGCAAGTACCAGTATCAATATCATCCGGCCGGCGGTCCCTGGGTCTGGTGGCGGGACGTGCCCGACGGCGACGGCGACGGCGACTTCTCGGACGAGACCAGCTTCACGTTGGGCGGCCTCCAAAACGGGACACGTTATCATTTCCAGTTGCGGGCGCTGAACGGCGCCGGGGAGGGCGCCGCCACCGCGATCTTTTCGACCGTCCCCAGCGCCAACACCGCCACCGACGGCGTCACGGTCTCCGAGTCCTCCCTCGCCCTGACCGAGGGTCACGCCTCCGACGCCGAGGGCAGCTACACGGTGGCGCTCGACACCGACCCGGGGGCGACGGTGAGCATCGCGGTGTCTTCGGACGACGCCAGCGCGGCGACGGTCTCGCCGTCGACCCTGACCTTCACCGGCGGCGACTCGGGCACCTGGGGCACGGCGCAGAAGGTGACGGTGACGGCGCAGGAGGACGGTGACGCCGCGGGCGAGACGGTGACGGTCAGCCACGCGGCGACGGTCTCCAGCGACTCCTCCAACCCCTATCACCAGATCACGGTCGCCGACGTGTCGGTGACGCTCACCGACGCCGGCCACGGCGTCCTCGTGAGCGAGAGCTCCCTCGCTGTCAATGCGGGGGCAAGCGCCACCTACAAGCTGCGCCTGAAGAGTCAGCCCGGGGGCAGCGTCGTCATCGCCCCGACGAGTTCGTCCACCGCCGGGGCAACGGTCAGCCCCGCCACCCTCACCTTCACCAACGCCAACTGGGACCAGGAGCAGACCGTGACCGTCACCGGCGTCGGCGGCGCCACCACGGGCACGGCGACCGTCAGCCACGCGATCACGACCGCCACCACCGCCTACCCGGCCACGCAGTCCATCGCCTCGGTGGCGGTGACGCTGCGAAACCTGACGCTCGATCCCACCACGATACCGGCGAACTCCCTGAACGGGGCGACAGTCACGCTGATTCCGAAGAACATGTCGTTCATCGGAGCGGGCCCTGGAACTGGCCAGCGCGATTCTAATTCACTTAACTGGGCAGAAAATGACGAAGGCAATCCAATTATCGGCCAACTCAGCGCCCGGGCAAAGGCATTGTTCACCCTTTCCGGCGCGCCGGACGGATTGACGATCAGCGATGTGGAGTTGCTCGCCCGCGAGACAGGAGTGCACGGCATGCCCGCTGGTGTCGGGCATCGCTCCGCGAGGATCACGCTCGCGTACAGCGGCAGCGCGGTCACGATGGACGAAACCGTCACGGTGTCGGTCGCTTCGGAACATTTCCGAGAGTATTCCGGTACCTTTAGAGGCTTTGATTTAGACGCCCCATCTTTCTCCGCCAGTTTCACGATCAGCCCGGGATCCACAACCAACGCCGCCCCGACGGCGTCGAACGGCACGGTGACGGTGGACGAGGACGGGACGCACACCTTCGCGGCGGCGGAGTTCGGGTTCATGGACGCGGATACGGGCGACACGCTGGCGAGCGTGAGGATCACGACGCTGGAGACCGCGGGGGACCTGGAAGTCGACGGTACGGACGCGACCCTGGACCAGGTCGTGACGAAGGCCGACATCGACGCGAACAAGCTGACCTTCGCCCCGGCGGCGGACGCCAACGGCGCGGCGTACGCGACCTTCGGCTTCAAGGTCAACGACGGCACCGACGACAGCGCGGCGGCCTACGTCATGACCGTCGCCGTGACCGCGGTGAACGACGCCCCGACGGGCCTGCCGACGATCACGGGCACGGCCTCGCGGGGCCAAACGCTGACGGCGGGCACGGGCGGGATCGCCGACGCCGACGGGCTGGGGACGTTCGGCTACCAGTGGCAGCGCGG
>VYDB01000058.1 GCA_009843635.1 Gammaproteobacteria bacterium
TTACTGAAGCACGCAAAAAAAGACACAATCAAACCATTGACAAGATGGAAACTCGTTCCGGAGGGCGTCCGATGCCGTCAATGCACTTGGATGGGAATGGCGCGGGGCGTTGCTTGCTCGCGCTTGCGCACCTTCAGGCGCAGCAGGCCATCCTTGGCGGAGGCGTCGATGGCATCCTCGTCCACATCCTCCGGCAGCCGGAAGCTGCGCGAGAACTTGCCGAAGCGCCGCTCGACCCGATGGCGCCGCCCGTCGGCCCGGCCATCGGCCGCGTCCTCGCGCCGGCGTTCGCCGCTTACGGTGAGCACCGAGTCCTTGACCGTCACGGTGATGTCATCGCTCGCCACGGCCGGCAGCTCCACGTCGATGTGGTAGGCGTCCTCGCCCTCGGCGATGTCCACCGGCGGCAGCCAGCCCGAGGCTTCGAAGGCCCGGGTGCGGGAGGCCAACCGGCCACCGAAGGGGTTGAGGAATTCGTCGAACTCGCGAATGGGATTCCAATTGACCAGGTTCACTTTCATCTCCTTGTGTTGGTTCGGCTTAACGCCGCGACAAGGCCAAGATGGGGCCGGCCACCGGAATTCAAAGATCTTGAAAACGAGTTTTTTGTCCCCAAGGGGAGCGAAAAAGTTGCCTTGCAACCTGTCAATCGAGCTTGGTGACGAGGTAGATCCCCTCCTCCGCCGCTTCGATGCCGCACTCAAGGAAATGCGGCGGCAGTTCTCCGGTGCGGGAGGAATCGAGCTGGCGGATCCGGCATCTGGTGCCATAGAGGGCCTGCACCTCCGCCTCGGATACCGCGAACGGGGGGCCTGGGGCACGCTCCTGATCGTAGTCCAGGGTGATGAGCAGCACCTGGGCACCTACCGGCAGGATGCGCTGAACATGGTCGGCGTAAACGGCCCGCTGCTCGGCAGGCAACGCCACCAGCGCGCCACGGTCGAAAGCGCCCGGTGCCGCCTCCAAGTGGGCGGCACTCAGCTCCAGGTAGTCGCCGCAATAAATGTGGATGCCGCCGCTGCTGAAGCGTGGCATGTCGCCAGGGGTGTTGAACACCTTGAACGGCGTCCCAGCCTCCTCGAAAAAGCTGCGCACGGCGACTTCCGCGAGTTCCACGCCGATGACCCGGTGCCCCAAGGCACGCAGCCACGCCATGTCAAGGGACTTGCCGCACAAGGGCACGAACACTGGGCAGTCGCTTTCCAAGCCAAGCGCTGGCCAATGCTTGGCCAGCCAACGGTTGACATCGACTTGATGCCAGCCGATCTGGCCGCTGCGCCAGCGCTCCAGCCAGAATTCCGAGCGCAACCCCGCCGCCCTCAGGAACCGCCCGGCGGCGAATCCAGCAGGTCAACGCCCACCGCCCCACCGGCGTTGCGCGGGTCGGACATGCCGTGAAAGCCACCGCTGGCTCGAAGGGCTGAGTTCGCATCGCCGATGCCCCGCCCGAACGGCAGCGGCACGAACTGTTCATGGCCCCAGGCTCTTAGAATGGCCAAGGTGTCCGGGGAGAAGCCGAGCGGCTCGACCATCACCCGGTTCGGCTGCCATTGATGATGGAAGCGCGGCCTGCCGACCGCGTCGGAGAGATCCATGCCATGATCGATGAGGTTCATCACCACCTGCAGGACGGTGGTGATGATGGTGCTCCCGCCCGGCGAGCCGGTGACCAGCAAGATGCCGCCGTCCTTGACCACCAACGTGGGCGTCATGGAACTGAGCATGCGCTTTCCGGGTTCAATGGCGTTGGCGTCGCCGCCCAACAGGCCGAAGGCGTTGGGGCTGTCATCCTTGGCGGAAAAATCGTCCATCTCGTTGTTCAAGAGGATGCCGGTGCCGGCAGCGACAATCTTGGAGCCGTAGCCGAGGTTGAGGGTGGTGGTGAAAGCGACCGCGTTGCCGTCCTGGTCGATCACCGAAACGTGGGTCGTGTCCGGGCTTTCCGGCGGCGGCACGGTGCCTGCCCCCACCGCGTCGGACCGGCTCGCCCGCTGCGGGTTGAAATCGCTGAACCGCCGCTGCGCATAGGCCTTGTCGATCAGTTGCGTCACCGGCACCGGATAGAAGTCGGCATCGCCAAGATGCTCCGCCCGGTCGGCATAGGCACGCCGCTCCGCCTCGATGACGTGGTGCATGGCGGCGGCGCTGCCAAAGCCCATGGCGCCGATGTCGTAAGGCTCCAGCATGTTGAGCATCTGCACCAGCAGCACGCCGCCCGAGGAGGGCGGGGGCATGGAAATGATGTCGTGGCCGCGGTAGGTGCCGAGAATCGGCTCACGCCAGACGCTGCGATAGCCCGCTAGGTCCGCATGGCTGATGAGGCCGCCACCGAGTTGCATTTCGGCAACGATCAAATCCGCGGTCTCGCCGCCATAGAAGCCCGCCCGTCCGTGCTCCAGCACCCGCTCAAGACTCGCCGCCAAATCCGGCTGACGGAAAACCTCTCCCGCCCCATAAGGCGTTCCGTCGTCCTTGGCGAAGACCGCGGCGCTGGCCGGATGTTGCGCGAAGGCGGCTTGGCGCGCGGCGAGGGAGCGGGCTAGGTCGCGCGGCAGCGCAAAGCCCTCTCGAGCCAAGCGCACTGCTGGCTCGATCACGTCATGCCGCGCCAAGGTGCCATACTTCTCCAGCGCACTGAGCAGGCCTTCCACCGAACCGGGCACACCGACCGCCAAGTGCGAGGCGGTGGACAGCCCATCGATCACGTTGCCCTGGTCATCCTGGAACATCTCCCGGAAGGCGGCGGCCGGCGCCTTCTCGCGATGGTCATTGGCGGCCAAGGTGCCATCCGCCATGCGGATCAGCATGAAGCCGCCGCCGCCGAGGTTGCCCGCCGAGGGGTGGGTCACGGCCAAGGCGAAGCCGGTGGCCACCGCCGCATCCACGCCATTGCCACCCCGGCGCAGCACGGCAGCGCCCACCTCGGAGGCGATCGGGGAACGGGAGGCAACCACCCCCTTGGCGCCGAACACCGCCTCGGGGCTGGCACCCAGCGCCCACGCAGACGCCAACAAGGCCAGCAAGGGGCCCACTGCATTGACAACCAACCGGCGCAGGGGAAACAGCCAACCGCGACGGCGCATAGGGTACATTTGCATTTTCCGCACGGTGTTCCGGTCGGCGGCGGGTGACTCTGACCTGATTCGAGACAACATGATTCCCAAGCTAAAAAAGCGTGATTCTGACCTGATTCGAGACAAAGGCAAGCTTCGGCGCATCGCCTTGGGCCAGCAGGGCCTGTTGAAGCAGGCCGCCTTCGGGCGCGGCAAGGGCGCGGTGGCGAAGGCGGTTGAGCAGCTCGGCTACGTGCAGATCGACACCATATCGGTGGTCGAACGGGCCCATCACCATGTGCTGCGCAGCCGCGTGCCCAACTATCGGCCCGGCTTTCTCGACCAACTGCAGCGGGAAGGCAAGGTGTTTGAGCACTGGTACCACGCCGCCGCCTACTTGCCGATGCGAGACTACCGCTTCGCGCTGCGCAAAATGCAGGCGTTCAAGAATCGTGAAATCGGTTGGGAGCGCAGCAGCGACCACCAACTCATGACTCGGATCCTGGATCGGGTGCGGATGGACGGGCCCCTGAAGTCCAGGGACTTCGAGGATGACCGCTCATCCCGGGCCGGCTGGTGGGACTGGAAGCCCGCCAAGCGAGCCTTGGAGCAGCTCTTCATCGAAGGCGAATTGATGATCATCGGCCGCGATGGCTTCCAAAAGACTTACGACCTGCCGGAACGGGCGCTGCCCCCGGACGTCGCCACCGAGGTTCCAGACTTGCGCGAATACGCCGCCTACCTCGTGCGCAACACCCTGCGCAGCCATGGCTTCGCCACCCAAAAGTCGTTCACCCACTTGCAGCCCGGCGCGCCGCTGCGCCAAGCGGTCGCCGAAGCGCTGACGGATGGGGTGGACCAAGGGCGGCTCAAACGCCTGCAAACCCTGGACGGCAGCCTCTGGTGGGCGGATGCCGAGCTGCTCGAACACCGCGCGCCGCCAGCGCCCGCCGCCGTGCGCATCCTCTCGCCCTTCGACAACGCGGTCATTCTGCGCCACCGGGTCAACGCCCTATTTGACTTCGACTACCAGATCGAGTGCTACGTCAAAGCGGAACAGCGGCGCTTCGGCTACTTCTGCCTGCCCCTGCTGTACCGCGACCGCATCGTGGGGCGGATGGACTGCAAAGCGCATCGAACCAGCGGTGAGCTCAACATCAAGCAACTGCACATCGAACGGAATGTCGATGAGGGCTTCTTCGCCGCCTTTGCCAGCGCCGCCGCCGACTTCGCGGACTTCAACGGCTGCCCCGAGGTCACACTAGACCAGTGCCATCCCACCGACTTGAAGCCAGCCGTCACCAGTTGCCTGATTTAGCGAATGGCCACCGGATTGATGATCATCTGCACCGCGCCGCGCACCTTTGCCTGGCCGAGAACGAACAGGAACTCATAAGCGCCGTCGCGCACCAAGGGGCCGGTGTTCATGGTCTCCAGGATGTAGATGCCGTGCTTCTGGAGCAGCGTGACGTGGCCGGGGAAGGGCTTTTGGGGATGCTCAGCCGGCACCACGTCGAGGCCCCAAGTGTCCGAGCCGACCGCCACCACGTTCCGGCCGGCGAGATACTCGGCCACGGCGGCCGAACTGCCGGGCGCCGTTGACGCCCAGAGCGCTGGCTCGGCGTCCAGCTTGGCGTCGGTCCAGCCGGTGTGGAAGAGCACCACGTCGCCTTCGCGCACCGGCGTGCCCTGACGCTTTTCCACCGCCTGCACGTCCTCGACGCTGAACGCCTGGCCTGCGGCCAGATGGTCGACGCCGTGGTGGGCCGCCATGTCCAGCACGATGCCCCGGGCGACGATGGGCGGGACCTTTTCGATGCCCAAGCGGGTCAAGCCGGTGATGGCGGAGAAGTCCGCGGCCCGATTGCAATTGTAGTACTCGTGGTCGGTGCCAAAGTGGCCGAGACCGTCGAGCTGCGAACCGATGCCGAGCCAGCCGGTGAAGATGTCGTCGTTGTAGGTGTAGCCGAACAAGGGCTCGGCACCGTCTTGCTGGTTGGGCTGCACCACGGTCAGCGACAGCCCCCGGGGCGGAAAGGCCGGGGTGGCACTGTCGATGGTGATGCCCAAGCTGTAGGTCTGACCGGTCTTGATCAACTCCGCCGCCTTCAACACGGACGCCGCATCGATGAGGTTGGCGTTGCCCACCTCGTCGTCAGCACCCCACTTGGAGGGCTGGCAGTCGCTGCCCGCCATCGCTTGGGCCGTCATGGCCAAGCTCAACACCCCCAACGCCATTGATCGATTCACGTGCTTCATGCTCCGTCTCCTGAATTCGATTAGTCAGTCAACTCACCCCCGACGCGTTGCGCAGGACCGTGTTGGCTCTTGAGCCACAATGCCCCCTCGGCCCGCCAAACGAGCAGGCCGTCAAGAAACTCCACCGGCGGACTGTCCGCCGGCTCCCCAAGAAGCGCACTGCGCAGCAGGTGGAGCGTCACGTCGTGCGACACGTGCAGGTCAAGCTGGGGGCGGGCCACCGGGGCGGCCAGTTTTTCCGCCATGCAGCCGAGCACCAGCCGCGCCGCCCAATGGGCCGGCATCATGGCATCAGCGGGCACTGTGCCGGCCAACCAGCTTTGCAGGTAGTTGGCCATGCCGCCCACCGCCTCCATGCCTTTCCACATCTTCATCTGGTCGAGTGCATAGAAGACGCCGAGCGCCTCCACTGGTCGATGCCGGGTGATTGAGCCGCCCTCGGCCTCGTGCGCCTCGAGAATGAGCTGTGCCGTCTCCAGGCAGCGTTGGGCGGGGCTGGCGTAGGCCCGCAGCGTCAGTTCCTTGGGCAGTCTGCGCCCAAAACGGCAGCACAGCGCCCGCCCCTCGTCGGTGAGAAGATTGTCGAGATCGTGCAACCCAGGTTCGAACGTGCGCGCGGAGTGGCGCAGCAGCACGGCAGCATGATCGACCCCGTCGGCCAAAACCTCCCCGATCATTGCCAAGGCCGCATCGCCGTGCGCGCTCATGTCCATACACCTCCCGGGCGTGCCAACATCGCCTCACCCCACCGCATTGTATTAGTATCCGCTCTTCAAGCGCACGACAACAGGGAAGGCACCGTGGGCAGACTCGACGACAAGGTGGCGGTGGTGACCGGAGCGGGCCGAGGCATCGGCCGGGAAATCGCCCTGCTGATGGCGGCGGAAGGCGCCAGCGTGGTGGTCAACGACCTTGGCGGCGCCACCGACGGCACGGGCACCGGCAACATTGCCGAGCAAGTGTGCGCCGAAATCCGCGCCCTAGGCGGCGAAGCTGTGCCGAACACCGCGTCGGTGGCCGAAGTGGCCGGCGGTGAAAGCCTGCTCAACACCGCCTTGGACGCTTTTGGCGGCATGGACATTCTGGTCAACAACGCGGGTATTCTGCGCGACCGTTCCATCTTCAACATGAACGAAGCGGACTGGGATGCCGTCATCGCCGTGCACCTGAAGGGCCACTACTGCTGCTCGCGCCCCTTCGCCCGCTACATTCGCGAGAACAACCGCACCGGCTGCCGCATTCTCAACTTCTCCAGCGTCTCGGGCCTCTTGGGCAACTTCGGCCAATCGAACTACGGCGCTGCCAAGGCCGGCATCGCCGGATTTTCCCGGGTGCTGGCCCTGGAACTGGCCAAGTACGGCTGCACCGTCAACACCATCTCTCCCGGGGCGCTGACCCGCATGACCATCCCCCTGCGCGAGAACCGCGGCGAAACCGTCGAGCAGGCGGAACTCGACCAAGGCGGACCGCAGCATGTGGCACCCATCGTCGTGTGGCTGTGCGGCGAGGAAGGCGCCAGCATCACCTCCGAGATCTTCCATGTCGCCAGCGGCGGCGTCGGCATCATGCAACAGCCAGCGGTGATCAAGCGGTTCCACAAGAGCGAGGGCGTGTGGGGCTTGGACGAACTCGACGCCGTGGTGCCGCAGCTCGTCGATGCCAGAAAGGCCAACGTCGCCGCCGCCGAGGTCGCGACCGTGGGCGGGGCCGACTAGCATGAAGCGATGGCCGCTGTTGGCGATTTTGCTGACGTTGGCCGCAGCGGCTTCCGCTCAGCCCATCAACATAGAGGCCGGGCACTTTGAGATGCTGCTCGCCGAACACAAGGCGACGTACACCGGCGGCGTGGTCGCCGTTCAGGGCGAGCGCGAAATTCGCGCCGACAACCTGACCGTGTACTTCAACGAAGACAACGACGTGGTCTCCATGATGGCCGAAGGCGATCCGGCCACCCTCTCCGACCAAGCCGCCGAGCCGCCCATCACGGTGACGGGAGCGGCCCTGGACTATCACTTTGACGAGGAGCGGGTGCGCGTTTCCGGCGGCGGCACCTTGGTGCAAGGCGAGGATCGGCTGACCGCCGAGATCATCATCTACGACCTTGAAGCCGAACGCGCCGAGGCCTTCAGCAACGCCGGCGGCCGAGTTCAGCTCACCTTGGAACCCAACAGTCAGAAGTAATAAACCCAGCGCGCAAACAGCGTCTTGCCGCCGCCGCTGGTCACTTCGTCGCCGAACACCGGAACCCCGCCGAACTCCTTGCCGCGTTCGCCCAAGGGGGTGACGATGCCAAGCTGCAGCCGTTGATGGTCGCCACGCTCGTAGGTGACCGAGGTTTGCAGCAGGACGCTGCCGTCGTTGAGATTGCCGATCAGGGTCAGCGCCTGGTTGATGAGCGGATGCCATTCGAGGTTGCCGCCGACGGCTAAGTAGTCCCGCATGGGGTTGAAGACCTCCCCGCGACTCAAGCGCTGGGCCAGTGGGGACGGCAGTTGATCCGCCGTAGAGGGCAGCTTGGCGACGCCGAATCCGTTGTGGAAGTACTCGGCGAACACGTAGGCGTTGCGGCCTGCGGTGACAAAGCTGACATCCGCATTCAGCAATCCGGACAGCCGCCAGCCGCCATCTCGCAAGTGAGTGAAGACCAGATCGGAGCGCATCAGGGCAACACCCACCGGAAAGCGGAAGCCGGCGCCGAACACTTGGTCTCGGTAGTGCTTGGCGGCGAGCAAATCGAACTCCAACTGCCCGGCGAAGCCATGCCACTTGAGCGCCGTGCTGGCCGCTTGGCCCGTGCGGCGCCCCTGCTCGTCGCGGCGCGCCACCGCCAGCAACTGGACGTCACCGCCGGTGGCGAGCAGGCGCTCGGCCAGGAACAGGTCGTCGCCCGCCTTGTAGTCCCGGTCCACCGTGGTCGGGGCGAAGGGGTTGAACAGGTCCATCGGCGCAAAGACCATGCCGTTGCCCCAACTCACCGCTTGGCGCCCTAGGGTCAGCGACCAGTCGCTAAGCCGATATTGGACGGCCAAGCGGTCCAAGCGCCCCCAACTGCGGTGCCTAGCGCCCGATTCGATTTCCCAAGTCAGGTTCACCGCCCGGCGACCATCCCCGGCCGGCGACTGATCCAGTGTCGGCTGCAAGGTGCGCAGCAGCCCATAGGAGTCACCGCTGATTAGGGTGAGGGCGTGGTCCGCCAAGATCGTCACCGAACCCGCAGTGTGGCGCAGCATGAGCCGGAAGTCGGCGCTGCCGTCGTAGGCCGGGGTGCGGTCGAGACGCCGCTGCAGGTCGTGACTGGGCAGGGCCTGGGCGGTGCCGAACAACTTGGCGCGGGCCTGAATGTCCACTGCGCCTGCCCAACCGGGAAGGCTGGCGGCGATCAGCACGCCAACGGCGGATGCCCTACGCAACGCAGTCAGTTGGCGGAGTCCTCGACGATGGCGCCGTCGCGCAGGACCACCCGGCGCTTGGCGTAGCCCATCACCATGGGGTCGTGGGTGGCGGTCAGGATCGAAATGCCACGATCGTCGTTCAATCGCCGGAGCAGCTTTAGGAGTTCCTCGGTGGTGCCGGAATCGAGGTTGGCGCTCGGCTCATCGGCCAACAGCAGCACCGGATGGGTGACAATGGCCCGGGCAATGGCCACCCGCTGCTGCTGGCCACCGGACAGTTCGCCGGGGCGGCGGTGCGCCAGCTCGCCGATGCCCAGCGAGGCGAGACTCTCCACCGCCCGTTCGGCCCGCTCACCCGGCGCCACCCCTTGCAGCTGCATGATGAACTCGACGTTCTCCTGCGCGGAAAGCACCGGGATGAGGTTGTAGGATTGGAAGACGAAGCCGATCTTGTGCAGGCGCAGGTCCGACAATTCGGATTCGCTCAATGCGTTCACGGCCACGCCATCCACCGCAATGGTGCCGGCATCCGCGCGGTCCAAGCCGCCGATCAGGTTCAGCAACGTCGATTTGCCCGAGCCTGAGGGACCCGACAGGCTCACGAAATCGCCTCGAGCGAACTGAAAGTCCACGCCGCGCAGCGCATGCACCGGCACCGCGTCCTCCTGGTAGGTGCGGCTGACGCCCGCGCAATCAACCACGACACCATTACCAACACTAACGTCGCTCATCGTCGAAGCGCCTCCAGAGGTTTGATTTTGATCGCCCGCCACGCCGGATAGAGGCTGGCGACGACGCCGAGGCCGAGGCTCAGCAGGGCGATGAGCAGCACGTCATCGAACAAGGGCACCGGGCGCAGCAGCGTGCGCATGCCGAAGCTCTCCACCCCTTCCGACCACAGCGACAGATCAAGGCCGTCGCCCATGGCGAATATGCCCGCGAGGCCGAGGGCGATGCCGACGGCAACGCCGATCAGCATGAGCACGCTCGACTCAATGACCACCTGGGCCACCACGCTGCGCGGCCGCATGCCCACCGCCCGCAGCATGCCGAGTTCGCGAATGCGCTCCATGACCGAGGTGACCAAGGTGTTGACCAAGCCAAACACCAGTGCGCCCATCATGACGAAGAACCAAATCAACACCGCCGCGTCGGCAAAAATGAACATGGCCGCCGCCTGGGGCTCCAACTCCCGCCAGTCGAGCACCTCGAGCCCGGTGAAGAGTTCAACTAGGATCTCCTTGAGCGCAAACAGCGCAGGCTCCTGGTGCAGCCGGATCGAGAGTTCGGTGAAAACGGCCGCACCCACCATCTTCTGCAAGGCGTCCACGCCGGTGAAGACAAAGAACTTCTCCATCCCCTCGCCGTCCGCATCGTAAAGGCCGGCGATGCGGAAGCCCGCCTCCCGGTTCAGCCCGTCGGCGCCCTGGGTGATGATCACCAAGCGCCGGCCGAGGCCGGTTTCGAGCTGTTCGGCAAGCGCTTGGCCGATGATGATGCGGCCATCGGACGCATCCTTGAGCGATTCGCCCGCCATGCGTGCGCTGCTCAGAAACGAAATGCCCTCTTGCCGTGGATTGACGCCCACGAACTGAATGCCGCGGGTGCCTCGTTCGCTCATGATGACCGCTGGCACCCGCACCCGCATCGCCCAGCCAGCCACTTCAGCCACGCCGTCCGGCGGACGCCAATCGCTGGCCAACTCAAAGTTCTTCTGAATGCCGGGATCGTCCCGGTAGCCGGGCGCCAGCACCTTGACGTGGCCGACCAGGTTCTCCACTGCCGCGTCCGCCATGTCCTGCTGCATGCCGCGGATGAGGCTGTTCATCATCACCACCGCCGCCACCGCAACCACCACCGCCGCCAGCATCATGCCGTTGCGGCGCCGATGGCGCAGGATGTTGCGCACCGACATCTGAAAGAGCAGTTTGATCGGCATGGCCCCCTACTCCTGGGTCCGCAGCGCTTCGACGCAGTTAAGCCGCCGCAGGCGCACCGCGGGCACCAGCAGCGCCAACTGGGTGCCCGCCAGCAAGGTCAGGCAGGCCACGGAGGCCACGCCCCAGCCCATGGATGGATAGATCCGGTCGGGCATGTTCAGGCCGGGCATCACCTCGTTGGGATCGATCGGCATGGGCATCCCTACCGCTTCAAGCCACAGCACCAGCCCCAGCGTGACGGTAACGCCAAGCACGACGCCAAGGGCCCAGAGCAGCAGCGCCTCGCACTGCAGTTGACCGAGAATGCTGCCCGGACGCATGCCGATCGCCTTCAGCATGCCGAACTCGGCGGTGCGCTCGAAGAGCGTCATCAAAAAGGCGTTGACCACACTGAAGGTAATGATGATGGCGATGATTGCGAACAGAAAATAGAGGCCGGCGAGCTTTAAGTCGATGAATTGCTTGACCTCCGGCATGAGCGCCTGCCAGTCCAGCACCCGCCACGGCGCGGCGGCGCCGGCTGCGGCCTGGGCTGTGTCCAGAGCCTCGCCCACGTTATCGACCACGACGACCAGGCGGTGGGCTTCGTCCGGCGCCAAGTTCCATGCGGCGCGAAAATCGGCAATGGGGATCAGCGCCAGGGAGCGGTCCAGCGCCGCCGAGCCGGTGCTGAACACGCCCGCTACCTCGGCCACCGCCGCGGCCACCCCGCCCTCCTTGGCGGTGCCGAGCATCACCAGTTCATCGCCCACCGAAATGCCCAAATTGCGGGCCATGGCAGCGCCGACGAAGGCTTGGCCGGCACCATCCAGATAGCGCCCTATCGCAACTGCACCCGCCAAGCCCGACCACTGTGCCTCGGCCACCGCTTCGACGCCCACCACCAGCGCCCCGAAGCTGCGCTCGCCCGCCGACACCAGCGCCGCTGCCTCGGCGCGCGGGGCGGCGGTAACAACGCCGTCGAGTGCCTCCATGGACCGGCGCAGGCGCGGCACATCAGCAATGAGGTTCTCCAGCAGGGGCTCATCCTCAAAGTCCGGGTGCTGAACTTGCGCGTGGCCAATCCAGAGCCGGGCGCCATTGTCGGTCATCACGTCGAAGGCGCCCTTCTGCAGGGCAAAGCTGAAGGCCAGCATCCAGATGGCGAAAGCGATGCTCCCCGCCATCAGCCAGGTGCGCCGGGGATTGCGCCACAGGTTGCGCCAGGCGATGGCCAGGACGCTGGCGGGCAAACCGTCGGAACGGCGGCTGGTCGGGATTTCGGCGCTGATCTCCGCCATAGCTCCGCACGAAAACTCTATTCCGCTCGCAGAGCGAGGACCGCACGCAGGCGCCGAATGCGCAGCGAGGGGATGAGGGCCGCAATCTGCACGCCCGCCAGCATGATCAAGGGGGAAGTCAGCAGCACCACCGCATTGACCTTGGCGTGCAGGCGGTCGGGCAGAAAGAGCTGTTGACCGGCGAGTTCAGACATCGCCTCGCCGAGGTAGAAACCCTGCACTGACAGCCAGAAGACCACCGGGCCGGCCACGGCCAAGGCCAAGCCGATGCCCAGCAACCAGATGAAGAACGCCTCGATTTGCAGCATGCCCATGATGGTGCCCGGGCGCATGCCGATGGCGCGCAGCATGCCGAATTCCTGGGTGCGTTCGAAGATGGTCATGATGAACGTGTTGACCACGCTGAAGGCCACCACCAGCATGATGATGGCGTACACCAGCACGCCGCCGAGGGCATCGACTTCGATGGCCTGGCTGATCTCCGGCAGGGCCGCCTGCCAACTGCGGGCCACCACGCCCGGCGGCAAATCAGCGTTCAGGGCTGCGGCCACCTCGCGGCTGTCGTCCACATCGGCGATGCGCGCGACCAAGGTGTGGGCCTCGTCGCCCAAGCCGAAGGCCTCTTGAACGGCGGCCATGGGCGCCACCATCAGGCTGCGGTCGAAGTCGGCCATGCCGGTGTTGAAAATGCCGGTCACCGTGGCCGCCATGGCTGCCACGCCGCCCTCCTTGCCGGCGCCGAGCACCACCACTTCGCCACCGACGTTGACGCTGAGGTTGCGCGCCAGGGCCGAACCGACGACGACCTCGCCGGGCTGCTCGGCCATGCGCCCCTCGGCAACGCGATTGAAGAAGCGCACGGTGCGCCGTTCACGCTCGAGGTCAACGCCGAGCACCTGGGCGCCGAAGCTGCGGTCGTCCACGGAAGCGAGCGCGAAGGCCTCCACCCGGGGCGCAACGGCGACGACGCCGGGCCGCGACTCCAGGTCGCGCACCAGCGTAGTGACGTCGTCGATCGTATGCTCAAAGCGGGACCGGTCAATGTAGTCCTGCCGCTTCAGTTGCACGTGACCGGCAAAAAAGGCGGTGGCGGAATCGATCTGGGTGCCGTACATGCCCGCCTGCATCGACATGGCGAAACCCGTCAGGCCCACCGCGAAGGCGACCGCGCCGGCGGACAGCCAAGTGCGACGGCGGTTGCGCCACAGATTGCGCCAAGCGATGGCCGGCATCAGCGGGCGGGCGGAATCGGCCGGAGCGTCTCCGGCCGCCACGGCCTCAGCCACCGCGGGCGCCGCTCTGCAGGTTGAAGGTGGTGAAGACGCTGTCGGGAAGGGACAGGTCGAACTCCGCTTCCAAGTACTCCATCTCGGTGTAGTGGTCCGCCTCGTCGAGCTTCGACATGCGCATGCGGGCCGCCAGCAGGCGACCACCGAGGTTCTTGATCTCCAAGGTCTCCAACCGCTTCAAGGCGATCATGTCCTGGTCGTAGAAGGTTTGGGAGAGAATGATGTAGTCGTCGCGCAGCACCCACTCCTCCTTGCCCCAAACCACGGGCGCATCGTCGTGGGGACGGGCGTCGATGCGATAAACGGCGCGCCCGTCCCCGTCCTCGCTGACCTCAGCGATCTCAAGGTCGTAGTAGTTGAGCACGTCATCGGTGCGCGACAGGTCGCTGTAGGAGAAGTCCGAACCGGCCCAACTCTGCGACATCAGGCTGAACGGCAAGCGCACCACGCGGTTGAGCTTGGGGGTGAAGGTCCACATCTTCTCGCCATCGCGCAACGTGGCATTGCCGGCGTCCCGGGCCGGCGCGGTGAAGCGGATCAAGGCGTCGGTGCGTCCCCGGGTCCAGCCCACCAGCGCCGAGCGGCGCTCCCACTCGGGACGATGGACCAGCATGGCCATCTCGACGTAGGAGGTCAGGCCCCGGTTGAGGTCAATGGCGGCGGCGATCAGGGCATAGGGGTCCGGCGCGGCCTCAGGCGCGGCCTCAGCCTCTGCAGCCGCCCAAGCGCCCGCCGCCAGCAATTGCGCCAAAACCAACGCAAGCAGCCGCCTCATAGCCAACGTCCGAAATCGCATGACGCCGCACCTTAACACGGCATGGCTGGATTTGAATCAGGGCCTTGAATTCAACAGTTCCAGTGCTCTTTCGTGCAAGGCCGGATCGCCGCTGGCGAGGACGTTGCCGCCCATGGCGGCGTCGCCGCCGTCCCAAGCGGTCACTTGGCCCCCGGCGCCCTCGATGATCGGAATCAGGGCTTGGATGTCGTAGGGATTCAGCCCGGTCTCCACAGCAAGGTCCACATGCCCCATGGCGAGCAGGGCGAAGTGGTAGCAGTCGCCGCCGTAGCGGGTCATGCGGACCTGGTCGGCCAACGCGCCAAACGCAGCGGCCTGCGCCCCTGATTTGAAAAGGTGCGGGCTGGTCGTGGCCAAGGTTGCCGAACCAAGCTCGGGACAGGCCCGCACCGCCAATGGCCTCTCCTGCCCGGCGCGCTGGTATCCGGCCCATTCGCCATCCCCCCAGAAGGTTTCGTCCACAAAGGGCTGGCGCAGCACGCCGATGATCGGGCGCTGACCGTCGAACAAGGCGAGCAGCAAGCCCCAATGCAGCATGCCCGCAGCAAAGCCCCGGGTGCCGTCGATCGGATCGATCACCCAGGTCAGGCCATTGCCCGGCTGGGGCCCGAATTCCTCGCCGTACAGGCCATGCTCAGGCCAAGCCGTGCCGATGGCCGCCCGAAGCGTCCGTTCGCAAGCGCGGTCGGCCTCGGTGACTGGATCAAAGCCGCCTTCGCCAGCCTTGTTGTGCACCTGCATCGGCGTTCGAAACCAGCGCAACGCCTGCTCACCCGCTTCTTTGGCCGCTCGGCGGGCAAACGCGAGCAACACCGCCCGCTCAGCGGCGGAGACCGGAACCGGGGCACTGTATTGAAGACGGCCAGCCATCAAGCCATTATCTACGATCACGGCTCGTGGTGCCCTGTACCGGAAACAGCTCCCGGCAGCGGTCCAGCCCAAGCCCTCGATCAAGGAAACCAATTGGCAGCCAGCAACCGCACGGCACGCGTTTTGAAGAGCATCGCCGGCATCGACGCCGACGCTTGGAACAGCTGCGCCAACCCGCCGGGCGCGGTTTTCAATCCGTTCCTGTCCCACGAGTTCCTGCATGCCCTCGAAGCCAGCGGCAGCGCCACCGGCCGTACCGGCTGGCAGCCCTTCCACCTCGTGCTGAGCGAAGGCGAGCGGGTGGTTGGCTGCGTCCCCCTGTACCTGAAGGGGCACTCCCAAGGCGAGTACGTCTTCGATCACTCGTGGGCCGAGGCGCTGCACCGCGCCGGCGGCAGCTACTATCCCAAGCTGCTGTCCAGCATTCCGTTCACCCCGGCCACCGGACGCCGCCTGCTCTGCGCCGACCGGGACGGCGAGACCGAGGGGCAACTGCTCGACGCCTGCGCCGCACTCGCGGAACAGGTCGAAGTCTCGTCGCTGCACATCAACTTCCTGCCCGAACGGCAGTGGCGCACCGCAGGCCAGCACGGTTATCTGCGGCGCATGGATCAGCAATTTCACTGGCACAACGCCAACTACGTCAGCTTCGAGGGCTTCCTGGCCGACCTGTCCTCCAAGAAGCGCAAGAATCTCAAGCGCGAGCGCCGCGAGGCCTTGGCGAACGGCATCAGCATCGAGTGGGTGACCGGCGCCGACCTGACCGAGGGCCACTGGGACGCTTTCCATGCGTTCTACATGGATACGGGCGCCCGCAAGTGGGGCTCGCCCTACCTCACCCGGCGCTTCTTCAGCCAAATCAACGACACCCTAGCCGACCGCACCCTGCTGGTGATGTGCAAACGGAACGGCCGCTACATCGCCGGCGCGCTGAACTTCATCGGCGATGATGCGCTTTACGGGCGCAACTGGGGGTGCATCGAGGACCACCGCTTCCTGCACTTCGAAACCTGCTACTACCAAGCCATCGACTTCGCCATCGCCAATGGACTGGCTCGGGTCGAAGCGGGCGCCCAAGGTCCGCACAAGGTGGTGCGCGGCTACCTGCCCCAAGCCACCTACAGCGCCCACTGGATTCGGGAGCCGGCCTTCCGCGACGCGGTGGCCCGCTTCCTGGATGCCGAACGCAGCCACGTCTCCCAGGACATCGACTGGATCGAGCGACGCAGCCCCTTCAAGGCGGGCATCGACCTGAGCGCCATTCGGAGCGGCGGCGCGTAGCCTACGGCTACGCGTGCAAGTTGCTGCGCAACTTGGCGCTTGGGGTTAGAGGCTTATCGGCTCAGCATCCTAGTTGAGGGGCGCATCGGCAAGCAAAGGCTGCAGCCGGGTCACGTAGGCCTTGAGCCGGCGCGTGTTTTCCGGACCCATGCGCAGCATCTGCTTTTGCAAGCCGCTCAAGGACTCGAGGCGGGGATCCGCGTATCGGAACAAGACCTTCGGCTGCACCAGTTCCACATCCGCACCTTCAATGGGCCCGGGCACGGCCAAAATCCGATCGAAGACGGCGACGATGCCGGCTTGCGGGCCATCGGAATGGCCCAATTCGTTCAAAGCCTGGTCCAGCAGCGGTTCCAGCAATCGAATGCAACCCGCCAAGCGCTCGGGGTCAATGGCTTCCAACTGATCCAGATAGGGGTCAAAGCGCGGGTAGCCGGACTCATTCATGAAGAAGCGCTCGCCTTCTTGGCGCACGGGGAACGCATCCAGCGGCGGCAACAGCCCGCCCCGCTTGGGCGGCAGTTCGCCGCGGCTGGCGTTCTCGACCAAGACGGCCGCACGGCGCACCAAGTTGTCGGCCGCCAGCCACGCCAACGGCAGGCACGCCGGGCTGGTTTGCTGGCGCACGAAGGCATCGCTTTCATCAAGCGGCGGCAAAGCCGGGGGCTCGACTGCCTCAACCTCCGAGGGTTCGGCGACGGGTTCATCAACCGCTGACGCAGCCTCTAGGACTGGCGCCACCTCGCCCACGTCCGGCACCGGAACAGGCGGCTGGAGTGGCTCCTCCGGAGCGGGCAGGGGCTGCAAGGGCTCAAGCTCGCGATCAGGCACCGGGGGCTGGCTGGGTGGCAGCAAGCTTAACGCCAGCAACACCGCAGCCAGCAACGCCACGCCAAACAGAAGGCCCGCTGCCAAACGAAGTTTGTTCATGGCCACATCCGATAGTCCACTTGGGCAAGCTACTTAAAATCAGTAGTTTGAGCAAGCGCGAAACTTGGCACGCGAAACTTGGCACGAACCGCTGGCGGCTCATCTTGGCTTTGGCCAAGCGCCGGGACCGCCGCTCTGGCGAACGCCACTGCGAGGGCGCCCGCCCTCAAACCGAAGCGCCATGCCCGGTCCTAGCGTTGTTGTCCTGGACCGAGGTGTCCCGCCAGCAATTCCGGCCAAGCGGTTTCGCAGGGCGGAGGCGGCGCAGGTCCTGCCCAATTTGCCCAAGGCCGGGTCGCACGACGTGGGGAGCGCCTCCTGCCAGTGCTGGTGTCGGATTGGTCGTCTGGCCGCGCTGCTTCCCTGCGCAGTCCGCTTGTCGCACGTCCGGCCGCGGCGGGGTCAGGGGGTGTCGAAGGGGACCAGTAGGTCTTCGTGCCGTTCTTGTGTTTCCTGACGCAGTAGCTGACGCAATTGACAGACTTTGAGGGGACTGCGCCTTCGCGGGCCCCGGGTGCGAGGCCGGCCCGAACGCCGCTCCCAAGGTCGTTTCATTCGGGGGACCGGGTTGAGAGGTTGGCGAGGTGCCCGGTGGGGGATTCCAGCAGGCCCATGACCCGGATGGGCCGGTCGGAGGTGACCCGCAGCCGCCACTTGCCCGTTCCGTCGCCGAGCGCGCCCTCAAGGCCCTCGCCGCCGGATTCCAGCTCGGCCGCGGCGAGCGTCCGCGCCTCATGCGCGGGCAGGGTAAGTGTCACTGGGACGCCCGGCGAGGCCCCCGCCTCGTCGGCGCCGGCCACCGTCACCTGGGCGGGCTCGGAACCGGGGTTCACCAGCCGCAGCAGGCCGACCTGGCGCCAGTTGCTGCCGGGGTTCAGGAAGTCCACCCGGTGCGCACCGTCCGCGAAGGGCGCCAGCGCGTTCATGCCGGTCACGAACCCGTCGTCCAGGTGGCGCAGGTAGGCCAGCACGACGACCGCCGACGGCGCGGCGGCCTCAAGCCGCCAGTGGCCCCCGCCGGGGCCGGTGCCCGCGGGCAGCCCCTTGCGCGGCGCGCCCTGCTCCAGGTCGTGGGAGTTCAGGTGCACGGCCTGCCCTGCCTCAACCGCCAGCGTCACCGCCGGATAGACGGTTCCGGCGTCGTCCACGGCCTCGATGCGGACCTCGGCCTCCTCGGCGCCGCGGTTGACGATCCGCAGGAAGCCCTGGCGACGGTCCGGGTCCGACGCAGAGGGGAACAGCGGCACCAGGGTGCGCGCCGTGCCGTCGCCCGCCTCCGTGCGCGGGGCGGTTGCCGCCGACAGGTTGGCCAGGTGGCCGGTGGGCGACTCCAGCAGTGACATGGCCTCGATGGGGCGGTCCGAGGACACCGACAGCCGCCACTTGCCTTGGC
>VYDB01000001.1 GCA_009843635.1 Gammaproteobacteria bacterium
AAAACCAACCGGAAACCTCAGCCAACCGCCGTCAGGACTTTTGAATAGCCCTGCCAGTATAGCGCCGGCGTCCCACATCGACCGCCGATAATGGTAAATTTGCCGTTTCATCGCAGCCAACCCAAACGGAGGCCCCATGACCCTACGCATCAACGCCCAAGCGCCCAACTTCACCGCTGAGACCACCCAAGGTCACATCGACTTCCACGACTGGATCGGCAACGGCTGGGCTGTGCTGTTCTCCCATCCCAAGGACTTCACCCCCGTTTGCACCACCGAACTCGGCTACATGGCCGGCCTCGAGCCGGAGTTCGCCAAGCGCAACTGCAAGATCATCGGCCTCTCCGTGGATCCGGTGGACAACCACGCCGCCTGGTCCAAGGACATCGAGGAAACCCAAGGCCACGCCGTCAACTATCCGCTGATCGGCGACCCGGAACTGGCGGTGGCCAAGCTCTACGACATGCTGCCCGCCGAAGCCGGCGACGCCGCCGAAGGGCGCACGGCGGCCGACAACGCCACGGTGCGCTCGGTGTTCGTGATCGGCCCGGACAAGGGCATAAAGGCGATGCTGACCTACCCGATGAGCACCGGGCGCAACTTCGACGAGGTGCTGCGCCTGCTCGACTCCTGCCAACTCACCGCCAAGCACAAGGTGGCGACGCCGGTGAACTGGAAGCAGGGCGAGGACGTCATCATCGTTCCGGCAGTGTCCGACGAGGAGGCCAAGGCGAAGTTCCCCGACGGCTGGAAGGCGCCCAAGCCGTACCTGCGCATCGTTCCCCAGCCGGAGTAAGGCCGTTCCAGTTGCGCCCCAGTCGGCGGCTGGGGCGCTGAACCGTCCCAAGCTGCCATTCACTGCAATCAACGGGAGAATCTCGCCATGATGACCGGCGATGAGTACCGCGCTTCCCTGGACGACGGGCGCGCCACCTTCTTTGAAGGCGAGCAGATCTTCGACCTGCCGGGCCATCCCATCCTCGGCATCACCGTGGACTCCGCCGCCGCCGGCTACGACCGCTTCTACGACCCCGCCCCCGGCGCGGTAGGCGCCTTCATGGCGGTGCCAGGTTCGGCCAAGGCGCTGCGCGAGCAGGTGGAGCTGCACGAGTCCGTGGACCTGCTCACCCACGTCACCTACGCCTCGATCATGACGCTGCTGACCGCCGCCGATCGCATCGAGGCCAAGCTGCCCGACCAAGCGGCGCGCATTCGCGCTTGGGTGAAGGACGCCCAGCAACGCGACGTGCGCATCACCCAGTGCATCACCGATGCCAAGGGCGACCGCAGCCGCCGGCCCGGCAACCAGGACGACCCGGACGCCTACGTGCGGGTCATTGAGCGGCGCTCGGACGGCATCGTCATTCGCGGCGCCAAGCTGCACATCTCCGCCGCCTCCATGGGCCACGAGCTGATGACGATCCCCACCAAGGGCATGAAGCCCGGCGAGGACCAATACTCGGTGGCCTGCATGGTGCCGGTGGGCGCGCCGGGAGTGAAGATCATCAACACCACCTACGCGCCGCGCCATGCGGACACAAGGGACTTTCCGATGTCCGGCAACCACCACACGCCGGAGGGCTTCGTCATCTTCGACGATGTGTTCGTGCCCAATGAGCGGGTCTTCCTAGCGGGCGAGCACCCGGAATTCGCCGCCGTCTTTGCCCACTCCCTCGGGCTTTGGGAGCGCCTCGGCGGCTTGGCCGCCTTCGTCACCGGCTACGACCGGCTGGTGGGCTTCGCTCAACTCATCGCCGAAGCCAACGGCTTGGAACGGGTCGGCCACATCAAGGAGAAGATCAGCGACATGATGATCAACGCCACCTTGATTCGGGCCAGCCTTGAAGCCGCCATCGAGAACTGCAGCATCACCTCCGACGGCGCCGCCTTTCCGAGCGAGCTCTACACCAACGTCGGCAAGTACCACGGCGCCGCCAACTACGCGCTCATGGTGCGTCACCTGCACGACATCGCCGGCGGCAGCATCCTGACAGCGCCGGGCATCGCGGACTTGGACAACGAGCAGACCGGCCACCTGGTGCGCAAGTACATGGGCACCATGCAGTCGGTGGACGGCATCTACCGCTCGAAGCTGTTCCACGCCATCCGCGACTACACCGCCGACGCCCTGGGCGGTTGGTACGCGGTGACCAACCTGCAGGCGGGCGGCGGCCTCTACGCCCAACGCATCGTCTCCCGCCTGCACTACGACCTGGAGCACGCCAAGAAACTGGCCCTGGAAGCGGCGCACATGGGGGAATACGCCAACGGCGCCGAGCGCGCGAAATGAGCGAGCGGCCGCGCATCGATCTCTTCAGCGACACCCAAACCCGGCCGTCCCGGCCCATGCGGGAGGCGATGGCCAACGCCGAAGTGGGCGATGAACAACTCGGCGAAGACCCCACCGTGCGGGCGCTTTGCGCCATGGTGGCAGACCTGCTCGGCAAGCAGGACGCCCTGTTCCTGCCCTCCGGCACCATGTGCAACGAGGTCGCCTACCGCGCCCATACGCAACCCGGCGACGAGATCATCCTGCACGAGACGAGCCATGCCGTGCACTACGAAGCCGGCGGGCCAGCCGCCTTGTCCGGCGTGACGCTGCGCACCCTGCCGGGCGAGCGCGGCATCTTCACGGCGGCACAGGTGCGTTCGGCGGTGCGCGATGGCGCGCCCCACACTCAGCGTTCGCGCTTAGTCTCCGTTGAGAACACCACCAACATCGGCGGCGGCGCGGTTTGGCCCATCGACGCGCTCGACGGCGTGGCGGCATTGGCCCACCAACGGGGGCTGGCCACGCACATGGACGGCGCCCGCTTGATGAATGCAGTGGTGGCGTCAGGCCAGCCCGCGGCAGCCTTCGCACGCGGCTACGACTCGGCCTGGATCGACCTGAGCAAGGGGCTCGGCGCCCCCGTGGGCGGCGTGCTGGCGGGCAGCCGGGACTTTATCGCCGAAGCCCTGCGTTTCAAGCACCAGTTCGGCGGCGCCATGCGCCAAGCGGGGATCATCGCAGCGGCTGGCATCTACGCCCTCCAGCACAACGTCGGCCGCTTGGCCGAGGATCACGCCAACGCCCAACGCTTCGCCCGCTTGATCGCCCAGATCGACGGCATCGAACTGGCGACGGATGTCATTGAGACCAACATGATCTACTTCGAGGTGTCCGGTACCGGGCTGACCGCACCTCAAACCGCCGAACGGCTGCTTGAGCGGGGGGTGCGCATCGGTGCCACCAGCGAACATCGCATGCGGGCGGTCACCCACCTCGACGTGGATGCGGCCGGGGTGGATGAGGCGGCCCGAGCCCTCGCTGCAGTGGCGGACGCGGCCCGCCGTCCCTCCTAACCTCGATCGAACAGGCGTTTCGCGCCAGCGGAGGCTTTCAGCGTCGGGCCACTTCGCCCTTAAGCTCTCGGTAGCGGTCCAGCCGGTGCGGGTCGAGTTCGCTGGCGGCGATGGCCGCCCGCACGGCGCAATCGGGCTCGGTGCCGTGTCGGCAGTTGGCGAAGCGGCATTTTTTGGCCAAAGCTTCGATGGCCGCAAGCACCTCCGCAACGTCCTCCTCTGCGGCGGCGGGAATCTTGAGTTCCCGCAGGCCGGGCGCGTCGAGCAGCAAGCCGCCGCCGGGCAACAGATGCAGGGAGCGCCGGGTGGTGGTGTGGCGGCCCTTGCCGTCCCCTTGGCGGGTGCTTCCCGTGGCTTGAACCGGTGCGCCGCTTAGGGTGTTGACCAAGGTGGATTTGCCCACGCCGCTCGGACCGGCGAGCGCGATCGTCGCGCCGGGTCGCCGCCACGGACCGAGCGCCTTGACTGACCCCGCACTGCGCGCATCCACGCACTCAATGCTTAAATCCGGACGCAGACCGTTGACCTTCTGGACTTGCTCTTCCGGCGCTGCGGCCAGATCCCGCTTGGTCAGGACCATCACGGCCTCGACCCCACCCTGCTCCGCCAGATTGAGGTAACGCTCGATCCGGGCGAGATTGAGGATCTCATGGCAGGCAGCAACGATGAACAGCGTGTCGATGTTGGCGCCCATCAATTGGATCTCGCCCCGGGTGCCGGCACCGATGCGCTTGAGGACAGTCTTGCGCCCAAGCAGGCGCTCAATGCGCCCGGCGGCCAAGTCAAAAGCCACCCAGTCGCCGACCGTGGGTCGGTCTTCCGGGGCCAGCCGGTACCAGCGTCCCCCTAACGGTGCCGTTCGCTCGTGGTCGCCAAGCGCGATGCCCACGCCGGTGCGTTCCATGGCCATGATGCGCCCCGGCGCGCCGTCCCCAGGGCGCAACTGATCGGCAAAGAAAGGCCCCCAGCCGAGGGCGATCAAGCGGTTCCCGGCGCTCAAAAATCCCAGCCCGTGCGCGGCGGCGGCAGGCACAGCGCCTCGTCCAAACGGTCTAGCAGAGGAGCCGGGGACGCCATGAAGTCGCTGCCCTGGGCCGCTGCCTCCACGTCCAGGCCGTCCGTCACCGCCAAGCCCGTCGCCGGCGCCACCCCGAACCAAAGGCGGCTGAAGGCATTCACGGAAGCTCGCAGGGTGGGCAGGTCGTCGCGATGGCCAGGTTTGGCATAGGAGGTCGGACCCACCGAAATCCAATAGTCCCCCGCACAGCCCTGCCAAGGACCGTCCGGCAGAAACTCGGCCACCGGATCGGTCAGCTTCAAGTTGAACTGCACTTTCTCGCCCGGCCAATGCCGCGCCGCCACGCAGGCTTCCACATCCAGCATCCGCAACTGCCACCATGCGGCGGTGCGATGGTAGGCGGCGTAGTCCGAATTGCGCGTTTTGCGCCGATTGCGGAACGGCTCCCTGAGCAGGGTTTGCATTTGAATATCGGGGGGCTCGCGCATTTCGATCAAGGAGACCTGATCACCCAAGGACTTCAGCAAGGCCAAAAGCTCCAGCAATTGCGGCCCATCCTGGTAGGCCAGCATCTGGACCTGATAGGGGCCGTGCTCCATCTCCTCGGCGACCAGCCAAACGCAATGGGTCAACGCGCCGTCGCGCTCATAGCCAAAGCCGAAGCCGTTGGGGCGAAAGCCAAGTTCGGCCTTCATCAACCCCGCCTCGGGCAGCAGGCAGCCGCCGTGGCCCCGGCGGCGGTTCATCATCGCGCCATGCACCGCCTGCCAGTCGTCCTTGGTCAAACGCTTCGGCGGCCGGAAGGGCGCATCCACCTGCAAGGTCGCCGGATCAAACCGAAACGTGTGCTCGTAGCTGCCGGTGCCGAAACCAAGCCGGTCATAGAAGCCTTGGTCAAAGACGCCGAGCACGGCGAGCGCCGCGCCGTCCTCCGCCCCGGCGGCCAGTTGGCGGGCGGTGAGGCGCAACGCCAAGCCAAGTTTACGAGCGATCCGGCTGGTCATGACCGCGGTTACCGCGCACATCGACAGGTCTTCGTGTACGCCCGGCGCGAGATTTGGGACAAAACTTCGGTTTCTAGCCGAATTCTGATAGCGCATCGCGCCAAGCGATCTATGCGCCATGCACTCCGCCTGGCCGTCCAAGGCCGCCGTCAAGCAGCACCCAGTGGCGAGCATGTCGGCCACCGCCGCCTCACCGGCGTCGCTGTCGATCCAGCCGATTTCCCGCCAGATGCGCTGAATGGCCTTCAGATCCCGCTCGGCTTCAAAAAGTCTAATTTCCATAACCCCAGCCTGCAATCCACCCTCAGCGCTGTCAATGACCCGGCGGCAGCAGCGTGCTCATGGGAGCACGGGCCGATGCACCGGGAAGTGCCTGTTGCCTGCCGCCGCATCGAGCGCCGCCTGCGCCGAACGATGACCGGCCAGCCCCTCCAGTTGAACGCGCGTCACGTTCATCAGGCCAAAGGCGCCTTCCTGATGGCGGCTCAAAGCCTCTTCCGGAGCCACCCAGACGCTGTCCACGGTTTCATGCTCATCGTGGCGGCCCGCCTGCCCTTCCGGGGCGGCGGCGATGAAGAAGCGGGTGTCGAACCGCCTCGGGCGGCCCAAGGGGGTGACGAAACGGCTGTGGAAATGGATGCGGTCCACTGCCAGCCTGAGGCCTTCGCGCTGGCAGATGTCAAACAGCCGCAGGTCGCGGCCATGCAAGGGCTGGCGATAGGCGGCGAATCGGCGGCGCTCCTTGGCGTTGGCGTAGGACAGCAGCGCTCCGTTTCGATAGGCGAGCAACAAGCCCGCCTCCTCGAAGCTCTCGCGAATGCCGGCAATCCAATAGCCCCGCCATTCCGCGCCCAAGGCCTCGGCCTGGGCAGCCTGACGCGCGCTGGGCCCAGTGCGGATGGCGTCGTACTTGTGCAGGTGATCGTCGCTGTCCACCCGTCCGCCAGGAAACACGTACATCCCGCCGGCGAAGGAGGCCCGGCTGGTGCGCTTGAGCATGAAGATCTCGAAGCCACGCACCGCTTCCCGCAGCAGGATGACCGTGGCCGCCGGGCGAATCGGCTGCACCTTGCCCGAAGCCGGTGCGGGCCGCGGACTATTCAAGGCCCGCTCGCCGCCGATAGTGGGCTTCGAGGAAATCGAGCTTGTCGGCGATGACTCCCGCTTCGGCACGATCCGTGGTTGACAACACTATCCAGCGGTCCGTACCCCGGTCATAACGAGGCCAAGCCGGCTCGCCTTCGCCGTTGGGGTCGCCCGTGCGCGCAAATTGCACCCAAAACTTCAGCATGCGCGACGCCAATGCCCGCTCGGCCGGGTCTTCGGACTGAGCGCCGGCGAAGAGGATGGCGGCATCGTAGCCGTGCGGAGTGCCCAGCCACTCGCCGCGCCGCTCCGCGGGCACGAAATCGAGGTAGTAGAGCCAAGCCGGGCTGTCCACATGGCCCATGCCAGCCCCCGCCACCCGTGCCGCGAGCAAGTATCGGTTGTCGCCGAACATGCGCGCCACGCCCTGCTCCCCGCCGCGCCGATAGTCCTCGGCATACAGGCGCTCGACCGCTGCTTGGTCGTCTTGATGGTAACCGGCGAATTCGGCCACCGATATGCCGGAGGCGGGCATCACTGATCCCTCGTTGCTGTTGCCGCCGGTGATCAGCGGCACGTCGTGCTGGCGGCCTTGGGCGAACAGCAAGCCCGGCTCTTCCGGCAAGCTGGCCCCATCGACCACGGGCAAGTGAAACCCTTCCATCGCATTGGCCAGCGCCGTGCCGTCCAGCCCCCGCAGGCCGCTCGGCGTGGCTGGTTGGTCGGTCACCTTGGCCACCAAGCCGTGGGCGATGCGCTCAGCCGATGGCGGCGGCCCCATGGCCATGCTGAGCACCTTCGCCTGGGGGGCGTGGCGGGTGCGCGGCAGCGCCCAAGTGCCGTAGCCGCTTTGGGCTATGGCGCGATGGAAGAGCCCTTCGGCTTGGGGGCTGACCATCAGCAGGCTCACCGCCATGCCGCCGGCGGAGACGCCGAAGATCGTCACGTTGCCAGGGTCGCCGCCAAATTGGTCGATGTTCGCCCGCACCCACTGCAGGGCCAAAACCATGTCCAGCAGGCCGAAGTTCGCTTCCTGGGATTCCAGCGCCTCATGGCTGAAGAAGCCGAGCGGACCGAGACGATAGTTGAAGGAGACGGTGACAACGTCGCGGGCGGCGAGAGCCTCACCGGCGATCCGCCCGGAGCCGGCGCGAAATCCACCGCCGTGAATCCAGACCATCACCGGCCGCTTGCCGTCATCCAGCCCCGGCGTCCAGACATTCAAGGTCAGGCAGTCTTCGCTGGTGGCATCAAGGCCCCGCTGCCCTGCCCGTGGCTGCGGACACGCGGGGCCGTATGCGGACGCTGCCCTGACACCCTCGTGGGCCACTGCGGGCTGCGGCGGCCGCCAGCGCAAATCACCCAACGGCGGACGGGCGTATGGCATTCCCAGGAATGTCCAACCCCGATCCGCCTGAGTGCCGCGAACTTGGCCCTGCTCGGTGGTGACCACCGCGGCCGCAACGGTCCCCGAGAAGAGCGCTAGAATCCCCGCGTAGATAAATCCGCGCATCAATTGCTCCAAATGGGAGATTATGGGCGGTTCAGGAGGGGGATGCTACTTGAGCGATGGCGCACAACCTGCCGGGCGGCTGAAAAGATCCACCCTGCTGTACTTCGGCTTGCCGGACTACGCCGTGTACTTGGCGGCCATTCCGGTGTCGCTCTACCTGCCTTTCGTGTACTCACGGGACTTGGGGCTGGAGCTCACCGACATTGGCTTGATCCTGATGCTGGCTCGTCTCAGCGACGTGGTCACCGACCCCTTGATCGGCTACCTCAGCGACCGCACCCGCACCCGCTTCGGCAAGCGCAAGCCCTGGCTGGCCGCCGGCACCTTGGTGATGATGTTCTCCGCTTGGCAGTTGTTCGCCCCCAGCGGCGCCGTGGACAACTGGCATCTGCTGATCTGGTCAGTGCTGCTGTGGCTGGGCTGGACCATGATCAACATCCCTTACTTCGCTTGGGGCGCAGAGCTTTCCGAAGACTACAACGAGCGCACCCGCATCACCGGCTGGCGGCAGTTCTTCGGCTATCTCGGCAACGTCAGCGTGCTGCTCGTGCCCACCCTGTCCGGAGAGCTGTTCGGCTACGGCTCGCTGCCCCAGGAGGGGTTGACCATTGTCGGCTTCATGGCCTTGATTCTCCTGCCCACGCTCATGGCGCTGGCGCTCTGGGGGGTGCCCGAACCCACCAAGCACCGCACCACCGAAGCCAGCCTGCTCAAGAGCAGCCGGCAGATGTTCTCCAACGGCTCGTTCATGCTGCTGTTCACGGGCTTTCTCATGCTCTCGATGGGCACTACCTGGGCCTCGTCGATGTTCATGCTGCTGGCCACCTTCGTGGTTAACGTGGAGAGCGGCATCCAAGCCATCCTGCTGGGCTTCTACATCATTCAATTGCTGTCACTGCCGATTTGGCTGCAGGTGTCCTACCGCATCGGCAAGAAGGAGACCTGGTTGCTGGGCGCCGCCACCTATTGCCTCGCCAGCCCCGGCTACATGCTGCTCGGCTCAGGAGACGTGGTTGAGCTATGCATCGTGCTGGCGCTGTACGGGGTCGCCGGCGGCAACTTCACAGCCATATCGCTGTCCATGAAGGCGGATGTCATCGACGTGGCGGCCATGCGCACCGGCAATCACGTGGCCGGCTCCTACATGGCCGTCTGGTCGTTGGGCACCAAGCTGTTCCAAGCCATCGCCATCGGCGCCGCGCTGCCGGTGCTGGCCCTGTCCGGATTCGATCCCAAGGGCGAGAACGGCCCCAGCGAACTGCTGGCGCTGTCACTGAACATCACCGTGGTGCCCATGATTCTGTACGGCTCCGCGGCTTTCGTGATCTGGCGCTATCCGCTCTCCGCACAGCGGCTGGCGAACCTCCGCAGCGCCTTCACCCGACGCCAAGCCCGCCGCGCCCGGACACTGGCACAATCGGAATTGCGCGGCTAGAGTGGCGTACTTTTGGGAAGCGGTGGGCTTATGAAGCTATCAGTTGAATTTCCGAGCGTCGCCTACCGGGAAGGGCCGGCGGCAGTGGCTCGGCTGGCGCAAGCCATCGAGAGGATCGGCTTCGACCAACTCGACATCTTTGATCACGTGGTCATGGGCTATCCGACCGAAGGCCGCGAGGCGCCCATCTATCCGCCCAAGATGCCGATCATGGAGGCGCTGATGACGCTCGCCTACGCCGCTGCGGTCACCGAGCGCATCGGCCTCGGCACCGAGGTGCTGGTGCTGCCGCAGCGCGAGCCGGTGCTGGTCGCCAAGCAGCTAGCCACCCTCGACACGCTGTCCGGCGGCCGCGCCCGCTTGGGCGTCGGGGTCGGCTGGCAGGCTTCGGAGTATCACGCCTTGGGCGAGGACTTCAGCAACCGGGGGCGGCGCATGGACGAGGCCATCGAGCTGATCCGCGCCTACTGGAGCGACGGGCAGGTCGATTTTCAAGGCGCTTTCTACCGCGCCGAGGCCATGGCCATGGAGCCGAAGCCACCCCAAGGCGGTAATCTGCCGATCTGGGTGGGAGGCGGCGCACCCCGAGCGCTGAAGCGCGTTGGCGAGCTGGCCGACGGCTGGCTGGCCCCCGCCATCGAAGCGCCCGAGCAAGCGGCGCGCATGATCGAGACCATCCGCGGGCACGCCGAAGCAGCGGGCCGCGACCCGGACCGCATCGGCCTGCAGATGATGGTAGGCATGCCGCCCCGGGACGACGCCGGCAAAGACTTCTACGGCGACGCCAGCCGGGTCGTGCAGCGGGCGAATAGCGTTGCTGAAATGGGCTTTGAGTGGATCTCGCTCAACGCCACGGCCATCTTTCAGGCGGGCTTTCGCAGCGTCGATGCGATGATCGACAAGCTTGACGAGTTGCATCGGGCCATCCGCGCTGAAGTCGGCGCCCCAGCGCAAGCCGCGGGCTAACGAGGCGAAACGGAATCATGAGCCAACAGCCCTCGCCCGATACCAACCATCAGCGCTATTGGCGCGCCAACCTCAAGCTCATGGGCCTGTTGCTGGCGATCTGGTTCATCGTCTCATTCGGCTTCGGCATCCTGCTGGCTAAACCCCTCAACCGCATCGAGTTCTTCGGCTTCAAGTTCGGTTTCTGGTGGGCTCAGCAGGGCAGCATCTACGTCTTCGTCGCGCTGATATTCATCTACGCCGCCGCCATGCGCCGCATCGACCGCAAGCACGGCGTCAGTGACGACGACCAATCCGAGCCGAGTTGACGCCATGGACGTGCAGGCCCTGACCTACCTCTTCGTCATCGGCAGCTTCGCCCTCTACATCGGCATCGCCGTTTGGTCACGGGCGGCTTCCACAGGAGAGTTCTACGTCGCCGAGGGCGGCGTGCATCCGGTCGCCAACGGCATGGCCACCGCCGCCGACTGGATGAGCGCCGCCTCGTTCATCTCCATGGCCGGCATCATCGCCTTCATGGGCTACGACGGCGCCGTTTACCTGATGGGTTGGACCGGGGGCTACGTGCTGCTCGCCCTGCTGCTGGCGCCGTACCTGCGCAAGTTCGGCGAGTTCACGGTGCCGGACTTCATCGGCGCCCGCTACTACTCCAACGCCGCCCGGGTGGTGGCGGTGGTCTGCCTGATCGTGGTGTCCTTCACCTACGTCGCCGGGCAAATGCGCGGCGTCGGCATCGTCTTCAGCCATTTCCTCAACGTGGACATCATCTGGGGCGTGGTGATCGGCATGGCGGTGGTGTTCTTCTACGCGGTGCTGGGCGGCATGAAGGGCATCACCTACACCCAGGTCGCCCAGTACTGCGTCCTGATCTTCGCCTACCTCGTGCCCGCCATCTTCATCTCGCTGCTGATCACCGACATTCCCATTCCGCAGATCGGCCTCGGCGCCGCGGTCAACGACGGCAGTGGGCTGATGGTGCTGGAAAAGCTCGACCGCACCCTAGTGGACCTGGGCTTTGGCGCCTACACGGACGGCAGCAAGGCGATGATCGACGTCTTCGCCATCACCTTGGCGCTGATGATCGGCACCGCCGGCCTGCCCCACGTGATCGTGCGCTTCTTCACGGTGCCCAAGGTTTCCGATGCGCGGCGTTCGGCCGGCTACGCCCTGCTGTTCATCGCCCTGCTCTACACCACCGCGCCGGCGGTCGGCGCCTTCGCCCGGCTGAACTTCATCGACACGGTGCAGGATGCGCCCTACGCCGAAGTGGACGAGTGGTTCAAGCGCTGGGAGGACATTGGCCTGGTCGGCTGGCAGGACAAAAACGCCGACGGGGCCATTCAGTACGCGCCCGGCGTGCCCTTCGATGGACCGCCCGTCTTCACCGGCGAGCGCGGCGAACAGGGCCAGCGGACGCTGGCCAACCTCCCCAGCGCGAGCGCCAACGAGGTTTACGTGGACCGCGACATCATGGTGCTGGCCAACCCGGAAATCGCCGCCCTGCCTGGCTGGGTGATCGCGCTAGTGGCGGCGGGCGGCTTGGCAGCGGCGCTCTCCACCGCCGCCGGGCTGCTGCTGGTGATCTCCACTTCGGTCTCCCACGACCTGATGAAGAAGACCCTGGCCCGCGGCATCAGCGACCGGCAGGAACTGCGCTACGCCCGCATCGCCGCGGCCACCGCCATCGTCATCGCGGGCTACCTGGGCATCAATCCGCCGGCCTTCGTCGCCCAGGTGGTGGCCTTCGCCTTCGGCCTGGCCGCGGCATCGCTGTTTCCGGCCATTCTGCTCGGCATCTTCTCCCAACGCGCCACCAAGGAAGGAGCCATCGCCGGCATGTTGGTGGGCTTGATGTTCACCTTCGCCTACATCGCCTACTTCAAGTTCGTCGAACCGGGGCGCAATAACGCCGACCACTGGTGGTTCGGCATCTCTCCCGAAGGCATCGGCGCGCTGGGCGCCGCCCTGAACTTCGCCACCGCCTTGATCGTCAGCCGCCTCACCCCCGCCGTGCCGGCGCCGGTGAAGGCGCTCATCGCTTCCATTCGGGTGCCCGCCGGGGTGGAGCGGCCCCACGACCACCCATGAACGCGCAGCGCATCAAGGCCCACGTTGATCTGCTCGCCCCCTTTATCGGGCGAGAGATCGGCGTGTCGCCCTGGGTGCGCATCGACCAGGAGCGAATCGACGCCCACGCCCGCACCACCGGCGACGACGCCTGGATACACACCGACCCCGCCCGAGCGGCCAAGGAGACCCCCTTCGGCTGCACCATCGCGCAGAACTTCCTGCTGATGTCGCTGCTGACGGACATGGCCCAAGCCACCAACCTGCCCACTGACGGCGTGGCCTACCGCACCAGCTACGGCTTCGACCGGCTGCGCATCGTGCAGCCGGTGCTGGTGGGCAGCCGGGTGCGGGGCCGGTTTGAACTGCGCAAAGTCGAGGCCAAGGGTCATCATGGCGTCTTGGTTTACTTGGACGCATCAATCGAAATCGAGGACGATGACCTAGCGCCGGCCCTAGCCGCGGAGTGGCTGATCTATCGGCGGCTTGAGGACTGACATTGGAGGCACCTTATGAGCGAGAGAATCCTTAAAGCCAACGGCATCACCCTTTGGACGGAGAGCTTCGGCAACCCCAACGGCGTGCCGTTGCTGCTGATCATGGGCGCGAGCGCCCAAGGCCTCTATTGGCCCGACGGCCTCGTGCGGCGGCTGATGGACCGAGGCCGCTTCGTCATCCGTTACGACAATCGCGACACCGGGCAATCCACCTGCTTCGACTTCGCCCAAAACCCCTACACCTTGGACGACCTGACCCTGGACGCGGTGGGCGTGCTGGACGGCTACGGGCTGGAATCAGCCCATGTGGCCGGCGCCTCCATGGGCGGCATGATTGTTCAGCAACTGGCCATCAACCACCGGCCGCGCCTGCAATCAGCAACCATCATTATGTCAACGCCGCTGGTCACCAATCCGGATGAACCTAACATGGGCTGCGCCGACCTGCCGCCGCCGGACCCGGCATGGCTGGCCAAGACCCTGGGCATCATCGCGTCACCGTCCGAGACGCGGGAGCAAAAGATACAACTGCGCATTGACACCTTTCGACAGATGGCCGGTTCCATCGAGCCATTCGACGAGGCGCAGCAACGGGATATCGCCACCCGTGAAGTGGACCGTGCCCCAAACTTCCTAGCCATGAACAACCACACTCCGGCCATCATGGCCTCAAGCCCCAAGGATCGGCGCCCGCTACTGGCGAATCTGGACATCCCCGCCTTGGTGGTGCACGGCACCGAAGACCCCATCCTGCCCTACCCCCACGGCGAGGCGGTGGCCGACGCCATCCCCGGCGCGGAGCTCTTGACGCTGGAAGGGGCCGGCCACGATATGCCGGATTGCTACCTCAATGAGATGGTGGCGCGCATGGTGGCGATGCAGGACGCCGCTGCCCCGTGACGAAGCGCACAATGCTAGGGCATGATTGACTTGAATCAATCGACCCAGGCGGATGAACAATGACTGATCTCAACCCCCTAGCCGGAACGCCGTTTGGCGACATGCTGATCCTCTGCCTCGTGCTGGCGGCGCTGTGCTGGCTGCTCTCCGTGCTGACCAAGGAATACTCCTGGGTGGACCGCACTTGGTCCATTGCCCCGCCCATCTACTGCCTCTGGGTGGCCGGGGCAGCGGGCTTCGACGACGCAAGGCTCAATCTAATGGCCGCGCTCGTCACCCTTTGGGGCGCGCGCCTGACCTTCAACTTCGCCCGCAAGGGGGGCTACCAGAAGGGCGGCGAGGACTACCGCTGGGCCACAGTCAGGGAACGCGCAGGGCCGGTGGGCATTCAGGTGCTCAACGCCACCTTCATCGCGCCGGGGCAGATGCTTTTGATCTGGTGGTTCACCGCCCCCATCCACACCGCCTGGCTGTGGTTGGATGCGCCCTTCACTTGGATGGACGCGGCCCTAGGGGCGCTGTTCCTAGCCTTCCTGATCGGCGAAACCGTTGCCGATGAACAGATGTGGGCTTTCCAGCAAGACAAGAAGCGCAAGCTGCAAAACGGCGAGGAGGCCGAGCCCTTCCTGCGCACCGGCCTGTACCGCTACAGCCGCCACCCCAACTACTTCTGCGAACTTGGCATGTGGTGGACGCTGTACTTCTTCGCCGTTGCGGCTTCGGGGGAATGGCTGCACTGGACCGGCTGGGGGTTCATTCTGCTAACCCTGCTCTTCCACGGCTCAACGAACCTGGCGGAGACCATTTCGAGCGGCAAGTACCCCAGTTACAAAGACTACCAAGCGAGCGTGCCTAGGCTGATCCCGATCCGGTTTGGGCGGGCGTCGGCTACTTAAGCACTCGAAGGAACTGCTTCGAGCGAAGGTCTGCTCTGGGGCGTTCCGCCCTCGCACGGCGGCGCGAAGCGCCGTTTCCGTTGCAATTGAGGGGTGCCGGACGCACTGGCGGTTTCTATGCTCGGCCCATCGCCAAGCGGTAAAGGGTGCGAATGCCAACGCGACGGCTTGGGAGCCGTCTTCGAGACATCGACACTAGCTGGGGTCCGTCGCGTTGCAGTATGCTACATGGGCAAGAGGCCCAAACAAATCCGGGCCCATCCTCGTTGCCCGACTAAGGCGACACCAGATTGGCGGCGGCATGGTCGCGGGGTTGGCGTCGCAGCCCCTACTATTGCCGCGTTGGCCGTCGGCGGGTACCGGATCGCGACACGGCCTCGGAATGCCAAGTTCACGGCAGCGCTCCATTTTGCAATCGAAAAAACGCGAGGCCGGACATCGAACGGATCGAGCGCCGGGTATCGTGTGGTTGGGGTATGGCAGGGTTCGTTCTAGCGTAGGCGAGAGGTTTACTCAAAGTTTGACTGACTGGAGAAGAGAGGCAGATGTTGTACAAGCTAGGCTCGACGGAGGGAAGATTCGACACCGTCGAGCCCTTAGCCTTTAAGGACTTTGGGAGCTTTGGCCAGCTTGAGAAGGACCTAGAGGATCTCATCGCTGGGAACATCCTGGGTGTGCTGTTCGAGGACGCAGGTTTGATGCCGATCTTTCAGGAACGGCAAGGGCAGCAAGCAGCTGACATCTACGCGCTGGATGCCATCGGGGACCTAAGCATTTTCGAGTTGAAACGAAGCGCTGCTGGTGAAACAGCGGTTCATCAGGCGTTGCGATATGCGCAGGATGCGGGACAATTGAGCCATGCGCAGTTGGAGGGCCGATTCCAAGAATATCAAGGCGCGGACAAGGATCTCGCGAAAGAGCATCAGGAGGCGTTCGACCTCGATTCGCCTTTGGCGCCGCACCAATTCAACCGCCGGCAGCATCTTGTGGTGATCGGCAGCAGTGCCGACAACGACCTGATCAATGCGGTCGACTACTGGCGGCGGCAGGGGATTTCAATTGTTTTTCTTCCTTACCGGATTTACGAACTGGCGGATGGGTGCTACTTCGAGTTCTTCGCCCTGCCCTACGACCGACATAGGAATCCAGCTGATGAAAAGGGCGTCCTTTTCGACACTAACCGAACTTACGACCCGGATTCGATCTGGTACATGGTGGAAAACCAACGCGTAGCTGCATTTGGGGATGCCAAGCATTTCGTGAAACGCATCAATGTGGGAGACACCGTGTTCTTCTCACACCGGTGGACGGGAATCGTCGCTGCAGCAACAGTTCGAAGCCAGGTCCGTCCTGACGGTTCGGACACGTTGTACCGTGACGTTGATTTCGTTACACCGGTTCCACAGCGCGGGACGGATGATCCTCCGGCGATGCCGTTCGGCAGGGTTCGGGAGATCACGGGAAGGAGCTTCTACTGGGCACGGACCATCAAGGTTCCATACCTGTCAAAGGATGAATCCAACCGGCTAGTCGAAGAACTACAGCGGCACCTGAGCGCAGCAAGTTAACTGTGAATGACCGGACGCTGCCGTCGCCCGTCTCGATTTGGAGATCAGAAAATGAAAGAAGAACCAGCTACGACCAACGACAAGACGGTCTCGATTCAGGAGGCGCTTCGCAACGCGCTAAAGGATGAGCAGGGACAGGAGGGCCGCACTTGGCGGTTCCTGCAGAAGCAGCCGGACGCCACGATCCCGCGGGTAATGGAGGAACTGGACGTGGGGCGGAACTCTGCCCGTTACGCCATGCTCCTGGTCAAGGCACTGGAGACAGGCGAGATCCCACTCAAAGACTACTATGCCGCCGATGCAGTGGCCAAGCGCTTGGAGGGATTCGCACGCCGCCACGCGGATCGGTTATCGCCAGATGCGACGAGATACGTTCTCGACCTTAGGGTGAAGTCCGAGCATGCCGCCGATGATCGACGGTCGGCACAGATCGAGAAGGCGTCCGACACGACCCGGAACATGGAGAAGAAGAGGGTAGCAGGCATCTACGTCTACACCCTGCCGCACTATCTGCGGTATCCAGTACAGCGGTCAAACGATCCCGATTCATCGGATAAGACGCTACTTAAGGTCGGCAGGTCGGAGGTCGATGCAAGAGGGCGGGTGCAGCAACAGGCGGTAACTGGCTTACCCGAGCCACCGGTGATACTGCGAGTATTCACCTGCGCAGATCGACCGCTGACCCAAGTCGAGACAACCATGCACCGGCTGCTCGGCGCGTTCGACCACAATCCGAACCGCCAGCGGGGCGCGGGCAAGGAATGGTTCCTGACTTCGCTCCAAGCATTGGATGAACTCGCGTCGGTTCTCGAGCTGACTAGAGAATTCGCCTCTGAAGATGAGGAGGAAAAATGAAACGGGACTGCGCAAAGCGACGTATGCCCGACGCGCACCGAAACTCATCACATCACTGGATGGAGCAAGTCCCACTGACACTGTCGTCGAGCAGGACCGCCTGCTGGACGGCGGCGGCCTGGATGGGCACCCGCTGATGCTCGGGTATCGGAGCCAGCGTGGGGCGCACTCGCCTTGTTGTCGGAAATCGACTGAATCGAGGCTGAAGTCGCCGCCGATGCGGCGCGCTGAACGGGGCGGCCGGATTCCGGTAGTGACCGGGCGCAAAATCGGCCTTCAGGCCCGATAATGTCCTGGATGGATACTAGAGGGGGAAGAGCTCGGCATCTGTGAACGGAAGGTGGGGTGTCGGAACGCGTCTAGGGGATAGTGGGAGCAACAGGCGGTGGGTCGCCGAGGAATACGCCTAGGGTGAGCGCATAGGCGAGGATGATCATTGTGGAGAAGGAGGCGTCAATGAAGCCGCTGATGTTGATCAAGGATGGGGCGCGGTCGTCCGGCTTGGCCTTGTGGAGTTGAAGTTGAACCGAAAGAAAGTGCGCATTTCGCTCAGCGAGGAAACGGACGAACATGAGCCAGATAGCAGCGACGACGGCGGCGAGCACAACGGCATTGGTGAAGCGTGGGGCGTCGGCGAGGACGCCGGCAGCGAGCGTGGCCATAGCGCCGAGTAGGGTGGCCCCAGCAGCTGAGGTGCGGCGAACGGTAAGCTCGTAGAAGGCAAGGGTGCTCGCGTAGGTGTGTTCGACTCCAGAAGGGGGCAGACGGAAGAGAGCGGGCCAGCGAAAAAAGACGGATGTTGCCACTCCGACCGTGAAGAAGAACAGGTGGCGGAGTTGCAGCTGGCAAAAAAAGGCCGAGAGCACGAGGAGGGAAAGGAGGAAGGGCGCGCGCTCCCGGACAGTGGTAAGCAGTGCCTGGCTGATCGAAGTTCGGGGAGTCGGAGCCCGTTCGGACATTGGTGAGGGAGTTCTCCGTCGAGCACATGGAGTATGCTGAGTATTTTAACAGTATTTGGCTTGCCGTACTGTCGGGGATAGAGACCCCTGATTCCCGGATAAGGATCTGAGGGGCTCGCCGGAGGGGGCCGCCCGACGGCGCTTTGCGTGCGAAAATGGGGTTCCCGGAGACTCACTTGGGGGGTGAACCTTGGCGAAGCGCAGGCGGCGGTCCAGGAAGGCGGCTGGGAAGCGGCGGATCCGCCCGCCGAAGGTGGAGTTCGAGTTCACGG
>VYDB01000150.1 GCA_009843635.1 Gammaproteobacteria bacterium
GGAGGACAAAAAAGAAGGCATCAGCGCCTTCCTGGACAAGCGCCCGCCGCAGTTCAAGGGCCGTTGAACCCAACTCGCCGCTGAGGGATACTGCCCGACTTGGACTGAGCGAGGGGGGTAGCCAACGGCCCGACATCGCCCACGTTCAGCTTCCAACAATTCAGCAAATCAACAATCGAGGGGAATCCATGGCCATTGACCGCTTTCCGGTGGAAGCCAGCCACATCATGATGTTCGCCCGTTCGGTGGCGGACGCCAATCCCATCTACTACGACGAGGAGTACGCGGCCGGCACGGAGCCGGGCAAGATCATCGCACCGCCGACCTTCGCGCAATCCAGCGCCCAGTTCGACCCCGACTACTTCCTGCGCCCGAAGATCGGCGAGCCTTGGTTCGGCTCCGGCAAGGAGGCCACCGGCATCAAGCGGGAAAGCTCCGGCGGCGGTGGTGGTGGGGGCGGCGGCCTGCACGCCGAGCAGCACTTCGAGTACCACCGCCACATCAGCCCTGGCGACGTGCTCAGCGCCACGGTCAAGCCGGGCAAGACCTGGGAGCGGGAGAGCAAGCGCGCCGGCAAGCTGACGTTCAGCGAAACCGTCACCGAGTACCGCGACCAAAACGGCGAACTGGTCATCACCGCCCGAGGCGTCGGCGTACGCACCGAGCGCCCCGTCGATCAATAGGAGCATTTGAACATGGCACTAAGCGCAGGCAATTTGAACATCGGCGACACCTACGAGGAATGCTTGGTGGAGGACCTCAAGCGTACCCAGCTCGTGCAGTACTCGGGCGCCTCCGGGGACTACAACCCCCTGCACTCCGATGAGATCTTCACTACCCAGGTGGCGGGCTACCCGAGTGTTTTCGCCCACGGCATGCTGACCATGGGCATGACCGGCCGAATGCTGACCAACTACGTCGGCGACGGCAGGCTCAAGACCTTCGGCGTGCGCTTCACCAGCCAAGTCTGGCCCGGCGACACCCTGCACTCCACCGCCACGGTGGAGGAGGTCACGGTGGAAGACGACGACCCTGTAGTGAAGCTGAAGGTCGAGACCACCAACCAAGACGGCAAGGTGGTGGTGTCGGGGTACGCTTCGGCTCGGCTGGATCCCTAGTCACCACCGCTCCACGGAGGTGCGCACGTCGATTTCGAAGGTCCAGGCGCGGCGGGGCTGGTTGTAGAGATAGGCAAACCCGTCGGCGATGCCTTCGAGGGAGATCATTCCCTGCTCGCCGAGTTTTTCGGCGTACTCCGGGAAGCCCCGCTTGATCTTCTGGCCGCCGATGGCACCGTCCACCACCACGTGGCCGACGTGGACGCCCTCGGGACCGTACTCCTTGGCCATGGCTTGGGCGAGATTGCGCAAGCCCCCCTTGGCCGCGCTGAACGCCCCGAAGTGGGCACGTCCGCGCATGGAGGCGCTAGCACCGGTGAAAAGCAGGGTGCCGCCGCCTTTCGGCAGGAAGCGGCGCACCGCCTCGCGTCCGAATAGAAAACCGCCGAAGCAGCCCACCCGCCAAGCAGACTCAAAGTAGTCCGCGTCCATGTCAATGACCCGCCCCGGCTGGTTGTTGCCGGCGTTGTAGATGGCGACGCTCAAACCATCACCCGCAGCATCGAACAACGCCGCCACCGACACCTCATCGGTGGCGTCCGCGACCACCCCGGTGGCTTGGCCGCCCACATCCCGAATGCTCTGCTCCACGCCTTCCACTTGGGCCTGGGTTCGGCCCGCGGCAAAAACGTGCAAGCCCATCGCCGCGAAGCGCTGGCACAGCGCCCCGCCAAGGCCTTCAACCGGCCCGACGCCGATGACCACTGCGGTATCCATGTGTCTTTCTCCCAATCTGGTAGTTTTTGCAGTCTAGCCTCCCAGAGATTCGGTGTCCCTAGTGTGCTGGCCAAGGCGAAGCGCTAACCTGCATCACTCCATTGGCCCACAAGGGGCCTGCTGTGGAAAAATGACGCTGCATTCAGGTAGTGGGAACTGATGGCACTCAAAAAATCCCAACTCTATTCCTCGCTCTGGCAAAGCTGCGACGAACTGCGCGGCGGCATGGACGCCTCTCAGTACAAGGACTATGTGCTGACGCTGCTGTTTATGAAGTACGTCTCCGACAAGCATGCCAGCGACCCGGACGCGCTCATCGAGGTGCCAGACGGCGGCGGATTCGACGACATGGCGAAACTCAAGGGCGACAAGGAAATCGGTGACCGCATCAACAAGATCATAAGCCGCCTTGCCGAAGCTAATGGGCTGAAGGGGGTCATTGACCAAGCCGACTTCAACGATGAGAGCAAGCTTGGCACCGGCAAGGAGATGCAGGATCGGCTGTCGAAGCTCGTCGCCATCTTCGAGGAGCTCGACTTCAGCGCCAACCGCGTCAGCGGCGATGATCTTCTCGGTGACGCCTACGAGTACCTCATGCGGCACTTTGCCACCGAGTCCGGCAAGAGCAAGGGGCAGTTCTACACCCCCGCCGAAGTCTCGCGGATCATGGCAAAGGTGGTGGGCATCGGCCCAGATACCCGCCAAGACCAGACCATCTACGATCCCACGTGCGGTTCGGGTTCGCTGCTGCTCAAGGCGGCCGACGAAGCGCCGCGCGGCATCACCGTGTACGGCCAAGAGATGGACAACGCGACCTGGTCGCTGGCCCGCATGAATCTCATACTACACGGTCAGGAGACTGCGGAAATCTGGAGCGGCAACACCCTCGCCGCTCCGCATTTCAAGAACTCTAGCGGCAGCCTCAAGACTTTCGACTTCGCCGTGGCCAATCCGCCCTTCTCAACCAAGGCATGGTCGAACGGGCTGGATCCAGAACATGACCAGTACGGGAGGTTCGTCTACGGCGTGCCACCGGCGAAAAACGGCGACTACGCCTATCTGCTACACCTAATCACGTCGCTCAAGAGCCGTGGCAAGGGCGCCATCATCCTGCCCCACGGCGTGTTGTTCCGCGGCAACCGCGAGGCCGACATACGCCGTAACCTCGTCCAGCGTGGCCTCATCAAGGGCATCATCGGACTTCCCGCCAACCTATTTTATGGCACTGGCATCCCAGCGTGCATCGTGGTCATCGACAAGGAGGGCGCGGCCACCCGCGAGGGCATCTTCATGGTTGACGCGAGCCGCGGCTTCATCAAGGACGGCAACAAGAACCGCCTGCGCGAGCAGGACATCCACCGAGTGGTGGACGTGTTTACCCGACAAACCGAGACTCCCCGCTATTCACGCCTAGTGCCGCTAGCTGAGATCTCCGACCCTGCAAACGACTACAACCTCAATCTGCCGCGCTACATCGATTCGAGCGAACCGGAAGACTTGCACGACCTCGAAGCCCACCTGCGCGGCGGCATTCCCAACCGCGACATCGACGCCCTAGGTGAATACTGGCAGGTCTTCCCGAATGTGCGCGACGCGCTGTTTGCGGAAAACGGACGAGCGGGTTACAGCACCGCCCGAATCGAGGCTCGGAAGGTCAAGGCCGCGATCCTAGATCACCAAGACTTCCAATCCTATGCGCGGCTGGTCGAGAACGTTGCAAGCGAGTGGTGCGAGGCTCACCAGAACCGCCTTCTGGAAATCAACGCTACGACGGAACCGAAAGCCCTCATCGGTACTCTATCCGAAGACCTACTGCGTCGATTCTCGGACTTACCGCTGCTCGATGCCTACGACATTTACCAATGCCTGATGGACTACTGGAACGAGACCATGCAGGACGATGCTTTCCTCGTCGTAGGGGAAGGATGGTTCGACGCGGCCCAACCGCGTGGGATCGTCGAGGACCGCAAGCGCAAGTTCAAGGAAACGCCGGACCTCATCGTGAAGAAGCGGAAGTACAAGCTCGATCTGATCCCCCCGGCACTGGTAGTCGCCCGCTACTTTGCAGCCGAGCAGCGCACCGTAGAGACCTTGCAGGAAAAGCGGGATATTGCAGCCGGCGATCTTGAGGAGTTCATTGAGGAACACATCGGCGAAGAAGGCTTGCTTGAGGGCACGGTCAACGACAAAGGCAAGCTCACCAAGGCTAACGTGTCAGCAAGGCTGAAAGCCATTGAGGCCGAGCCCGGCAGCAGCGATGAACGGCAAACGCTTGAGCGCGGTCTGGCTCTTGTCGAGGCGGAGTCCAAGGCCTCGAGGGTGGCCAAGAAGGCCCAAGCCGACTTGGATGCCCAAGTGTTCGCTCGCTACGCGGCGCTCAGCGAAAGCGAGATCAAGAGCCTCGTCGTCGTGGACAAGTGGCTCGTGAGCATCCGCAACGTCATCGACGCTGAAGTGCAACGCCTGATCCAACGTCTCGGAACGCGCTTACAGGAGATCGAGGAGCGCTACGCCCGACCGCTACCGGAACTGGAGCGGGATGTGGAGGCGTACAGCGCCAAAGTCAATTCGCACCTCGCCCGTATGGGGATTTCCTTGTGAGGTCGCTACTTGAGCCCACGATACCGCCAACTGATGGCACCGGGATTGGGCTGACACCGTCCGCCCAATTCACTATCGCTGACTCAGATTCTCTGACCATACGAATTGCGGCGACCCAGGAAAATTTCGCAACGGCGTCGCGGAATTCCCTTGGCCGGGCAAGTTCCGAGACATGGGCTCCAAATTCGACATATCTCAAGAGGGAGACTCAACAGGCACTGCCTGCTAAATCTCCTGCGCCTAACCTGAACCGCACGGCACCAGCGAACGCGGCATTTTGCAGACACTGTCTGCACAATCTGCAGCACGGTTACCCGTTTGTGGATCTGCCGAAGTTTCTACTAGAGGGAGCAGGAAAGTGGTCCAACATTGTCGGGCCAATTGACTTTGCTAGTGTCCAATGACCGGCTGCGCTGTTATGTGCAGATTGACCTCAAGCTTGGTAAGCACTCCCACCAAGACTTCGGGCAGATGCAGATGCACCTGAACTACTTCGACCACCATGGGAAGACCGAAGAGGAACTATCGACTGTCGGCATCCTGTTTTGCGACGACAAGAATGATGCCGTGGTGGAATTCGCGCCATCCGAGGACGCCAACATCTACCCCTCTAAATGCCAGCTAATCCTATCGTCGAAACAGGAACTCGTTGCTCAACTCGAACACGCCCGTTGGGAACTCGCAGCAAAGGGAAGCGGTAGCCGTGCGTGAGACTCTTCCGACGAGAGAGGATGATGCTGCCTCAGTAGGTACCCGCACAGTCCCAGATGCGTCGACCGGGCATTCGCACACAAATTTGGGATTGGTTCCGGAGGATTGGGACAACCGCCGTCTGCGGAACGACATATCACTTCTTTCTGGACACCATGTACTAGCTCGTCACTGCAATACCCAAGGAGTCGGCATTCCATACCTAACTGGGCCAGCAGATTTTCCAAACGGGCGCATCAATCACACAAGTTATACAGTCCAGCCGACAACGCTTTGCTCAGCCAACGACATTCTTGTAACAGTCAAGGGGGCCGGAGCGGGCACGTTAATCCAAGCAGATTCGGAATACTGTATAAGCCGACAACTTATGGCGATTCGCCCTGCGAATTGGAACACAGAGTTCCTCTATTACTCCCTCCTTCAGAACGCTCCACGCTTTAAAGCTGCCTCGACGGGCCTCATACCAGGGTTATCACGCGCCGACATTCTTGACCAGCAGCTACCTGTACCCAGAGATTTGGGGGAACAACGCGCCATCGCTGAAGCGCTGTCGGATGTGGACGGCCTGCTCGAATCACTCGACACGCTGATCGCCAAGAAGCGAGCCATCAAGAGGGCCGTAATGCAGCAACTCCTTACCGGCAAGATCCGAATAAAGGAAGTCTGCGGTTCGAAAGATGTGCCAACCGGGTACAAGCGCACCGAAGTGGGGATGATGCCGGAGGATTGGGAAGTTACGCCTCTTAGGTCTTGTCTTTGCGCCGCCCTCGACTATGGAGTAAACGCAGCAGCGGTTCCCTTCGATGATGAGTTGCCGACCTACTTGAGAATCACAGACATTGACGAAGAGAGCAGATATCGCCCATCTCCTCGCGTTTCAGTCGATCATCCCGACAGCGACTCCTATGTCCTATCCAAGGGCGATCTCGTATTTGCCCGGACTGGTGCAAGCGTCGGTAAATCCTATCTCCACGATCCGGCCGACGGCGCGTTGGTGTTCGCGGGTTTTTTGATTCGCGCGAGGCCGGAACCAGCAAAGCTCGACTCCACATACTGCGCATACGTCGTCCAGTCTGAGCGCTACTGGAAGTGGGTTGCTGCAATGTCGAGTCGAAGCGGTCAACCAGGAATCAATGGACAAGAATACGGATCATTTCCCTTACCCCTTCCCAAGATTCGCGAACAACGTGCCATCGCTGCCGCCCTATCCGACATGGATGCGGAAATCGTCCGACTGGAATCCCACCGCAGCAAAACCCTCGCCATCAAACAGGGCATGATGCAACAGCTTCTCACCGGGCGGGTGCGCTTAGTATGAGCGCGGCCAATCAGCCGGTCTGCTGGATCATTGCCGGTCCCCACGGCGCGGGTAAAGCCACCTTCGCACTACCGGAAATCCTTCAAATCCTAGAGAAGATGACGCACGATGGCTGAACTCGATGAACTCACAAGACAAAGCATTGAATCCCTTCGGCAATCTGTAGCTGAAGCCTTGGAGCGCAAGCGGCGTCTGGGACAATACGCCGTTTTCTGGCGGGATGGCCGCGTGGTCTTTGGCGGACCCGACGCGCCAGACGCTCAAGAGGGTGCAAGCGAGCCCTCGCAGTCGAACAGGATTGAGTGAGCCAAACCGGTCGAAGACTACAGAAGGATGCCCCAAGAATCCCAGAACGTCGAATGGAAGCGCTCTTGGCGCGACGAATACCTGAAGTGGATCTGCGGGTTCGCGAACGCGCAGGGCGGCGTCCTTGAAATCGGCAGGGACGACAAGGGCAAAGTAGTCGGCGTCAGTGGCGTACTCCGGTTGCTTGAGGAAATCCCCAACAAGGCGCTGTCCGTGCTCGGCATTCTGGTTGACGTGAACCTGAAGTCCGAAGACGGAAAGGAGTATCTGGAGATCGCGGTGGGCGGTTATCCGAACCCGGTCAGCTACAAGGGCGACATCTACTATCGGAGCGGCAGCACCAACCAAGTTCTCGGAGGTGCTGCACTGACGCGCTTCCTGTTGCAAAAGTACGGGCGAACCTGGGATGACGTTCCCCTGCCAGGCGTTGGCCTTAAGGACTTGGACACCCGCGTCCTTGACGGGTTTCGGCAGCGCGGCGCGAGCAGTGAACGCCTCCCTGGGGACATTCTCAATGAATCTGATGAGGAAATCATCGAACGGCTGCAGTTTCGGGAAGCGGAACACCTCAAACGCGCCGCCGTGCTGCTGTTCTATCCGGCTCCGCACCGGTTTGTGATGGAAGCTTATGTGAAGATTGGCTACTTCCGCTGCTCGGAGTTGTTGTTTCAGGACGTTATCGAAGGAGATTTGTTCACCCAAGTTGATCGGACGATGGACCTGCTGTACACCAAGTACACGCGGGCCCTGATTTCCTACGATGGGGTTTACCGTGTGGAAACCTTTCCGGTGCCGCGCGAGGCCATGCGCGAGGCGGTAATCAATGCCGTCATCCACAGGGACTACACAATTCCCTCCCCCATTCAGATACGTGTGTCAGATGACCGGATCGAGATGTGGAACGCTGCGGATTTACCCACCCATTGGATCGGCGAACAGCTTGCCGGAAAACTTGCGTCAAAACCGCATAATCCACGCATCGCCCAAGCGTTTTACCGCGCCGGATTGATCGAAGCCTGGGGACGGGGCATCCGGCGAATCGTCGACATGTGTGAAGAGGCTGGCAACCCCACGCCCCAATGGGAATTGCAGAAGACGGGCGAGGGATTGTGGACAACGTTTCCGTTCTCGGCTGCGTATCAGGCTGCCGACACGACTTCGGGCGGTGGAGGAGCCGAGGAAACCAACCAGAGCACTGCCCGCGAAACTACCCCAAACGCTGCCCTTAGAACCACCCCAAAAACTACCCAAAACGCTACCCAAGAAACCATCCGGGAGCGCATACTGGCCTTGCTCCGGGAAGAACCGGGAATCACTCGGCGGTTGCTCTCCGAACACGTCGGCCTTACGCCGGATGGAGTCAAGTATCATTTGGACAAGCTGCGCACCGCCGGAGTCATCCAGCGGGTCGGATCAACCAAGGCAGGCCGATGGGAAATCCTGACCACCCCCAAAACTACCCAGGTCACTGCCCAAGAAACCATCCGGGAGCGCATACTGGCCCTGCTCGTGGAGGAACCGGGGATCACTCGACGGCTGCTCGCCGAACGTGTTGGCCTGACGCCGGACGGGGTGAAATATCATTTGAACAAGCTGCGCGCCGCTGGAGTCATCCGGCATGTCGGGCCGACCCGAGCAGGCCACTGGGAAGTGCTCAGGTGACGGCGCTCAATGCTGGCTGAGGCTCTGGAATGAGCGCCGTCGGTCAACGGGAAATCAAGACCCAACAGCGCGTGGTGGCCTTCTTCCGGGATGCACTGGGCTACCGTTACCTCGGCGACCGGTCGGATCGTGCCAATAATTCCAATGTCGAGCCCGAGATCCTTCTCGGTTGGCTCAAGCGGCAGGGCCACAGCGACAGGATCATCGGCAGGGCACTCGAACGGCTCGTCAAGGCCACCGCTCCAGGGGGCCGCAAAACCCTCTATGACGCTAACCGCGAGGTCTATGGCCTGCTGCGCTACGGCGTTAAGGTGCAGCCGAAGATCGGCAAGCACAGCGAGACCGTCTGGCTGATCGACTGGGACAATCCTCAAGCCAACGACTTTGCGCTTGCGGAAGAAGTTACCCTCGCCGGATCGAACGTCAAACGACCGGACATCGTGCTTTACGTCAACGGCATCGCGCTCGGGGTGCTGGAACTGAAGCGCTACACCGTATCCGTGGCCGAGGGCATCCGTCAGAACCTCGACAACCAAAAGCCGGAATTCATCCGCTCATTCTTTGCCACCACGCAGCTCATCATGGCGGGCAACGAGACCGAGGGGCTGCGCTACGGCGTCATCGAGACCCCCGAGAAGTACTGGTTGCGCTGGAAAGAGGCCGATGCCCACCCGGAAGCCGGTGAAAACTCCCTGCTGCGGGAACTCGGCCAGCTATGCGGGAAGGAGCGGCTGCTGGAAATCGTGCACGACTTCATGGTGTTCGACGCGGGCGTCAAGAAGACCTGCCGACACAACCAGTACTTCGGTGTTCGGGCTGCCGAGGATCATGTGAGTAACCGGGAAGGCGGCATCGTCTGGCACACCCAAGGGAGCGGCAAGAGCCTGCTGATGGTCTGGCTTGCGAAGTGGATTCGTGAGCATGTACCGGATGGGCGGGTGCTGATCGTCACTGACCGCACCGAACTGGACGAGCAGATCGAAAAAGTCTTCAAGGGCGTCAACGAGGGCATTCACCGAACGCGAAATGGCGCCGATCTAGTGAACGTGCTGGAGTCCGCTAAGCAATGGCTGGTTGCGTCCTTGATCCACAAATTCGGCTCAAGCGAAGAGGCCAGCGCCGGTGACATCGACCTCTACGTCAAAGAGATCAAGGCCAGCCTGCCCAAGGGCTTCCGCGCCAAGGGCGAGATCTTCGTGTTCGTGGATGAGTGCCATCGCACCCAATCCGGCAAGCTCCACCAAGCCATGAAAGCCATACTGCCGCAAGCGACACTGATCGGCTTTACCGGGACCCCGCTGCTCAAGGCCGACAAGGCGCGCAGCATCGAGACCTTCGGACCGTACATACACACCTACAAATACGACGAGGCGGTGCGCGACGGCGTCGTGCTCGACCTGCGCTACGAGGCGCGTGACATCGATCAGGAACTCACTTCGCAGGCGAAGATCGACCAGTGGTTCGAGGCCAAGACCGCTGGCTTGACGGACCTCGCCAAAGCGCAGCTCAAGCAGCGGTGGGGCACGATGCGCAGCGTCCTGAGCGCTCGTGATCGCCAGCAGAAGATCGTCGATGACATCCTGATGGACATGGAAACGCGAGATCGACTGAGAAGCGGCCACGGTAATGCCTTGCTCGTCTCCGACAGCATCTACGCGGCTTGCCGACTGTACGAAATGTTCGAGAAGACCCCGCTTGCCGGCAAGTGCGCCATCGTTACGTCATACCGGCCGACGGCGGCGGACATCAAGGGCGAGGAAACTGGCGAGGGCTTCACCGAGAAGCTTCGCAGGTACGAAATCTATCGAAAGATGCTTGCCACGCACTTCGACGAGCCGGAAGACTCGGCAATGCGCAAGGTCGATGAATTTGAAATGGAAGTGAAGCGGCGCTTCATCGAGCAACCCGGTCAAATGAAACTCCTCATTGTCGTCGACAAGCTGCTGACCGGCTTCGACGCGCCGCCCGCAACCTTCCTCTACATCGACAAGCACATGCAGGACCACGGCCTGTTCCAGGCCATTTGCCGCGTCAACCGGCTCGACGGCGAGGACAAGGAATACGGCTACATCATCGATTACAAAGATCTGTTCCGGTCACTGGAAAAGTCGATCTCCGACTACACCGGCGAGGCGTTCGAGGGTTACGACCAGGACGATGTGGCAGGTTTGCTGAAAGACCGGCTGAAGCAGGGCCGGGAAAGGCTCGAAGAGGCGCGCGAGGCGGTTAAGGCGTTGTGCGAACCGGTCGAGCCGCCGCGTGACACCGCAGCCTACGTGCGCTACTTCTGTGCCGCCGAGAGCGGCAACCCTGAGCAGCTCAAGGACAACGAACCGAGGCGCCTGACCCTCTACAAGCTCGCGGCGTCATTCCTGCGCGCCTACGCAAATCTCGCCAACGAGATGGTTGCCGCCGGTTACTCCAGTTCAGAGGCATCGACGATCAAGAGCGAGGTGGCTCACTTCGAGAACGTGCGATCCGAGGTCAAGCTCGCCAGCGGCGACTACATCGACCTCAAGATGTACGAGCCGGCGATGCGGCACCTGCTGGACACGTACATTCGGGCCGAGGACAGCGAGAAGGTCTCGGCGTTCGATGACCTGCCGCTCGTTCGGCTCATCATTGAACGTGGCGAGAGCGCATTCGCTTCCCTGCCGGAGAACATCCGCAACAATGAGGAGGCGATGGCCGAGACCATCGAGAACAATGTCCGACGGCTCATCGTCGACCAGATGGCAGTCAACCCGAAGTACTACGAAGAGATGTCCGCCTTGCTCGACGCACTGATCACGGAACGCAAGCGCCAAGCGCTGGATTACAAGGCGTACCTCGCGAGGGTCATCGAGCTCTCGAAGCAGATAACCCAACCCGACGCTGACCGTTACCCTCTCGCCATCAGCACCCCGTCGCGACGGGCACTGTTCGACAACCTCCGAAACAGGCCCGGACTGGACGCCCTAGTCGCCAAGTTGCAGGTTGTCGACAGTGGCGCAACGGCGGCTGAGCTCGCAGCACGGTGGGTGGACGATGCAGTACGGGCTGCGAAGAAGGACAACTGGCGCGGCAACCGTTTCAAGGAACGCGAGGTTCGCAATGCCATCCGGAAAGTTCTGCCCGACGACGATCTGGTCGATCAACTTTTCGAAATCGTGAAAGCGCAGCATGACTACTGACCGCACTTTCCTGCACATCAGTGAAGTCGCCGTGGAAGTGGTCCGCAAGGACATCAAGAACCTGCACATCGGCGTTTATCCACCGGAGGGGCGCGTGAGAGTGGCGGCCCCGATTCGGCTTGGCGACGACGAGGTGCGGTTGGCGGTGGTTTCGCGGCTTGCTTGGATTCGAGAACGTCAAGCTCGATTCGCCAGTCAGAACCGCCAGTCAGAACGGGAGTTCGTGACCGGGGAGACGCACTATTTTGAGGGTGAGCGCTACAGGCTTGACGTGCTCGAAGGCACTGGCCGCTCAGGAGTCAGGCTTCGTAATCGGAGGATCATGGAACTGCGGGTCCCCACAGGCGCCGACCGCAAATCTAGGGAGGCCGTGCTCCACAGGTGGTATCGCCGCAAACTTCAAGCACGCATCCCTGCGCTCCGGGAGGAGTGGGAGTCAAAGATTGGGGTTAGCGCTCGGGAACTGCGCATCAAGAGGATGAAGACCTTATGGGGGTCATGCAACACCAAGGCAAGCCGCATCTGGCTCAATCTCGAATTGGCCAAGAAGCCGCCTTCCTGTCTTGCTTTTGTTCTTGCGCACGAAATGGTCCACTTGCTCGAACGTCACCATAATGAACGATTCATCGAACTGATGGACGCCGCCATGCCCCAGTGGCGGCTTCACCGTGACGAACTCAATCGCGCACCGCTTGCGCACGAAGACTGGGGATACTGAAGGAAGGACGTTCAGGACAGCAACAGTTCACCCAATTGCTTGATTTCAGTATGGAGCTCACATGAACGGAAATCTGGGTGTGGTAAAACAATCGCAATGCACCGACGACGATGAAGCCGGTGCGGATGACGTCGAGCTCCTCGAAGCGGGACAAGACACACCAAAAACCCTTGAGCCACTGGAACCGCCTTAGGCTGGGAAGACACCTGCACCCTCAAAACCAGCACCATCCACCGCCAAATCAGCGACAACACCCAACTCATCGACTCCGTAAACCGAAAAATCGACCACAGAGCCCCGTTCCACCCAACAAACCGCGAACAAGACTAGCGGCAGCTTGGACCCACTACGGCAACCGCTGTCCACCAGCTAGCGGCAAAGCCCCCAAACTTAGCCGACTCCAACCGAGGGCAAGATATCCCCTGAATGGACTTGAATTTCTCAGAAACACCGTGGCACTCTTGAGTTTCACCTCTAATCACAAAAATCCCTCACGTCGAACCGAAACCAATGGACAACAAGAACGACAGTAGATCGGCAGACCTCAGGCAAAACACAACTTTGCTCTTGCAACCGATACACAGAAGTGCGCACCTCCTACTGGCTTGAGACCTTCGGAACGCACCCATTGTCATGACCGCAGGGACTTTCGATACACGCGGAGACTCAGTGCCCCCCAATGCGGCCAGCACCGCATCCACGTTCATTGCAGAGCACCGATCTAGCACAAATACTGTGTCGCCTGATTATGTTTCGGTTTCCTTCCGAAGACACAACGGCCAGGTTGGAGACCGCAGGAGTAACGCTCACCAGCTACATTGGTACCCAGCAAAATTGTTCTACCGAATTCCGATAGATATACTGGAAGCGCTTGCATTACCTTCAGGAAGCACGGTACTCGACCCCTTCTGTGGATCGGGAACCGTTTTGGTCGAGAGTCGTTTGCGAAACCATGTGGCGATAGGACTCGACATTAATCCACTGTCTAGGCTTGTATCTAAAGTCAAAACCACCACGCTGCACGAATCGACCGCCACAAGCCATCTAGACGCTATCTGCAATAAAGCCAAGTCGTTACGTAGAACACCCAAATCAGATGTGCTGCCTAGCTTTTGGTTTAGAGTTCCCGCGCAAAACGCACTCTTTCGACTACTAAAGGCAATTCAGAATCACGACATCAGTCCTGCCTACAGGGACTTTTTTCTAGCAACTCTTAGTAGCATAGTTAGAAGGTGCTCACTAGCTGATCCCAACATCCCTCCACTAGTGCGCCTAAGGGAAGATCGAATCAGAGTGGCTGGTCCGCGCTACAAAAGAGCATTCGACCACGCAATGGCGCTAACAAACGCTGGAGTTTACACAGCATTTGCCCGTGCCGCCCAACAAAACATCCAGTTGGTTAGTAGACAAGATAGCATCGAGGATCTACCTCCAGCTGCAGTCTATGCTCGGTCCGCTTTAAATTCCGGTCTACCTAGTGAATCAGTAGACTTAGTGATTACCTCGCCGCCGTACTGCGGAGCACAAAAATACGTGCGGACCTTCAAGCTGGAACTTGGTTTGCTGGGCCTAACTCAAACCGAGATTAAGGCCATTGACAAACAAACACTTGGAACTGAAGGAGTAACCAAGGCCATGATGCAGAAGCCCCGCTGCTTGTCCACGGAGCAAAGGGATGCCTTAGTGGCGGTGGAGGAGCTTGATGCCAGACGCGCCGCTATACTTGCCACGTATTTGGCGGGACTAGAGAGGTTTGCACATGAGCTTTTTCGATTACTCAGCCCGGGAGGGGCGGCCTTTTTGACTTTCGGTACTAGCAAGTTTGCGGGTATCGAAGTAGACCTTGCTAGCCACTTTGCACACTTTGCACATCGTGCGGGGTTAAAGACTGTAGCTAGGCTTCAGGACAGAATCCCAAGCCGGGGACTGATTACTAAACGTCACAGATCAGCTTCAGTTATCCCGACAGAGAATATTCTATGGCTAAGGAAAGATTGTGATTGAAAGCTATCTTACTGTGCGAGAGCGACTGATCAGAAAGATTAAAGTTCTATCAGAAATCGCGTGGGATCGTCGATGCGAGGGAATGGAGGTACAAAGGTGGCTACAGTGTTTTGATGGGCGAACGGGTTTGGCAGCGGAAGAAGAATCTGTCCAAATGCTGTTTCTGCTCAGCAATTTTCTTTATTTTGGGGAAGCAGAAGTTAAGGAGCTTCTGCGCGCGCTTTATAGAGATCTATTTCGGTATAGGATAGTTTCCGCTATCCGAAGAGAAAATGGGGATGGTGGTGATGACTCCCTTCTTAGGCACCAATTCACAGAGGAACTTAGTCGTACAATATTTCTGGCGGAAGGAGGATCGGAAGCAAGCAGTGGCCCACACCTATTGTATCCCTTTCGGCAAGTTAACGATCTGAGACATAAGAATTTTCTTAGCCCAAAGAGAAGCCTTACTGAAAGAGTACAATACGATACTCCGAGGGTAAAGCACTGCGTTTTTCTTGATGATTTTTCCGGTTCTGGTCAGCAGGCGATGGACTATGCTGCTAAAGCCGCAGCGCAGGTTCTGAAAATCCGGCCCGACGTTAACACCTACCTCTTCTTTCTGGTAGCTACAGAAAAATCACTACATCGCATTCGGAAAGATGGTTGTTTTACTCACGTCGACTGTGTTTTGGAGCTAGCAGAGGACTTTCGGGCATTTTCGAAAGAGTCTCTATACTACATTGATCCTCCAGAGGAGATAGTGCAAAAGCTCGGTCAAAAAGTGGCAAAAGAGTACGGCCAGCAATTGGAGCCAAGTTCCCCACTGGGATTCAAAAACGGACAGTTACTGCTTGGATTCGAACACAATACTCCTAACAACACGATACCGATACTTCGGTCTAGGAGAGCCGGTTGGAAACCACCTTTTCCCCGCAAACGAAGCACTTAAGGAATACCGATTATGGCAAACACATTTAAGAATCCATTTCTCCGATTCGCCAAGTCAAATGATCTGACGGACGACGAGATTCAGCGCCTCTGGGTGAGCTTTGACGGAGATGATAGCGGAGTTTCCTTCTTCGACCCCAGCAGTCCAATGGCCACCATAGTGTTGGGAGGAAAGGGGAGCGGAAAGACTCACCTGTTTCGATATTTTTCATTTCCCGTACAGGGCGCCAGATACAACGATGGTGAGCATTTGGCTGCCTTGATGAAAGATCGCTACATGGGTATCTACACTCTAGCAGGAGGTCTCAACGGTAGTAGATTTAGCGGAAAAGAAATTCCCGAGCAAAAGTGGGTTGATGTCTTTTCCTATTACTTGGAGCTATGGTTCGGGCAGACGTTGTTGAGAATTGTTGACTACTTGGCAGAATCCGTTGTGGAAATAGACCGAGCGGCTCCTGAAATTCTAAGGAAAATGATAGCGTGTTTCGACCAAAAGATAGAACGTGCCGAGAGCTTTAGCCATCTCGGGGAACAACTGCGCCAGCTTCAACGCGATTTGGATATACAGGTGAATGAAGCCGCCTTTTCAAATCATCTCAGCCCATTGATTTGTTGTACTAGAGGATCGGTAACATTTGGTTTTCCAGAAGCCATAGCTTCGTCTTTGCCTGAACTCAACAGTTTGACGTTTTGTTACTATGTAGACGAATATGAGAACTTTCTGGAGTATCAGCAACGATATGTGAATACGCTCCTTCGGGAGAGAAGGGATCCAGTGACTTTTCGAATTGGCGCTCGGGCCTACGGCCTTCAAACGTTGAAGACATATAGCGGTGGTGATGAGGAAATTTGTCAAGGGTCAGAATTTGAATATCTTCAGTTGGATTCCCAGTTTCGCAAAGACGAAAAACGATACCACAGATTTGCTAAGGAGATGTTGCGGCGGCGTATAGACATCGTCGATCTTAAGGCCGAGCATCGGGCCGGAATTCAGGGGTGGACGGAAAGGACTGGGCAAGAAACAGGGGGGATACCAGCGCTGCTGAGGACCAATGATAGGCAAAGCGAGTATGAGCACATAAAGAAGCTACGGAGGCAACTTAGGGAGGTGTTGGGGGAAGAAGACACAGACTCGGTGATTTCTTGTGTGTCCAATGAATCCGACCCTCTCTTGGAGAAAGCTGCGATTTTGCGACTCTACCAAGTCGCGTCGAGGGATAAAAGTGCGCTGGTGGCTGAGGCGAGTGAGATTCGGGATATGGCCAAGGTAGCAAGATTGCAGTCTGTCGAGGAAAACAAACTCCGGCAAACTTTATCTCACTATAAGGATGATCTCGAAGCACAGCTTCTGAGAGAAAGTAAGATTGGCGGAAAGCGACGGCGTCATGGGATAGATGATCTAATACGTATGTCCGAAGGACTTCCTCGAGCTTTGCTAACCATGGCTGGGAATATCGTTCGTTGGGCTGTGTATCGCGGCGACCTCAAATCTGTTGAAGGGGAAATCTCCGACGAGGCAGTTAGGCAGGGACTGCTTGATTCTGGCGAGTGGTTTCTTTCTGACGTGCCGGAAGTAGGTGTAGATGGTGAATCAATTAGAATTGCCGTTGGAAGGCTAGGAGAACTGTTTCGAATCAATCGCTTTTCTGACAAGCCGTCGGAGTGCTCCTTGATCGGGTTTAGCGTTGATCTGGACTCTTTGTCAGACGTTGCGAAGAATAACATTGAAGATGCGGAGAAGCGCTCTTTCCTGATAGAAACACCTGCCGGACAGAAAGACAAATCGTCCAAGAAGATTTGGAAGAAGTACCACCTCAATAGAGTGTTGTGTCCAATGTTTGATCTACCAATAGCGAAGAGAGGGCTCGTTCGTCTTGATGGAGATTCAGTAAGCGCAATTTTTGATAGTAGCCAAGAGGATGAGTTTAAGCGCATTGCGGCAAGATGGGATCAGCGCCTAAATTGGCCTTTTCCGAAGGGTCTTACCGCGGACAAGCGATCCAGTAATACCGCACAATTGGACATGTTGGGCGAGGATCGCTAATGGACTATTCATATCACTACAAGGAATCGCTTCGAGAAGCGGAACGAATAGTCGGCGAATGGGATATTTTCCTTTCCGCGTACAACCCTAGCGACAGGGTGTCGTCGGTATATGATCGAGCAGTGTCAACAAGAAAAGCGGAAAAGGTGTGGGTCATTCACGGTGAGTACGGTTTCTCTCAGCCCGAACTTCCAGAATCAGGATACCGATTTGAGCATTCTGGAGAGGATGAGTCTGGGTTTTGTGTTCAGTTGCTTCAGGAGTTGGGCATCGGGAAGAACTGGCCAGGAAGAATCTGTATTGATGTCACCGGGTTTCTGCGCCCCCATATGATGTGTTTGGTAGCCAAGTTGGAAGAACTGGGGATCAGGACCGTAGATGTGCTCTACGCGGAACCGAAAAGTTACAGAAGGCGAGAGGTGACGGAGTTTTCCAAAGGAAGGATTTCTGCCATTAGGCAGGTCGCAGGGCTTGAAGGACTGGCAAATGTTGAGTCAGATAAGGACTTGTTGGTGATTGGGGCAGGGTACGACGATCGGCTGATCACAGCGGTTTCTCATCACAAGGAAGCAGCTCAAAAGGTCGTGGTCCTGGGGTTCCCTCCACTGAGGGCAGATATGTATCAACAGAACTTGCAGCGCGTGTATAGGGCCTCAGGTGCACTGGGCCCATTGACCACAAGCACGCGTTTCTTTGCTCCGGCCAATGACCCTTTTGTTACGGCAGACGTATTAGGTAGTGTTGTTGGAGACTGGGAGCGCGAAGTTTCCAACCTCTACCTCTGTCCGCTGGCTACAAAACCACAGGCATTGGGATTCGTATTGTTCTTCGTAGCACAAGGCAGGCAGCGAAGATGCAGCATCATCTTTCCGTTTAGTGAAGGCTATCAGAAGAAAACCAGCGAAGGTGTCGGTAGAACTTGGCGCTACGTTCTAGAGTTTGGGGCGCGGCAGGATGAAGCGAAGTTGGGCGTGTAGGGTTCGTTTGGTACATAGACTTGGAAACAGCTTTGCGGCATTGTTTTGACCCAATTCGGTTGAATACCCGCATCACGCCTGATTGAGTCTGCAGCCTGTAGCAGTTAACGAGCACCATTCTCGCTGAAATGACCTTGAATCCGCGGCAACCAAACAAGTCTCGGTGGGCCATCTGCAGCGAGTCTTTCCGATGGAATGTGGTCAGCTTTTTTCTGCACCCCTACCGTCGGGATGCACCGCAACGCTGATGCTGTCGAGGCCGAGCACTTAAATCTTGTTGGGGATCCTCCGGTTCCGCTGGAATTAGTCGATTACGCCGTTCCGCGATCAGCGATTCATCTGAGCGTACATCGCGTACCAGGTGCCGAACTGCTCGGACAGGCCGCACCACTTACAGACGTCGTACTCGCTCCTTATTCAACACTTCCATTGGACTGATGCTGCTGCTTCCACCAAGTAGTCAATCGTTCTCAACGGATTCCATGAGTGCGAAACCTATCCGACGTGGTTCATCGCGTACCTTCTTTAATGCGACTAGGAGTACGCTTAACTGGCTGATGTGCTGGAGTAACTCCACGTTGTTTCCTTCTTGGTCCATTCCATAGAACGTGATGATGTCTGGCCCCCAATAGCCAACGTCTTCAATATGGAAAGTCATTTCCAATCCGAAATTGACTAGGCGGGCACCAACTTCATGCTCCTGATCCAGTTGTTCCTCGAAAGAGTTTATTGAGCGGACGACTCTCTCATGCATCCACTTCGCCGAATTCTCTATTGAGGTAGGTATCTGCAGATTGCTCGCTATTGGTGGCGAGTAGAGCTTGCCGAAGACATCTCCCGAGATCCTCTCTGACACTTTTTCACTCCGTTTCAGAGTCACTTCCATTGCCGAATTAGACTACATCCGAGTAGCTTAACAGCTCAAGTTGGATCTCCCAAAGGAACTGCAATCGTTTACCCCATTCCTCTGGACGAACAGACAGTAAGTCTTCTCTTCACGCGTTCAACATGACCCTAACAGAGTCAATAGCGGCTTCTCTCTTTTGGCACTATCCCTGCACTCATGCATCGGCTGCCTCGCCGAACACTTCTGGTATCAGCATCGCAATCGGAATCCTATTGGCCCCACCATCATTCGTAACGGCGCTTTGCGCCGTCCGAGGGCCCACGCCCGAACCCGGCGTCATCTCCGAGCCGGAGCCGGAACGAAGGACCTGCTTGGCACTCCGATGCGTTCGACTAAACCCAATGAAAAAAAGGAAGTTAAAGCTCTCTCAAAGGGGGCTAGCCCAGTCGATTCAAACAGGATGCAGGCGCACCGGGACGTCCTTGATGCCGCGGATGAAGTTGTTGGGCAGGCGAACCACGTCGCCGGCCAGTTCCACCTTGCGAAAGCGCTTCAGGATCTCCTCCCAGAGCACCTGGAGCTGCAGTTCCGCCAAGCGGTTGCCCATGCAGCGGTGGATGCCGAAGCCGAAGGCGACGTGGGCGCGGGCGTTGGGGCGGTCGATTCGCAATCGGTCGGGGGCGTCGAAGACCGCCTCGTCGCGGTTGCCGGATATGTACCACATGACCACCTTTTCGCCCGCCCGGATGCGCTGGCCATCCAGCTCGAAGTCCTCTAGGGCGGTGCGGCGCATGTGGATGACGGGGGTTTGCCAGCGAATCATCTCAGACACCATGTTGGGGATCAGCTTGGGATTGTCCCGAACTTTGGCAAACTCATCCGGATGCTGGTTCAGCGCCACCACGCCGCCGCTGATGCTGTTGCGGGTGGTGTCGTTGCCGCCCACGATCAGCAGCAGGATGGTGCCGAGCAGGCGTTCCGGGTGTTCTATCATGTCGCGGGTGTCGTCGCCGTGGGCCAGCATGGAAATGAGGTCGAACTTGGGCGGCGCGGCGGCCCGCTCTCGCCAGAGTTGCTCGAAGGTGGCAGCGCACTCCATGATTTCCGCGAAGCGCTTGCTCATGTCGATGCTGTTGTCGCCAGTGACTTTTGGCAGCGCAGTGGTGACGTCGGACCAGTGGATCAGGCGGTGCCGCTCGGCGTAGGGGAAGTCGAACAGGGTGGCCAGCATGCGGCCGGTGAGTTCCACGGACACCTCCCGAACCCAATTGAAGGTCTCCCCCACCGGCAGATTCTCCAGGATGTCCACCGCCCGCTCGCGGATCAGGGGTTCCAGCTCCCTGAGGTTCCTAGGCGCCACCGAAGGTGCCACCGTCTGCCGGTCGGGCGCGTGGCGCGGCGGGTCGAGGTCGATGAAACTCTCATTGTGCCGGCGGCCTTCGGTGTAGTCCCGAAAATCCAGGATGGAGATGCCGCCCGCCTCCGAGGAGAACACCTTGTGGTTGGTGTCCACCGCCTTGATCAGCCGATGGTTGGTCACTGACCAGAATGCGCCGTTGACGCTGTCAGCCAAGTGGTGCAGGGGCGCTTCGCGCCGCAGGCGCGCGAACCACGGTTGCCAGCTATCGTCTCGATACAGTTCCGGGCGGCTGACGTCGATTTCCTCGAGTGGCACGGCTTCGACCGCCGCTTGTTGGTCCCTGAGTTCGCTCATGTTGGCCTGTTCTCCAGATCAGCGGAGCGCCTTGCGCAGAGCGGCGCAGGCGGTCTCAAATGGGGCGCGGCTGGCCTCGAACTGCTGCGCGGTGGCGAAGAAGTCGTGGACCAAGCCGTCGTAGCAGATGGCCTCCGCTTGGGTTCCGGCGGCGGCGAGGGTTTCCGCATACAGGTTGCCTTCGTCGCGCAGCGGGTCAAACTCGGCCGTCATCACCAAGGCCGGGGGCAGCCCGCTGTGGTCGTCGGCCTTCAGCGGCGACGCGTAGGGGTGGCTGCGGCTGGCCGGGTCCGGGCAGTAATGGTCCCAGAACCAGTGCATGGTGGGGGTCTCCAGGATGTAGCCTGAACCGTTGTCAACGTAGGAGGGACGGCTCAAGTCATGGTCCACCACGGGGTAGAGGAGCAGTTGGAAGTCGATTTGCGGCCCGTCGATTTTCGACGCCGCTTCGTCGCGGGCCTTCAGGCTTAGGACCGCCGCCAGGTTGCCGCCGGCGCTTTCGCCGGCCACCGCTAGGCGGCCGTTGCCGCCGAGTTCACCGCTGTTGCCCGCCACCCATTCCAAGGCGGCGTAGCAGTCGTCCACCGCAGCGGGGAAGCGGTGCTCCGGGGCTAGCCGATAGTCAACGGACGCCACCACGCAGCCCGCCGTTTCGCACAGGTCGCGGCAAGCGGCGTCGGCGGTGTCCAAGTCGCCGATGACCCAGCCGCCGCCGTGAAAATAGACCACCACCGGATGCGGCCCCGACGCCTGCGGCCGATAGATGCGCAGCGGCACCTCGCCGGCCGGGCCGGGAACGCCGCGCTCAATCACCTCGCCCACCGCCAGATCCTCGTTCAATGGGCGCATCATCCGATAGAGCGCCCGGGCTTCCTCGGGCGTCATCTCGGGGATTGGCGGTCCGGGTTCAGCGGCCAGCGCCTCCAGCATCGCTTGGTATTCCGGCACTAACGGCATGGGTCTCCCTCGTGTAGAATTCGCGGCCTTTCAGTCTAGCGCACAACGTGTGTCCTGTCCCTTGGACAGGACACTAGGGGGATGCCCTCTCCACTGCGCATCTGCCACTAGGAGCACCTATGCACAACTTGGACGCTGAGAACGACCTGACCGAAGCCGCCAAACAGTTCAATCTGCTGGAAAGCTCGCTGTTCAAGCACCGCACGCTGACCCTCTTTGGCGAAATCAGCCAAAAACTCGCCCAGCGAACGGCGGAGAAGCTGCTGAGCCTGTCGTTCGAATCGGACGATCCGATCACCATCTACCTAGGCTCCCCCGGTGGCCACGTCGAGTCTGGCGACACCATTTTCGACATGATCGGCTACATCAAGCCCAAGGTGCGCATCGTTGGCACCGGCTGGGTGGGCAGCATCGCCACCCACATCTACTTGGCTCCGGAGAAGGAGGACCGGCTCTGCCTGCCCAACACCCGCTTTCTGATCCACCAGCCCGCGGGCGGCTTTGGCGGTGACGCCTCGGACATCGAAATCCACGCCCGGGAAATCGTCAAGACTCGCGAGCGAATCAACCGGATCATCGCCGAGCGCACCGGGCAGCCCTTGGAGAAGGTGGCCGAGGACACCGACCGGGACTACTGGATGAGTGCTGAGGAGTCGGTCGAGTACGGCCTGGTCGGCAAGATCATCGCCAGTGTGGATGAGTTGAGTTAGCGCCCAAACTCCTTGAGCCGCTCGGCCATGTCCGGCCCGGCGCCGGGGCCCTCGGTTCGTTCAAAGCGCAGGCCTTCGCTCAAGCCCCGGTCCAAGCCCCCATTGACCAGCATCTTGTCGGCGCGTAGGGTGAACCAGGAATTGGCCAGGAACGAACGGGCCATCGCTTCGGCCGCATCCATCAGCTCCTCAGCGGGCACGCAGCGGTTCGCGAGGCCGAGGGTGACGGCTTCGGCACCGCCAACGACCCGCCCGCTGAACATCATCTCCTTGGCGTTAAGCAGCCCCACCCGGCGTGGCAGGCGTTGGGTCATGCCCCAAGACGGCGACATGGCCCACTTGCCGTGGGTGTCCGCTAAGCGGGCATCCTCAGCCGCAATCAGCAGGTCGCAGGCCAAGGCCAGCTCCAGCGCACCGGTGTAGCAGTGGCCCTGCACCGCGGCGATGACCGGTTGCGGCAATCGCTCGATGGCCTCCAGGGTTTCCGCTTGGAAGTGCCGGCTCGGCGCCCGTTCCCCCGCCTGAATGGCCTTTAGGTCGTTGCCGGCGGAGAACGAACGGCCCTTGCCGCAGAGGATCACGCAGCCGACCGTCTCAGTCTGCTCGGCAATGGTGTCGACATGGCGGCGCAGTTCAACGAACAGGTTTGGGCTCAAGGCGTTGAGCGCCTCGGGGCGGTTGAGCGTCAAAGTGCACAGGCCCTCCCGGTCTTCGCGCAACACGAGTTCGGTCATGGCTTTCTCCTGTGGTTTCTCTGGAAAGACGCGCTACAAGCCGAGCACCAGCTTGGCGACGATGTTCTTCTGCACTTCGTTGGTGCCGCCGGCGATGGAGCTCGCCCGCAGGTTGAAGTAGCGGGGAAAGACCGCAACGCCGCTTTCCGGACTGATAGGCGGCACGTTGCGGCCGGGAACCAAGGCCTCCGGCTGGTGCGGGGCAGCTTGAACGCCCAGCGCCTCCAAGGCCAGCTCGGTTAGCGCTTGGCCAATGTCCGCACCAAAGTTCTTCATGATGGAGGACTCCGGGCCCGGTGGCTGGCCCTTGGAGAGCGCCGCCATGATGCGGAATTCGGTGGCCTTGATGGCTTGCAGCTTGACGTCGGCGGCATCGAGCCGGCGGCGGTAGTCGGGGTCGTCGATGAGCGCGCCGCCTTCCTGGGGTGCTTGGGCGGCCAAGCGGCGAACCCGGTCCAGCGCCGTCTGGTAGCCCGCCGCGCCGCCGCCCCCGCGTTCAAACTCCAGCAGGTACTTGGCCACCGTCCAGCCCTCGTGCTCCCGGCCGACGATGTTGGCCTTCGGAACCCGAACGTCATCGAAGAACACCTGGTTGACTTCGTGGGTGCCGGAGGCAAAGACGATGGGCTCAACCCGGATGCCGGGCGAGTCCATGTCGAGCAGCAGGAAGGTGATGCCCTGTTGCGGCCGCTCGCCGTCGCGGGTGCGCACCAAGCAGAACATCTTGTTGGCGTAATGGGCGTGGGTGGTCCAGATCTTTGAGCCATTGAGCCGGTAGAAGTGACCATCGGAGACGGCCTTCAGCTTCAGGGAGGCCAAATCGGAACCGGAACCGGGTTCCGAATAGCCTTGGCACCAATAGTCCTCCCCGGACAGGATGCGGGGCAGCAACTCGGCCTTCTGCTCCTCAGTGCCGTAGCCAATCAGCATGGGGCCGCACATGCCCAGGCCCATCGGCGCCAAGCTCGGCGCCTCCGCCCGGGTGGCTTCGGTTGACCAGAGGTAGCGGCGGGTCAAGTCCCAACCCGGCCCGCCGTGCTCCTTCGGCCAAGCCGGCGCCACCCAGCCCTGCCGATGCAGGATGCGGTGCCAGCGGATGTTGTGCTCGTAGTCCAGAAAGATGCCGGGGCAAAGGCGTTGCGCCCGTTTAAGGTCTTCGGGGAGGTTGGCGTCGAGGAAGGCCCGCGCCTGCTCCCGAAACGCCTCGTGCTCGTCGCTGAATGAAGTGTCCAATCGCCGCGCCTTCAGGACTCAGTTCGGTCATTGTGCGGCCCGAAGCCAGTAAAGGAAAGGCCCATACGCCGCCTCGTTGCAATCGGAGGCACCAAGGTCATAATGGCGCCTTCCGCGCCGACAGGCTGCATGGAATATTGATATTCCAAAAAAACCACACTGATGGGGAGGTGTCCATGAATCAACTGTCCACGAACCGCTTGGCTATCTGGTTCATGTTGCCGTTTCTCGCCGCCTCAGGGCATGTCTTCGCCGCCAATGTCGAAGTCGAGGAAATTCTGGTCACCGGCTCCTACATCAAGGGCACGCCGGAAGATGCGCCGCTGCCGGTCACCACCTTGACGCGGGACGAACTCAGCTTTGAAGGCTCGCCCAGCACCCTTGACCTGATCAAGAACCTATCGTTCAGCCAAGGGGCCGACGGCGAAACCGACCAGTTCCAAGCCGGTGCGGGGGCCGACCGGGCCACCATCAACATCCGCGGCCTCGGGCCGAGCCGTTCGCTGGTGCTCATCAACGGACGCCGCACCACTTGGTCGCCACACGCCATCGGCGCCCAAGCGCAACTGCTGGTGGACGTGAACATGATGCCCTCCATCGCCTTGGAGCGGATCGAAATCCTTCGTGATGGTGCCGCTGCCACCTACGGCTCGGACGCCATCGCCGGGGTGATGAACTACATTACCCGCAGCGACTTCACGGGCTTCGAGGTGTCCGCGAACCACAAGACCGTTGAAAACGCCAGCGGCGACACCGAGGCCGGCGTGATCGTCGGCACCGACTTCGCCGACGGACGCGGCCACATCGTCAGTTCCTTCAGTTGGATCAAGCGCGGCGAGCTCGAGCTCTCCGAACGGGACTGGGCGGTGCGGCCCTACGCCGACAGCCCCGGCGGCGGCTGGTCCAGTGTTGGCCGGCCTTCCGTCGTGGTGCCCCTGGATCGGTGGAATGCCTTTCCCATCGGCGGCTTCGTCGGCCTGCTGGCCACGGGCATCGTCGATCCCAACTGCGAGAAGCTTGGGGGAGCCATCACCACGGCCGGCGTGGCAGGCAACACCGGCGGCGGTTTCTGCCGCTTCCAGTACACGGCCTTCGACAACCTGTCCGAAGAGGCCGAGCGGTGGCAATGGTTCACCGAAGCCTCCTGGGAACTGACGGACTCCATCAGGCTCTCCAGCGAATTCCTGATCACCGACAGCGACGTACCCGGCTGGAACACTTCACCGTCCTATCCGCCCAACCGGCTGGTGGACGAGAACCGCACCATCCGGGCCAACAACCCCGGCTTGGTGGACATGGCCAGCAAGTACCCGGACATCTACGGCGACTACGCTCGGTGTGACGCCGACTACTGCCGCTGGCAGGGCGACCCAGCCCAGACTGACGCCGGCATTCCCGAAGCTTGGCAGGAAGTGGCTTGGTTCTACGGCCGCTACTACGGTCAGGACGGTCCCCTGCGTGACCATCATCGCAAGTCCGACCTGTGGCGGCTGAACGTCACGTTGGAGGGCGACTTGGGCGACTACGGCTGGACCACATCGGCCACCTACTCGGAGTCCACGCGGGATTCCGCTGGCGGCGACACAATGGTCTATCGCGATGCCAGGGCCCGCCAAGGCCTCGGCGGCCACGAATGCGAAGCCGCCGTCCCCAACGAGTACGACGAGAACGGCAACTTGGCGTTTTCCCTGGAAACCGTCATGGCACATGCGGGCCAAGGACCCTGCCGCTACTGGATACCCTTCTCCAACTCCATGCCGGGCTCCCATCCCCAAGTGCCCGGCGGAACCGCCTCCAACCCCGACTTCAACCCGGCCTTGAACAACCAAGACCTCTTGGACTACATGATGACCGAGCTTGGCGGCACTGGCGAAACCTCCCTGCTGGTGATGGAGGGCATATTCACAGGGAGCCTGCCGTGGACGCTGCAAGGCGGTGGGGTGAATTTCGCCGTCGGCGCCCAATGGCGCAGCGAGACCTACGAGTCAGCGCCCTACGAGATCAACGATTTCGAGCGCTTCCCCTGCGCCGCCGGGCCGGAGATCAAGGACTGCACCAGCAATCGCAACGGACTGTTCGGCTTCCTGCCGCCCAGTTCAACCATCGACGAGGACCGGGACATCTATTCGGTGTTCGGCGAACTCTTCGCACCTATCACCGACACCTTCGAAGCGCAGCTATCCGTGCGCTACGAGGACTACGGCGGCTCGGCGGGCTCAAGCCTGGATCCCAAGCTTGCCGTACGATGGCAGATGCTGCCGAGCATCGGCGTGCGCGCCTCGGTGGGCACCACCTTCCGGGGACCGACCCTGAATCAAATCGTGGCGTCAGCTTCGTCCAACTCGCTGCAGTACATCGCCCAAACCGGCGCCTTCAAGCGCGTTGACACCCAAGGCAATCCGGATCTGGATCCCGAGGAGGCCACCACCTTCAACATCGGCTTGCTGGTTGACCACGATGGCCTGTTCGGAAATGCGGACAACCTGTTCATCACGCTGGACTACTGGTCCTACGACTTCAAGAAGCCCTTGGTGACCGAGCCCTACACCAACGTGCTGAGCGCCGCCTGCCCGGGCGCGCCAACGGCGCCGTGCAACACCTCGAGCCCCTACTTCCCCCGTCTCACCTTCGGCGGCAATCCGGCGGCGGCGAACTTGGAGATAGTCGATATCAAGATCATCAACGGGCCCGACACCAAGACCGACGGCATCGACTTCACCGCCCGATACAGCCTGCCGGTCGGTCCCGGCTTGGCCAGCATCGGCGTCACCGGCACCCGCATCCTGGGTTACGACATCGATTCGTGGGTGCTCGGCGATGCCTACGACGCCCTTGGCCGCTACAACTACGGCACCTCCTTGGCGCGCACCTTGGCGAAGTGGAAGGGCCGCGGCATCTTCAACTACGCCGTCGGCCCGATGAACCTGCGCTACAACCTGAACTACATTGACGGCTATGACGATCTGGCCGGCAACCCATCAGGCGTCACCTACATCAAGAGCCACATCACTCACGATGTCCATCTGATCTACAGCCTCATGGACGATCAAGTGACCCTGTCGCTGTCGGCCGTCAACCTATCCGACGAGGACCCGCCCTTCACCGGTCGGGAAATGAACTACGACGCCTTCAGCCACAATCCGTTCGGACGCATGTTCAAGTTCGGCGTCACCTACCAGATGGGCGGCAGCTAGGAAAACCACCTTCGCCTCTCAGCGTACCCAAGGCCATCCAAGCGTAGCCAGCATGTCGCTGGCTACGCCTGCTGAATGTGACTTGAAAAGGAAGTGGTTTCACCATTAGTGTAGGAGGTGCGGGCAACCTGACCAATGGAGAGGAAAATGATGAAGAAACTGCTAGCTGGCTTGGCCAGCCTAGGCGTACTTGGCATTCCGGCAGGCGTTCTCGCGGGCGAAGCCGGCCAGACGGCCGATACGGTCATCGAGGAGATGATCGTCACGGCCACCAAGCGTGAAGAGTCCATTCAGGACGTACCGATTGCGGTTTCCGCCTTCAGTGGCGAGGATCTGTCGTCGAGGGGCGTTCAGGACATCTACGGGCTGCAGGAGGTTTCGCCTTCGATTGCCGTTTACAGTTCCAACAGCACCTCCAATGGCGGCACCCTGCGCATCCGCGGCGTGGGCACCACCGGCAACAACCCGGGCCTCGAGGCGGCCGTGGGCACCTTCATCGACGGCATTTACCGCTCCCGGGCCGGGCTTGCCTTCAACGACCTGACCGATATCGACCGCATTGAGATCCTGCGCGGCCCCCAAGGCACCCTGTTCGGCAAGAACACGGTGGCCGGGGCGGTCAACATCATCACCCGCAAGCCGGAATTCGAGAACAGCGCCAGCCTGAGCATCGGTTTCGGCAACCTCGACTCGCAGCAGTACAGCTTCGTCGGCAACGCGGTGCTCTCGCCGGACGTGCTTGCCGGGCGGATCGCCTACAGCTATCGGGAACGTGACGGCTTCTACAAGGAAATCGATTCGGACGAAGCCTGGGACAACCGCGACCGGCACAACGTGCGCGGCCAACTGCTCTGGACGCCCAACGACGACGTGGAAGTGCGCTTCATCGGCGACTACACCGAGAAGGACGAGACCTGCTGCCCGGCCGCCTTCTGGATACCCGGCCCGACCAGTCCGGTGGTCGCCCTTCTGGGCGGCGACATCACCCCCTTTGAAGTGGACAGCGACATGCGGGTGGGCACCAACTACGAGCCCTACGAAGACGTCGAGGACTGGGGGCTGTCCATGGACGTGCTCTGGCAGGTTGGCGACAGCATGAACTTCCGGTCCGTCACCGCCTACCGGGACTACGAGGTGGCCCGCGGGCAAGACATCGACTTCACCAGCGCCGACATCCTGCACCCCCAGGATTCGGACGAGACCTTCGAGAACTTCTCACAGGAGTTTCAGCTATACGGCGAGAACGGCGACCTGTCGTGGCTGGTCGGCGCCTACTTTTACACGGAAGACCTGGAATCCACCGAATACATCATCTTCTCGCACGATGGCGGTGCCTACTTGGGGGCACTGTTCGGGGCACCGGCCCTTGCTCCGCTGGTGCTGGGCGACCCGGCTGGGCGCGGCACGCCAGGGCAGGGCTACGATGCGCTCTTCTTTTCCGACACGGAGGGCTGGTCAGTATTCACCCACAATACTTGGCACGCCAACGAGGCGTTCGACGTGACCTTGGGCGCACGGTACTCCTGGGAGGAAAAGGACGCGGGCATGATCATCAACGGGGCGCCCTTCGGCGTAGCCATCGACGACCCGTTCTGCGCCATCGTCTTCATAGGCTCGCTGTGCGACAACGCTAGCTGGAACAACAAGAAGAGCGAGGACGAGATCACCGGAACCCTGAAGCTCGCCTATCAGGTTACCGACGACGTCAACGTCTACGCCAGCTACAGCCGCGGCTACAAGGCTGGCGGCTACAACCTCGACCAAGAGGCCCTCGGCTTCCGCGATGAGGGGGGCAACTTCGTTGACCAAAGCCGCTTCAATCCGGAAACTTCAGACTCGTTCGAACTCGGCATGAAGGGCCAGTTTCTGGACCAGCGCCTGACCGTCAATTCCGCGCTGTTCCATACCACCTTCGACGACTTCCAGCTCAATACCTTCACCGGGTTGGGCTTCACCGTGGGCAATGTCAAGAAGGTCGTCTCCACGGGCGTGGAGTTGGAGTCCTTTCTGACCTTGACTGAGGGCGTGTTCCTGACCGCAGGCGCCACCTACACCGACGCACGCTATGACGACGATCTGGTGCCGGCCAACGCCCACCTTGAGGACAAGCGCTTAACGCAATCGCCGCTGTGGCAGGCGAGCGCCTCGTTGTTCGTTGACCGGGAAATCCCGAACACCAACTACCGTTGGATCATGAATGCCAACTGGTCCCATGTCGGGGAGGTCAACACCGGCTCCGACCTCGATCACCCCCAGAAAGTCCGCAAGGCCTTCGACATGTTCAATGCGCAGGCGGGCATCAAGACCGCCGACGGCCGCTACGAAATCACCGCCTGGGGCCGCAACCTGAGCAACAAGCGAATGAACATGCTGGTGTTTGACTCGGTGTTCCAAGGCGGAAGCTGGCACACGTTCGGCAACGCGCCGCGCACCTACGGACTGACGGTGAAGGTCAACCTCGTGAACTAAGCCCGCTGGCTGGAGACGGCGACCGTTTCGCCGGTCATGTAGGAGGCGTAGTCGCTGGCGAGGAACACCATCACGTTGGCCACCTCCCAGACCTCGGCGGGCCGGCCGTAGGCTTCCTGGGCCTTTAGTTCGCTGAGCAGTTCCTCGGTGGTCACCTTGGCGAGGAAGGGGTGCATCGCCAAGCTCGGCGCCACCGCGTTGACCCGGATGCCCAGTTCCGCGCCCTCCAAGGCGGCGCAGCGGGTCAGCGCCATCACCCCTGCCTTGGCCGCGGCGTAGTGGGCCTGTCCCTGCTGCGCCCGCCAGCCCAGCACCGAGGCATTGTTGACGATCACCCCGCCACCCGAGCCGCGCATGGCTTGCATCGCGGCACGAATCATGCGGAAGGTGCCGTTCAGGGTCACATCCAGCACCTTGCCCCATTGCGCGTCGGTCATGTCCACCAGGTTTGCGGTGCCGCCCAGACCGGCGTTGTTGATCAACACGTCCACCGCGCCAAAGACATTCTGCGCAGTGGCGAAGAGCGCATCCACGTCGTCCTGAACCGTCACGTCGCAGCGCTGGGCAGTCACGCGCCCGGTTGCCAGCGCCTCCAAGCGGGCTGCCGCTTCGGCCAGGCGGACGGCGTGGCTGTCGGAGATCAGCACCGAGGCGCCTTCCTCCAAGCAGCGTTTCGCCGCCGCAAAACCGATGCCGGTGCCTGCCGCGGCGGTGATCACAACCCGCCGGTCCCGTAGCAGGTCGTGACTCCGTGGGTAGTCGGGTGGCAGTGACAGATCGGCCATGGCGGCGGCTCTCAAAGACGCTCGATGATGGTGACGTTGGCTTGGCCGCCCCCTTCGCACATCGTCTGCAGGCCAAAGCGCCCGCCGCTGCGCTCCAGCTCGTGCAGCAGGGTGGTCATCAGCTTGGCCCCGGTGGCACCCAAGGGATGGCCCAAGGCGATGGCGCCGCCGTTGACATTGGTGCGCTCTGGGTCGCAGCCCGTCTCAGCCAGCCAAGCCATCACCACCGGGGCGAAGGCCTCGTTGATCTCCACGCAGTCGATGTCGCCGATCGTCATGCCGGTCTTTTGCAGCGCCCGCTCGGTGGCCGGCATGGGCGCGGTGAGCATCCAGATGGGGTCGTCGGCCAACACGCTGATGTGGTGAATGCGGGCCCGGGGCTTAAGCCCGTAGCGGGCCACCGCTGCTTCCGAGCAGATCAACAGCGCTGCCGCGGCATCGCAGGTCTGGCTGGACACCGCCGCGGTGATGCGGCCACCGGGCTGCAAGGGCTCAAGCCCTGCCATGGCCTCCAAACTGGTGCCTCGACGCGGCGTCTCATCATTCACCACGTCGCCCACCGGCACAATTTCGCGTTCAAAGCGTCCCGAGTCGATGGCGTGGCAGGCGCGTTCGTTGGAGGTCACCGCGAAGCGCTCCATGTCGCGGCGGGAGAAGCCCCACTTCTCGGCGATCATCTCCGCCGAGTTGAATTGAGTGACCAAGCCATCGCCAAAGCGCGCCACCCAGCCCGGCGAACCGGTGAAGGGGTCGCCGAATCCGTAGGCCTGGCCCGCCAGCATGGCGGCGGAAATCGGGATCTGCGACATCGCCTGCACACCGCCCGCCACCACCACGTCGTTGGTGCCGCTCAGCACTGCTTGGGCGGCAAAATGCACCGCCTGCTGGGAGGAGCCGCATTGGCGGTCGATGGTTACCCCCGGCACGTGCAGGGGCAGCCCAGCGGCCAGCCAGCAAGTGCGGGCGATGTCGCCGGCCAAGGGCCCGATGGTGTCCACGCAGCCGAACAGCACGTCCTCGTAGTCATCGGCGGGCACGGCATTGCGTTCCACCAACGCCTTCAGCGCCAAGCCGCCCAAATCGGCTGGGTGCATTTCCGACAATCCGCCCCGGCGCCGCCCGGTGGGCGTACGCAGGACATCAATGATGTAGGCCTCCGTCATGTGTCCTTTCCCGTACCTGGTTCCTGTTTGGCTGGTTCGGATTCACGGTCGAACTCGGCCATGCCGCCGGTCTCCACGAAGGCGTCTCGGGCCGTCTGTGAATCCTCGTGCATGTACATCTCGAAGGTGAAGCCCTGCTCCCAGCGGTAGGCGCGGTCCACGTCGAAGGCCTCTATACCGTTCAGTGCCTGCTTGGCGATGCGCAGCGCATCGCGGCTCTTGGAGGCGATCACGGCAGCGAACTCGCGGGCTGTGGCGGGGTGCTCATCGCGTGGCACGACCCGCTCCACTCCGCCGAGGCGCCAAGCTTCCTCGGCGGAAACCCGCCCTCCGGTGAGGAAGGCGGCGCGCACCTTGGCATGCGGCAGGAAGCGCTGCATGTGGGCGGCGCCGCCCATGGCCCCGCGGTCGATTTCCGGCAGCGAAAAATAGGCGTCGTCGGCCGCGATGATGGCGTCGCTGGCACCGCAAATGCCAATGCCGCCGCCGAGCACAAAGCCGTGCGGCGCCGCCACCACCGGCACTTCGCAGCGGTGCACCGCTTGGTAGCTTAGGAAGTTGCCCCGATTCACTTCGACGATGCGCTGCGGATTGGCCTGCAGTTCCTTGATGTCCACGCCGGCGCAAAAGCCACGGCCTTCGGCACGGATCAGCAGGCAGCATACGTCTTGGCGTTCCGCCAATTCGTGGACGATGCCAGGCAGTTCCAACCACATCCGGGAGTCGAAGGCATTGACCGGCGGATGGTTGAAGACGATCTCGCCGATGCGCTCGCGGACTTTCACTTCAAATGGCATGAGGAACGCTCCCGTTTTGATCAGTTGACGCGGCGTCGGCCAAGCCGCGGATGCGCTGCCGAGCATCCGCGACGATGCCCGCAACCAATTCATCACAGCTCGGCAGGTCGTCGATCAGGCCGGCCACTTGGCCGCTGGGCAGCACACCCCGCGCCGGATCGCCCTCGACCATGGCCTTCTTGATGATCATTGGCGCATTGGCCGCCATCATCGCCTGGGAGAGCGTGAGGCCACCGCTCCGCGTCATCGCCCAAGCGGATTTCGCCAGCGCCAAGACGGAGGCGCCGGTTTCGGCGCGGAACCGCCAGCCGTTGGCCAGCGCCCGGACCGCCATCGACAGGCTTCCAGCGCGTTCAAGCCGCGCCAGCGTCTCGTTCATCAGCATGCGCTGCGGCAAGCCATCAAGCTTGGCGCTGACCGGAATCTGATTGACCTCGGCCGACAGGTAGCGCGCCTTGGTGGCGGCTGGCGTCGGGCTGTCTGACGTGAGCATGAAGCGGGTGCCCATCGCGATGCCGTCCGCACCGAAGGCTAGCGCCGCCGCCAGCCCCCGTCCATCCCGAAAGCCGCCCGCGGCAAGGACCGGCACCTCCACCGCATCAAGGGTTTCGGCGAGCAGCAGCAAGGTCGGCGTCACGCCGGTGTGGCCACCGCCCTCTCCGCCTTGGCAGACGATGATATCGGCCCCGAGTTCAACCGCCTTCCTGGCGTGCTTGCCGGCGCCGATGGTGGGCACGCAGAGCACCCCGGCGGCCTTCAGTTTGTCGATCAGCTTCGGCGACGGGGCGCGTCCATAGCTGACCGCCTTAACGCCGTGATCGATGACCAGGTCGGCGATGCGCTCGGCACCCGGCTGAAAGCCATGGAAATTGACGCCAAACGGCCCGTCAACGGCATCGATGACAGCGCGAATTTCGCTCTCGGCCTCTTCCGGCGTCATGACCGCGCAGGCCAGGAAGGCAAACGCCCCGGCGCGGACGCTGGCAGCGACCAAGGCGGAGGTGGAAACCCAGCCCATGGCCGTTTGCACGATCGGGTAACGGCAGCCCAACCACCTCGTCGCAGGCGTGGCAAGGGCGTCCATTGCGAGCTTCAGCGCGCCCCCGGCGGGTTTCCGGGGATGACGGCGGCGCGCAGATCATGGGGGTCCAAGCGCTCGCGAATGAGCTTGAGCTGCGCAGCCGTAGGTGCGGGGGTGGTCGAAAGCGCTGGTGCAGCCGCGAGCTCGAAGCCCGTGTTCTCCTGCACCTCGTCCAAACTCACGCCCGGATGCAGGCTGGTCACGCGGATGGCGTGGTTCGGCCCTTGGAAATCCAGGACTGCCAGGTTGGTGACGATGCGGCGCAAGTCCAGGAACGGCGGCTTGCGGCCACCGGGCCAGCGGGCCGGGTTGTAGCCGATGCCGCCCACCATATCCACCTCTCCCGCCACGAAGGCGCGCGTTGTATGCTGCGGCAGGAACATGGAATTGGCGTTGCTGATGGTGTTGCCAGGGTAGCCGCGCACGCCCAGCAACGCGGTCTTCGGCCGTTCGTAGTCGCCGATGATGGAAATGTTCATCTGCCCGAAGCGGTCCACCTGCACCGGCGTCACCATGACGTGGCGCTTGCCCTTGTAGATGAGATCGAAAACCCGTTCGTAGGTCATCAACCCCTCGATCTTGGGCCGGTAGTTCCCGCGCGGCCCCACCGGCACCGGCTCCCGCACCAAGTAGGCCTCGCCATCGGTGATCATCAGCCCCGGCTCGAAGGTCAGCTTGGCCAGTCCAGCGCCCAGCCGGGGCACCAAGCCGATGCTGGTGGCCAGCACCTCGCCGTCGCCCCGGAACGCTTCCGCCGCACTGCAGATGCACAGTTCCGCCAAGCTGTATCCGCTCATGGACGCCGTCTCAAAACACGGGCAACGGCAGGGCGCTGACCGCTTCGGGGCCGCCGACTTCCGTCAAGTAGGCCAGCAGATCCTTGTCCAAGACGTAGCGCTCAAGGTAATCCGTCCAGCCGCCCTTGGCGGCCGCTGAGTAAGCGCGCAGATGCTCGACGTCCATGCCGTACTTTGGTCCGCAGGAAGTGGGATGGGCGCCCCAAGGCGCAACTGCGACGCCCCGCACCAAGGAGCGCTCGATCGGCATCTGCAAGGCGGTTAAGGGGTCGTTGAATGCGTCAGTATCCACCAGCGCTTCGGCGGTGAGGAAGGCTTGATCCGCCGCACGGCACAGCCACTGGTCAAAGAAGGGATCAGGCCCGGAGATGCGCGAGTTGCCCAGCGCGTCGGCCTCATTGACGTGGCAGACCGCCACGTCGATCGGCAGCGCCGGCATCGCCACCAAGGTCTCGCCGTCGGCGTAGGGCGAGGTGATGGTCTTGATCTCGGGATTGGCGGTCAGCACATCAGAGCCGAACCCGACCCGGGTGGGCAGGAACGGCAGCCTTGAGGCGGCTGCCTTGAGGCCGAGCTGCAGCATGCCTTCATCGATTTCCATCACTTCGAAGGCACCGGCTTGACGGGCAGCGCGAAAGTGCGCCTCCAAGGGCACCAAGTCCATGGACACGAAGCCGAACACCAGCTTGGCGATCTTGCCCGCCGACGCCAACATGCCGACATCCGGGCCGCCATAGCTGATGACGGTCAACTCCTTCACGTCAGTCTTGAGCAGTTCCCGAATGACGGCCATGGGCTTGCGCCGGCCGCCCCAGCCGCCGATGCCGAGAGTCATGCCCGACTCGATGGCGCTCGCGATGTCCGTGATGGCGCAGGTCTTGTCCATGTTCTTGGCCGCCAAAGGCAGGTCAGCCCGGGAAGTTGTACTCATGGCCCCAGATGTCGCCCACGGTGCTGCGGGTCGGCTCGAAGGCGTTCCAGTCGAACTGGCGTCCGTCGTAGCCGTATTCAATCGGGATGCCACCGGGGGCCAGCATGTAGAACGACACCATGCCGTCGTTGAGGTGCCTGCCCAAGCTCGCCACGATGGGTGATTCGGCGGCCTTGGCACGGTCGAGGCAGGCGCCCACGTCGTCCAGCGTTTCCACTTCCGCCATGAGATGCACCACACCGCTCGGCGCGGGAAAGTTGTACAGGCCGACGCTGTGATGGCGGGGGTTGTCGGCGTGCAGGAAGTGAATGCGCTGCTGCGGAGCGCCCTCCGCCGGCGGCGGCAGGGTCAGTTCGTCGCTGATGCCGAAACCCAGCACCCTGCGATAGAAGGCGTCGGTGGCGTCGAACTCCGGTGCCGGCAGCACCGCGTGGCCCAGGCCCATGGTGCCGGTGACGAAGCGCAAGCCGTCGATGGGCGAGTTGAATGAAGCATCGTTGGAGGTGCGGCCATGGCAAAGCTCAAAGGCGTTGCCCGAGGGGTCGACGCCAAAGGCCAAGCCAGCCGCGCCTCGAGACTGGGCCTCGGCATCGGAACCCAAGCGCGTGAGCGCACCGGCGTCCCGCACGGCTTCGACCAAGCGTTCGTAGGCACCGGCGCTGGCGCACTCCCAGCCAGCCGCGACAAACCGGTCGGCATCGCCATGCTCGATGAGATAGCGGAAGGGCATGGCGTCCATGGCCAAGCACACAGCGCCCTCTGCAGCGGGCTGGCTGGCGAACCCCAGCACCTGCTCGCCAAACCGCAACCACTCGGAAGGATCCCGCATCTCCAGCCGCACGTAGCTCAATGCTGAAATGGTCACAACACAAGCTCAATCATTGTCTAGGAAGTCGAGGCAGGCGGCGTTGAACATGCGGGCATGCTCCACCATGACCCAGTGCCCGCAGTCCGCCACCTCGATCAGGCGGCTGGGGCGGCAGGCCTTGAGAATCTTGTGCCCGCCGCCCCGAGGCAGCATCTCGTCGTCCATGCCCCAAAACGCCAGCACGGGACAGGTGATGCTGCCCAGCTCTCCCTCCATGTTGGGAATGCGCATGCGTCCAAGCACTTCGGGCGGCTGGGTTTGGGCGACGGCGTAACGCTCATTAACCAGCGCATCGGTCACCACCGCCGGGTCATACACCAGCGTCTGCAGGATTTGCCGCAAGCCGCCGCGGTTCAGGGCGCCGCCGGTGAAGTTTGCGATCATGCGGGCCATCGCCGGCATCGCCATGTAGGTGTCGAGCTCCTCGATGCCACCCGGCGCCATCAGCACCAGCTTCTCGACCCGTTCGGGATGATCCAAAGCGGCGCGAATGCACACGGCGCCGCCCAGCGAATTGCCCACCAGCGCACACTGCTCGATGCCGATGGCATCAAGCAAACCGATCAGGTGAGTGACGAAGAAATCCGTGGTGTAGTCGATGTCAGCGGGCTTCGAGGAGTAGCCGAAGCCGGGCAGGTCCGGCACGAGCACCCGATAGCCTGCCCCCGCAAGGACGGGGGCGTTCAGCTTGAAGTTGCTGTAGCCGCTCGCGCCGGGGCCGCTGCCATGGACGAACACCACTGTCCGGCCGCTGCCGTCAATGGCCCCGTCGTCGTGATAGTGCAGCGTCAAACCCGCTGATTCGACGGTTTTCCCGCGTGGCGGACCGTGCTGCTCAGTACGCGCCACGGGAGACCTCAAACAAAGGCATCGCTGTTGTCAGCCCCTAGGGCCATCGCCCCGAAGTTGCGGGCGAATGCGGTCGGGTTGTTGGCGACATGGGCGCGGGCAACGCGGATGTCGCGCCATATGTCCTGAATGGCGGACCCGTCGAACACGCTGCGGCCGCCGGCCACCTCGAAGAGCCGGTCCACGGCGCGGGTCATGTCGTCAATGATGAGGCTGGCCTGGTAGCGCCAGCGCACCCGGTCCATCAGTTCCAACTCCTCACCGGCCTGCCTGCGCGCCATCATATGGTCGAAGTTGCGGAACAGCACGGCCTCCGCCTGATCAATGTCGTTAAGCGTTTCGGCCACCCGCCGGGTAATGTCCGCATCGCCAGCCAGCTTGGTCGGATCCGTGCTGCTGCCAGCGGCGTTGCCAGTGAATGCCGCCACCGCATGGCGCGCCGCGCCGATGGCCGGGGTGGAAACCACGCGCACGAACATCTGCGCCCAAGGGATGCCGTACATCGGGTTGGCTTGGAAATGGACGCAGTTGAAGCCATCCAGGCGCTTGTGGGTGCGGTGTTCCGGCACGAAAACGGGCTGGTCGATGACGATGTCGTTGGAGCCGGTGGCTTGCAGGCCGTAAGCGAACCAGGTGTCTTCAATCCGGTAGTCCGTGCGCGGCACCAAGAAGGTGCGGTAGTCCTCGCCGGGCACGATGCCTCCCAGCAACACCCAGGTGCAGTGCTCGGAGCCCGAACTCCAGCCCCAGCGGCCGCTGAGCTTGAAGCCGCCATCGGCTGCCTCCACCTTGGCGCCAACCGGATTGTAGGAACTCGAAATCAGGGTATTCGGCCCCTCGGCGTACACGTCGTCAAGCGCTTGGCGATTCATGATGGCGAGCTGGAAGGCATGCACGGCGATAATGCCCGCCACCCAGGCGGTGCTCATGTCTTGCTCGGCGATGCGCAAATGCGCCCGGAAGAAGGCTTGAGGGGTTGCCTCCAAACCGCCCCAAGGCTTCGGCAACAGGGCGCGCATGAATCCGGATTCGATGATGGCGTCAATGGCTTCCCGCTTGACTTGGCGATTGACCCGGCCCTCGGATGCCAACTCGGCAATCAAGGACAGATGCGGTTCGATGTCGAGAGCTTGAAGCTCGGATTCACCGATGGCCGATACCGCCGACTGGGACATTTCAACCTCTGGAAGCTGGTGCTGAGATGATCTGATAGTCCCACAGTAGATGGGCAGTGTCCACTTTCGCCCGACGCCCTTGCGCAGATCGCTTGAGACCATTCTACGCAAACAAGGAGCGCTTATGCCATTTGCTTGCGCTATCAGCAATATTGAACCACAATCCGTGCTTTCCTACGAGACTCTCAAACGACGTGCCGCGATTCGACGACAAGGTGGCGCTCATCACCGGCGGCAGCCGAGGCATCGGGCGCGGCATCGTCAATGCCTTCCTCGACAGCGGCGCCAAGGTGTTTGCCTGCGCGCGCCATGTTCCTGAAGAAAGAGCGCCCCAGGATTCACCTTCCAGCGAGGCGGATGGCCGCGCCGAGTTCATCGAAGCCGACGTGCGCGACGCGGACCAAGTGCAACGCTTGATCGACGCCGTGCTCGATCGAGCAGGGCGGCTCGACATCTTGGTCAACAACGCCGGCGGCAGCCCCGCAGCGGACGCCGCGACCGTCTCCCCGCGCTTCACCGAAGCCATCATTCGGCTGAATCTCCTAGCACCCCTGCTGGTCAGCCAAAAAGCCCATCCCGCCCTCAAAGCCGCCAAGGGGTCCATCATCAACATCGCCAGCGTCTCGGGCATCCGGCCATCGCCCGGCACAGTGGCCTACGGGGCGGCCAAGGCGGGCCTACTGTCCGCCACGGCCTCCCTCGCCCAGGAGTGGGGTCCGGAAGTGCGCGTCAACGCCATCGTCGCCGGCCTCATCAAGACCTCCGCCGAGGCGGCCAACGAGCACTACGGCGGCGAGCAGGGTCTTGCGGCCATCGAGGACAAGCTGCCGGCCAAACGCATGGGCACTGCGGAAGACATCGCCAACGCCTGCCTCTATCTGGCCTCCGACGCCGCCGCTTACGTTTCCGGCGCCTCCCTTGAAGTGTTCGGCGGCGGCGAGCCGCCGAGCTTTCTGACCTTCGTGTCGGAATCGATGATGCGGCCCCAGCGGTAGTCGTACTTCAGGTTTTTCACGGCCAGCGCCGTTTCCGCGTGGCGCACGCCAGCCAGCGGCATGATCTCGTCGTTGACCAAGCGCACCAACTCCGCGCCGTCCTCCACGACGGTGATCGCCAGGATGTCGTAGCGGCCCAAGATGGTGGCGGCGAAGCGGACGAAGGGTAGGCGGGCGATGGCCTGGGCGGTCTCGGCGATGCGATGCAGGTCGGCGCGCACGCCGATGTAGGCCATGACGGGCGCGCCCGGGCCGGAGAAGCGGGTCACCGCGGTGATCTTGATCATCCCACGATCCTGCAGCCGCTTGATGCGTCCGCGCACGGTGCCCTCGGCCAGCCCCAACGCCTGGGCAACCTCCCGATTGCTCATCCGGGCATCCTCGGACAGATAGGCGAGTATGCGGCGGTCCACGTCGTCGAGCCTATGCCGAGTCATAGTTGGGGCACGTACTCCGATTGATACTTGTACACCTCGACGGTGAGCGCTGGCGTCAGGCGGCCAATGCCGTCCACTTGGGACACCTCTTCGTGCAGGAAGGTCGCGAGTTGCTCGAAGGATTGGGCAGCCACTAGGATCTCCAAGTCGTTGGGGCCCGTGGTGAGATTGACGGAAAACACTTCGGGCAGTTTCGCCAGTTCCCGGCCGACGGCCTCGGCATTGCGGTTTTCCACCTCGATGCCGATGGCCAGCAGCAGATCGAAGCCCGCCGCCGCAAAGTCGGTGACTGCCACCACCCGCATGATGCCGGCCTGCTCCATGCTGCGGATGCGTTTGCGAACGGTTGAGGACGATGAATCCAAGGCCTTGGCGATATCCCGAGCGGACATGCGGCCATCCTCGCGCAGCAGCGCGATGATGCCCTCGTCGAGCCCGTCGGGCGTGTACGACATCGCCTAGCTTTCCCCCGCTGTGCAGTAGTTCATGCCGATGCTAACCTAGTGCTACATCCAACTGATAGTGCGCGTTCACAGATTCGCCCCGCTGCCATTTGCGCATTTCACTTCTATAGAATTGCGCATTCGGGGAGAAGGGCTGACGGAGCAGGAGCGCACGTTGAAGGTTTCCTTGGAGCAACGACTGGATCGGCTGGAGGCGATCGAGGAAATTCGCCAACTGGTCGCCAAGTACGCCCTGTCGCTGGACATGCGCGACCTCGATGCCCACGTCAATCTGTTCGCGCCCGATATCCGGGTGGGTCGGGGACGGACCGGACGCAGCCACCTGAAGCGCTGGCTGGATGACACCCTGCGCCTACAGTTCACCGGCACCTCGCACCACACCGGCAACCACATCATCGAGTTCGATGACGCCGACCACGCCCACGGGGCGCTGTACTCCAAGAACGAGCACGAAACCGACGGCGAATGGATCATCATGCAGATGCTCTACTGGGACGACTACGAGCGCATCGACGGCCAGTGGCTCTTCCGCCGCCGGCTGCCCTGCTACTGGTACGCCACCGACCTCAACAAGCCGCCCATTGGCGAGCGCAAGATGCGCTGGCCCGGGCGCGCTCCCTACGAAGGCGCCTTCCACGACCTGTTCCCCTCTTGGGAGGCCTTCTGGAAGCATCCGCCCACCGAAGACGAACCGGAGGTGGCGGCCCCAGCGCCGCTCGACGAATTCCTGCGCACCATCCGCCGCGGCGCGCCGGACCCACGCATACGGGTTCGCTGAATAACATGACCTTCCTCAACCCGCCAACGGAGACCATATGAAAATCGGACTCGCCTTCGCCAGCAGCATTGGCATCGACGGCACCACGGCACTGGAGATTTGCCAGCGCGCTGAGACCGCGGGCTTTGAATCCGTGTGGGGCGGCGAGCACGTCATTCTGCCGGACGAGATCGCCTCCAAGTACCCCTACACGCCCGACGGCAAGATTCCCGCCGAGCCCGACACGCCGATTCCGGACCCGCTCATCTGGCTGGCCTTCGCTGCGGCAGCCGTGCCGACGTTGCGCCTAGGCACCTGCATTCTCATCGTGCCGCAGCGCAATCCGCTGGTGCTCGCCAAGGAGCTGGCGACCCTCGATCAGCTATCCGGCGGCCGGGTGGAACTCGGTTTGGGCGTTGGCTGGCTGAAGGAGGAGTTCGAAGCGCTTGGCATCCCCTGGGAGCGGCGAGGCGCTCGCAATGACGAGTACATCGCCGCCATGCGGGCGCTCTGGGCAGGGCCGCATGCGGAGTTTCACGGCGAATTCGTGGACTTCGCGCCGGCCACCTGTAGCCCCCGGCCGGTCAACGGCAACATTCCGGTGCATGTGGGCGGCGACACGGACGCCGCCATCGGGCGCGCCGTCCGCATCGCCGATGGCTACTTCCCCGGCGAGGGCGATGCCGAACGCCTCGGCGCCCTGCTCGGTCGCCTGCGCAACGCCGCCGAACAGGCGGGGAGGGATCCGGCGAGCATTGAGATCAACGCCATATTCGGCGCCCAAATGATGGATCCCGTGCGCGGCGTCGAACAGATGGCGGAACTGGGCGTCGGCCGCATCATGGTGCCGGCGTTCTTTTTTGCTGGCCCCGGCGGCCTGGACCGCCTAAGCGAGTTCGGCGAGCGCATCGCGCCGGTGGCTGCGGGTTGAAACTCCCGTCACTGGGCGCAACAGGCCGTAAGGCCGTGACTCATTTGATAACCTTTCCCCGCCATCAAAGAAATTGGGAGACACGATGATCCAGTTGTACGGATTGAGGATGAGCAACTACTACAGCCTAACCAAGGCGCTGCTCATCGAGAAGGGCTTGGCCTTCGAGGAGGTCAAGGCACCGCCCACCCAAGAGGAGGACAATCTGGTCCGCTCGCCCATGGGCCGCATGCCTTCAATTGAGGTTGACGGCCGCTACCTGTCGGAAACCCTCGCCATTGCCGCCTACTTGGAACGGCTGCAGCCCGAGCCCGTGCTGATCCCCTCCGACCCCTTTGCGGCGGGCAAGGTCATCGAGTTGGCTTGCCATATCAAACTGGACGTGGAGTTGGTGGCGCGGCGCTGCCTAGGGGCCGCGTTCTTCGGCCAAACCGTCAGCGACGAAATCAAGGCCGCCACCGATGCCGACCTCGACAAGGGCATGAAGGCACTGGATCGAATCTTCGTCGGCACGCCCTATGCCGCAGGCAGCGAACTGAGCTTGGCGGACTTCTACACCTACTTCAGTTTCGGCCTGGCCTCCGGCGTCACCCAGAAAATCTTCAACCGCGACCTGCTTGAAGGCCACGACAGCATCAAGGCGGTGATGGCCCGCATGGCGACGCATCCGAGTGTTGCGCGAGTGGAGGCGGAAAAGGCCGGTTGAGCTTCAACTCACTCCTTTCCTCGTTCTGTGGCTCGGCCGGAGACTTGGGAACGACCTAGGCTGCAAGGACGGCAAGCACCTTCCCCAGTTCTCCGCGCCAGTCGGCGGGGCCAATGCCATAGTGGCGATGCAGACGGGCGCCGTCTAACAGCGAGTTCTGAGGGCGGGCCGCGCGGGTCGGGTAGTCTGCCGTGGGGATGGGGACGAGCTTGGGCAGTGCGCCCTCTCCCTTCCGCTCGGCCAGCCCGGCAAAGATGACGGCCGCGAAGTCATGCCAAGTGGTTGGCGGCTCGGACGCGAAGTGATAGAGGCCAAAACGCGGCGTGCTGGACAGACCCTCAAGGAGGCGCCATAGCGCGGCGGCGATGCTGCGGGCGGCCGTGGGCGCGCCCCGCTGGTCGTTGACCACCCTGAGCTCATCGCGACCGGCCAGATTCAGCATGGTCTTGACGAAGTTGGTGCCTGTCGCGCTGAACACCCAAGCGACGCGCAGTACCAGGTGGGCATCGAGGACTTCCGCCACCGCTTGTTCGCCCGCGAGCTTGCTGCGGCCGTAGGCGTTGATCGGCGCGGTGGGGTCGGATTCCATGTACGGCCCCCGTTTTGCGCCGTCAAAGACGTAGTCCGTGGAAAGATGCAGCAACGGGCAACCGTTGGCGGCACAAGCCTTGGCGACATGGCGCGCACCCTCGGCGTTGACGGCAAACGCCGCCTCGAACTCGTCCTCAGCCTGGTCCACCTTCGTGTAGGCAGCCGCGTTGATCACTGCATCCGGACGAAAATCAGCGAAGGCGGCGGCCACGCTGCGGCCATCGCGCACATCAAGCTGCGCCGATGGGGGCGCATGAATCGACACCGCCGGCGGCGCAAGCGCTTGGATGGCAGTGCCGACTTGGCCGCTGCCGCCAGTGACAAGAATGCGCTTAAACAGGATTCAACCTTCCAGATAGTCGCTCAGGGTAGGGTTTTTCGCATCACGGGGAGACAGGATGGGGTCCGCAATCGGCCATTCGATGGCCAGTTCGGGATCGTTCCAAATCACCCCCGCCTCATCCTCGGGATGATGAAAGTCCGTGCATTTGTACAGCAGGTCCGCCGAAGCCGAGAACACGCAAAAGCCATGGGCGAAGCCCGGCGGAATGTACAACTGCCGATGATTGACGGCATTCAGTTCGATCCCCACCCACTGCCGAAAGGTCGGAGAGGCGGGATCGATGTCCGCCGCCACGTCCCACACCGCGCCGCTGACGACGCTCACCAGCTTGCCTTGGGGATGGCGCTGCTGAAAGTGCAGGCCGCGCAGCACGCCGCGCCGGGAGTGGGAGTGGTTGTCCTGCACGAAGTCCAGGTCGAGCCCCGGCAGCTTCCCGTAACGGCGGCGGTTGTAGCGCTCCGTGAAGAATCCGCGCTCGTCGCGGTGCACATCCGGCTCAATGATCAGCACGCCGGGCAACTTGGTCTGATGGACCTCCATCACCCTACTCCCTGGACGTTGGCGGCTGCCCACCAGTCCTTGTGATCCAAGTACCAAGCGACGGTTTGGCGAATTCCGTCCGCGAAGCTTGTCTGGGGCCGCCAGCCGAGTTCACCGCGAATTCGGCTGGCGTCGATGGCGTAGCGGCGGTCATGGCCTGGGCGATCCTTGACGAATTCGATCAGCCGGAGCAAGCCGCCGGGCTCGGCGTCCGTCTGTTCCGCCACCGCCGTCAGAACCTCGGTGGCGACTTCGAGATTGGTCTTTTCGCAGTCCCCGCCGATATTGTAGGTGCGTCCCAAGGCACCGTTTTCAAGCACGGCCACCAAGCCTTGGACGTGGTCATCGACGTAGAGCCAGTCCCGAACCTGCTGGCCGTCGCCGTACAGCGGCACCGGCGCGCCGCGCAGAGCGGCTAGGATGATGACCGGAATGAGCTTTTCCGCAAACTGGTACGGCCCGTAGTTGTTGGAGCAGTTGGTGAGCATGGCTGGCAGGCCATAGGTGGCCCGCCATGCCCGGACCAAATGATCGGAGGCCGCCTTGGAGGCCGAATAGGGGGAGTTGGGGCGGTAAGGGCTGCTTTCCGAAAAAGCGCCTTCTGCACCCAATGTGCCGTAAACCTCGTCGGTGGAAACGTGAAGAAAACGGCAGGCTTGTTCTCCGGACCGGTTGGCGTTGTATTCCCTGACGGTTTCCAACAGCGCACTGGTGCCAAGGATGTTGGTGCGGATGAAGTCGGCCGGCCCGTCGATCGAGCGGTCCACATGGGACTCCGCCGCCAAGTGCATGAGGGCGTCCGGGCCGAAGTCGAACAGGAGCCCGCGCAGCCGCTCGGCATCGCAAATGTCCACCACCTCAAGGCGATGATTGGCGCACCCGGCCACTGCGGCGAGATTGGCCCGGTTGCCGGCGTAGGTGAGCTTGTCGATGGTGAGCACCTGATCGCCCCGCACCCCGACCAGATGGCGCACCAAGGCCGAACCGATGAAGCCAGCGCCGCCAGTAACGATGATTTTCATGCTGTCCCCTATCCCAGCAACGCCTGGCCGCCATCGACGGCGATGCTTTGTCCGGTCACGTACCGGCACCCCGCGCTGCAAAGCTGGACCACGAAACGCCCGATGTCCTCTTCACATTCGCCCACCCGCCGCTGCGGGATGGTGCGCTGAAAGGCCTCCGCTTCCTCGGGATTGTTCTCCATCCACCAGACCAACCCCGGAGACTTGGCATGGGGCAGAATGACATTGGCGCGAATGCCGTCAGGACCCCACTCACAGGCGGCGGCGCGGGTCAGTGAGCGAGTGGCCTCCTTCACCGCCGCGTAGGCGCCGTATCCGGACATGTCCCAGCGCTTGGCCGCGGTGCTGGCCAGGTTGACGATGCAACCATCGCCCTTGAGATGCGGGTAGGCGAGCTTCATGAGTCGCAGCGTCGCCAGCGGCCCGGATTCGAAACCCGCGGTGAAAGCTTCACCCGACACCTGGTGCAGTGTGCCCAAGGGGACTTCCTGGGCATTGTTGACCAGGATGTTCAGCCCGCCGAACGATTGCACGCAGGCATCCACGGCATGAGCCAGATCAGCGGGATCCTTGACATCGCAGCGCACCGCAACCGCCTCGCCATCCCGTGACCCGATCTCGGCGACGGTGCTTTCTAGCTTGGCGAGCGTTCGTCCCGCCGCGGCGATGCGAACACCCGCTTGCGCGAGCGCCAGCGCTATGCCTTGGCCGATGCCCTGTCCCGCTCCGGTGACTAGGGCTGTCTTTCCCTGGAGGTCGTTCATGCTGTTCCTCATCCTCACCACATCCGCCAACCGTGGCGGTTGAAGTAGCGACATCCCGAGCGCACGAAGCGCAAGGTTCTGGCCAAGCCGCGCCGGGCGGTGTGGCCCCCGAAATGGGTGATGCTCGCCGTGGGCAGTTCGTAGATGCCGCCGTGGGGGGCGAGGCGGCGACAGAGGTCGAAATCCTCGAAATACAGGAAGTAGCGCTCATCAAAGCCACCTATGGCTTTTAGCGCCGAGGTTCGGGCCACCATGAAGCAGCCGCTTGCCAATTCGATGGGCGCGGGCTGCTCGTCCGGCAGCGCATCGTCGTACACGTAGGCGGCGATTCGCCGCCCCAGCAGGCCGGTTGAGGGCCGCACGGAGAGGGCGCGCAACGCCAGCGCCAGCAACGTGGGCGGCCGTTTCGCGAGCCGGGCGTAACGACCGTCGGCGTCAAAGCCCCGGGGAGCGGCCAGCACCGCACCGGGGTGCGCCTTGAGAAAGCGCACTGCCTCCAACAGGACGCTGGGCGCCATGACGAGATCCGGGTTGCACATCAGGTGAAAGTCCGCTTCGGTACGCCGAACGGCCAAGTTCTGGGCCGCGCCGTAGCCGATGTTCCCATGGCCTTGAATGAAGTTCCAACGGACGTCGCTAGCGCGTATGGCATAGGGCCGGATCATGGCGTCCACAGCCCGGAGATCTTGAGGCGCATCATTGCAGATGGCATAGACGGATACGGGCATCGGCATCCGGCGAGCCAGCGTTTCAACGGCTTCGGCCAAGCTATCCAGAAAACCAGCGAGCATGTCCTTCGGCGTATGCCAAGTGACGAAGCCCACCGACAGCCCAGTCACGGCGACCCCTCCAGCAGGCGCTTGGCGTCCAGCCGGCCCATCCAAGCCAGCCCCAGGCTGATGGCCACCGGCAGCCAGAACAGAAACCAAGTCATGCCCACCTTGTCGATGAGTTCGTGGCCGTCGAGCAGCCAGGCCGGTAGGGCCAAGCCAAGAATTCCCAACGCCAGCTTGGCGTCCCGATGGCCGTAGTGGTTGAGCAGGGTGCGCACCACGGCGGCAATCAACGCAGCAAACAGCGCCGCGCCAACCAAGCCGCCTTGGAAGAGAACCGACAGGTACATATTGTGCGGATGCGAAAACTCGCCCGCGGCGGTGACCAGCGTGTCGTCGGTGAGAATGCCGCGCCCGAACCAAAGGCCGCCGTCCACGACGGCACCGAGAGTCGCCAGCCAGATCGCGGGCCGGAAGCTGTCGCCCCGTGGCAGCACGAGGGTCCGGCCAGCCTCGTTGGCGATCAACGCCGCGAGCACGGCAAGGAGGATCACGCCCATGCCCAGCACGGCGACCGCGAAGCGCTGCCGGTCCGGCACCCGATGGGCGATGAACAAGGTGCCGACGCCCAGCATGGCGCTGATCTGGCCGTTGCGGGAATCGGAAAGCAGTATTGCGGCAGCAATAACGACGATGCCGAGCGCGCCGAAGCGCCGCCAGAGGACGTCCGGCCCGCGCAGCACCTCCCCGGTGATCAAGATGAGAACCACGCCAAAGATCAAGGCCGCGACCACGTTGTTGTCGAGTTGCCCCAACCCCACTAGGCGACCGTTTTCCGAGTGTTCCATCAGAAACAGGCCAAGGCCTGCCGAGGCGGCCAACACGCCCGCAACCGCCAGAGTCCGGCCCAGCCAGCGCTGCAGGTCGCCGCGCATCTGGCATTCGGCGAATGCAACGGCAAACAACAGCACTTGCGCAGCCCGCGACAGCATGGACAGCACATCACCGGGTTGGCTGCCCTCGGACCACAGACCGGTCAAGACCAAATAGGCGAGCAGGGCCGCAACCGCCCACATCAGCGGCACGGCAAAGACATCCGCCCACTGACGCAAGCGCACCAGCATCACGATGGCGAGCACATAGGCCGGGTAGCTTGCCGCGCTCTGGGATTCGAGCACCAGCACTCCCGCAAAGCAGAGCACGACTAGCAACGCGTTCAGCCGAATGCGGTCGCGGACGAATGAAACGGCGGCGTTCAAGGCGGATGTCATGTCGAACCGTCGATCGCGCGAAGTGCGATGATGCCATTATGCCTTGGAGCGCGAGGGGCTTGTCCCTCGCATAAAGAGCCTTCAGCCGGGGAGCGCGAGGGGCTTGCCCCTCGCTTAAGTGGTGGGCCCACCAGGACTCGAACCTGGGACCAATGGATTATGAGTCCACTGCTCTAACCAACTGAGCTATAGGCCCGTGCAGCCCCTGAAAGCGAGCCCGCTGGTGGCGACTGTAACACGAACGGTTGGTTAGGACTTCGACGACACCTTGTCGTCCAGGAAGCTGCGCAGGTGCTCGGAACGGCTGGGATGGCGCAGCTTGCGCAGCGCCTTGGCTTCGATCTGGCGAATGCGCTCCCTCGTGACATCGAACTGCTTGCCGACCTCCTCCAAGGTGTGGTCGGTGTTCATGCCGATGCCGAAGCGCATGCGCAGCACCTTGGCCTCGCGGGCGGTGAGGCCGCCAAGGACGTTGCCGATCAATTGCTTGAGGCCATCCTCGGTGGCCAGATCGACTGGTAGGCCCACGGTGGAGTCTTCGATGAAGTCGCCGATGTGGGAGTCCTCGTCGTCGCCGATCGGCGTTTCCATGGAAATGGGCTCCTTGGCGATCTTGAGCACCCGGCGCACCTTTTCCTCCACCATTTCCATGCGCTCGCCGAGTTCGTCCGGCTTTGGTTCCCGCCCCATTTCCTGAACCATCTGCCGGGACACCCGGTTGAGCTTGTTGATGGTCTCGATCATGTGCACGGGAATGCGGATGGTGCGTGCCTGATCGGCGATGGAACGGGTGATGGCCTGACGAATCCACCAAGTGGCGTAGGTGGAGAACTTGTAGCCTCGCCGGTACTCGAACTTGTCCACCGCCTTCATGAGGCCGATGTTGCCTTCCTGGATCAGGTCGAGGAACTGCAGGCCACGGTTGGTGTATTTCTTGGCGATGGAAATGACGAGGCGCAGGTTGGCCTCGACCATGTCCTTCTTGGCCCGCCGCGCCTTGGCCTCGCCCAAGGACATGGCGCGGTTGATCTCCTTGATTTCAGTCACCGACAAGCCGGTGCGGGCGCAAACGGCCTTGAGCTTCTTCTGAATGCGCACGATGTCGGGCTTGCGCTCGGCAAGCACTTCAGAGTAGCGCTCATCAGCCTTGATCAGGCGATTCAGCCAAGTGACGCTGATCTCCTTGCCGACAAAGACCTTGCGGAACAGATCCCGGGGCACCCGGGCTTCGCGCACGCAGATGTCCAGGAGGGCGCGCTCATGGCGACGCACTTCCTCAAGCGCTTCCCGGGGCCTGCGGACGATTTCATCGTAATGCTTGGGCGTCATCTTGAAGGAGTGGAACTTCTTGCCAAGCGCGGCCAACTGGGCGCGCGATTCGGGGCTGCTGCGGCCCCTTTCATCTATGAGCTTGCGCGTCTTGTTGTACTGGCGCCTAAGCGCCTGGAAGCGCCTCTTGGCCAACACCGGATCCGGCCCCTTGTCGTTGTCCGAGGAATCCGCCTGCTTTTTATTGGCGTTGTCAGCGTCCTTGGCTTGTCCGGCCTTGCCGTCGGCCGCTTTGGCATCCGCGGAATCCGCCGCCTTGGAGTCGAGATTCTCAACCTCCCCATCAGCGTCGGCCTCACCGCCACCAGTAGTAGATTTGCCGTCTGCTTCGACGGCTTTTTCGACAGCCTTTTCCGGCGCTTGCGGCACGATGGCCGGCTTAGGCGCCGGAACGACCTGTGGCGCCCTCGGAACATGGTCAGCCGGGTCAAGGTAGCCGATGAGCAACGTCGAAAGCTGGCCCTCGCGGCTCACCTCGGTGTAGGTATCGAGGATGTACTCCACCACGCCAGGAAAAGCAGCCAAGGCGGCCAGCACATCGCGAATGCCCTCCTCGATGCGCTTGGCGATGACGATTTCGCCTTCCCGGGTGAGCAGCTCCACCGTGCCCATTTCGCGCATGTACATCCGCACCGGATCGGTTGTGCGGCCCGCCTCGGTCTCCACCGCAGCGAGGGCTGCGGCCGCTTCCTCCGCGGCGAGTTCATCAACCGTGTTCTCTTCGGCACTCATCAGGTCATCGGCATCGGGAGCGCTCTCGTGAACCTCGATGCCCATGTCGTTGATGGTGCCGATGATGTCTTCGATCTGATCCGAATCGGACAGTTCATCAGGCAGGTGGTCGTTCACCTCGGCAAAGGTGAGATAGCCCTGCTCCTTGCCCTTGGCAATGAGTTCCTTTAGGCGTGACGGCTGCTTTGAAATCTGATCGCTCATGGCCCCTCGACAGGTTGGACGGATGAGGATTGGACCAAGATGCCGCCTTGCCCCGGAAAGGCGCGCATCCAGAAAGCCCAAGTGAACGGCGTATTCTACCCCTTATCTGGGGCCGCACAAGGCATTTTCAAGCTTATCTGTACACCATCTAGACAGATCGAGGTTCTTGTGTACAATTCGTCCTGTTCAAAACCTTGCCGGGACGCTATTGGGTGGATGCTCAAGACGATCTTTACCGGATAGGCAGCGTAGCCAGCCTGACGGGCATTGCGGTGGAGCGGCTGCGGGCGTGGGAGCGCCGTTACGGCCTCAGCCCAGTGCATCGTGAGGGCCGCACGCGCTACTACAGCGGCCAGCAACTCGAACGGTTGCGGCGCATCAAGCGGCTGATCGATCAAGGCCAGCCGATCTCGAGCTTGGCGCGCCTAACGGATGAGCAGCTCGCCGCCCGGCAAACCGAGTCCCTTGCCACTGCCCCGCCCATGGCTAGGATAGGCGTCATTGGCCCCAACTTGAGCGTTCTCGCCCATCAGCGGAGGGAGGACTCCCAAGTGGAGCTCGCTGCGCAATGGGCCAACATGGCGGCCTTCACCGCTGCCACCCGCCTGCCAAAGCTTGACGCCATCGTCGCCCAATTGCCCACGTTGACCACTCAACCCATTGAGGAAATTGAGAAAAAACTGGACCACGCGCGGATCGTCGTGGTCTATCAGTTCGCTGCGGAAAAGTATCTGCGGCGAGCGGCGGAAGCGAATGTGGAGATGTTTCGGTGGCCCGTCACCTGGCCTGAAATCGAACAGGCCTGCACCGCCGCCAGCGGGCAGCCGCTACGGGCTGCTGGAATGGTCGAACGGCGCTTCAGCGACGCGGAACTGATCGCCATCGCCGCGGGAAGCACGGATCCCAGCCACTGCCCGAAACATCTCGTGGAACTGATCTCGCAGTTGAACGCCTTTGCCGACTACACGGCGGATTGCGGCGGAGCCGATGACGCCACGGCGGCCAATGCCGCCCTCTACCAGCAGGCCCAGCGCGAAGCCACCCAAGCCCGGGCTCGGCTCGAAGGTGCGCTCGAAGCCTACGTCACGCTATGACGCCTTATCCTGAACAAAATCTTTACAAAAAAGATGAAAAAAGCCTTGACAAGCAGCTTGTACTGTACATAATCACGTCGACTTAGGGTTTTAGGCGTGCAAGCAACTTCGAGGCAATCCTCCCTTCAAGTGTCCTTCCCCCAAAAGCAATGAAGTTGCATTCAGCAGATCCTCCTTGCTGACACGCCTTTCTTCCCTTCCCCTACCCTTCCTTCTCTTCATGGCGCAAATGGCGACAGCCTTGCGGCGAACAGGTGGTTCCTTCTACGTCAGCGGCGTACCCTTCTGGGGCAAGCTGAAGGCTCTAAGCCAGCAAGGCGAGCGCCGATTGGGCGCGGCTGCGCACGCTCTCCCGGTAGGTGTCCAGGTTAATGCCGTCCTGCTTGCCCATGGCGCCCACCAAGTAGCGCTTGTACACGCCTTGGCCAATGGCGGCCAAACGCCAGTGGGAGAAGGCGCGGTAGTAGTTGATCGCGTTTAGTGAACGGCCGGTGCGCCGCTCGTAGAGTTCGCTGATGGCTTCCCGCGACGGGAAGCCGCCGATCGCGGTCGGGGGGATCGGCGGCGCCGGATCGGCGACAACTTCCTCGGGCTGAACCCAGGAGTTCAGAAGGTAGCCCACGTCCGCCAGCGGATCCCCAAGGGTGCAGAGCTCCCAATCGAGCACCGCCCGAATCGCCCCGTCACCGACGATCATGTTGCCGAGGCGATAGTCGCCGTGGACGATGGCGGCGCCGACCTGTTCCGGCATGGTTTCGGCCAGAATGCGGGAGGTCTCCTCCATTTCCGGGATTTCGTGGGTCTTGGAGGCCTCCCACTGCCGGTTCCATCGTTTCAACTGACGGGCCAAGTAGGCTTCCTTGCGTCCTAGATCGCCTAGGCCCACCCGGTCCGGGTCGATGCTGTGCAGCCGGGCGAGCACTTCGATGACGTGCAGGCCGAGTTGATGCCGGTCAGGCTCCGCAACCGATTTGGTGACCTCGGTGTCGTGCAGCACAGCGCCCTCGACATAGCCCATGACGTAAAAGGGAGCGCCGTTCACTGCTGCGTCGGCGCACAGGCCCAGGGCTGGCGCAACAGGCACCTCGGAACCCTGCAGGGCAGCGATGATCCGGTGTTCGCGCCCCATGTCATGGGCGCTTTCGAGCACGTTGCCGAGCGGCGGCCGGCGCAGAACGTAGGCGGCGCCCGCTTGGTCAACGAAGCGATAGGTGAGATTCGAGTGGCCGCCGGCAATCAGGGAAAATCGCAGGGGCGGCTGCAGGCCGCCGATGCGCTCGACCAACCAAGCGGTAACCTTTTCCTCGTCGATGCCCTCCAACTTCAACTCTCCGGCCGGCCGCTCTTTCGCAGCACTAGAAAAACGGAACCCAGCGGCGCCAGCCGCCTTTTTTCTTTTTCTGGGCAAGAGCCTGCCGGTCCCCCTCGGCGCTTTGCGGCGCAGGTGGCGGCTCGAATCCTTCCGGATGCTGCAGGCGCAACGGCGGCGGCGTTTCGGGGCGGTCAAGCAGGCCCAAGGTCATGAGGTTCGCCCAGGACCGATCGCGGCCACGGATGCGCTCGGCAAGAACCAGGTCGCCGTTTTCGTCGAAAGCCGGGTGATGCGGGTAGTTCACCGCCAACACCCTCAGCGTGTCGTTGGCCGCAGTGGGCAGTTCGAGCTTGTACTGGGCTTCAACGAGCACGATGAGCGCTTCCGGAATTGGCTCCGCCTGGGGATAGTTCTCAAGCACGAAGCGCGCCCGGTTGGCGGCCGCCACGTAGGCGCCCCGGCGCATGTAGTAGTCGGCGATGTGGATTTCCGAAGCGGCCAGCATGTTGCGCAGGTAAATCATCCGCTGCTTGGCATCGCTGGCGTAGTCACTGTGCGGATAGCGGCGCAACAGCTCGGCGAAGTCCGCGTAGGCCTCCCGGGCCGACGTCATGTCGCGCTTGGAGATGTCGGAGGTGAACACCCGGTCCAGCAGCCCCCGGTTCTTGTTGTAGGCCGCCAATCCCTTCAGGTAGTAGGCGTAGTCGATGTTGCTGTGCTGCGGGTGCAGGCGAATGAAGCGGTCCGCCGCCAAGCGGGCCGTGTCGTGATCGGAGGACTGGTAGCGCGCATAGACCAACTCCAACTGCGCCTGCTCAGCGTAACGCCCAAAGGGGAAGCGCGCTTCCAAGCGCTCCAAGGCGGTGATGGCGCGTTCGTAGTTGCCCGCCCGCAGGCTGCGCTGGGCGTTGCGGTAGAGCATCTGCTCCGTGGCGTTGATGTCCTCGTCTTCCTCATCCTTGTCCTTGCCGCCGATGAACGGCATCCAGGAGCAGCCTGCAAAGGCCACTAGCAGCGCGCCAAGGACGAAGAGGCGCCTGTAGCCCAATGTGGAACCGTTGTAGGGGTAGCTGGCCAGCATGGCGTAGGCTGCTCCGCAAAAGCCCTTAATTTATCCTATTTCATGGTGATTTCCATGCTCTCTCCGAAGCCGTGTGTCGCGAAACGGCGCTATGGCCAACCCAGATAGCCCCTCACTGTGGAATACTCTGGCTATCGAGAGGTGGCATGATGGATGAGGCCCAGCCTAGCGAACTGTTGGAAGCGGAAGTCCCCGGCGAACTGGCCGGCGAGCGGGCCGATCGGGTTGCCGCGCGGCTGTTCGCCGAGCACTCCAGGGCGCTGCTGAGCCGTTGGATTAAGAGCGGCGCACTCGTGGTGGATGGCGAGGCGGTCAAGCCGAACCGCAAGCTCAGCGCCGGCCAGCGCCTCACCTTGACGCCGGAAGCCACTCCGGATGAAGACTGGGCCACCCCGCAGCCGGTGGAATTCAACGTGGTGTACGAAGACGACCAACTGCTGGTCATCGACAAGCCCGCCGGGCTGGTGGCGCATCCCGGTGCCGGCAATCCCGATGGAACGCTGGTCAACGGCCTGCTGCACTACCGGTGCGGGCAAATCGAACTGCCCCGGGCTGGGCTCGTGCATCGCCTTGACCAGGACACTTCCGGCCTGCTGGTGGTTGCCGCCACCCGGCAGGCGCAACGGCGGCTGGCGGAAGCGGTCGCCCGGCATCGGATTGCGCGCCGTTACCTAGGCATCGCCGAAGGCGTGATGACCGGCGGCCGAGCCATCGACAAGCCCATCGGGCGCGACCCGCACCACCGCACTCGGCAACGGGTGCGAGGCGACGGCCGTCCGGCGCGCACCCGCGTTGGCGTCCGGCAGCGCTTTAGGGCGCACACCTACGTTTCCGCCGAACTCGAAACCGGGCGTACGCACCAGATCCGCGTGCATCTGGCCAGCATCGGCCATCCATTGGTCGGCGACCGCCGCTACGGTGCCCGGGGACGGCTGCCACGAGCGCCGCACCCCGAAGTGGTGCTCACCGTTCGCGGCTTTCGGCGCCAAGCCCTGCATGCATCCGAGCTGGCCTTCGACCATCCAGCCACCGGCGAGCGCTGCGAGTTTCGCTCCCCCCTGCCGAAGGACATGGCCGAACTGCTTGCCGTGTTGACCCTGGACGCGGAGACTCACGGCGATGAACGCTGACCCGACCGCAGGCTGGATCAAGGCCGATTGGTCCGCGCCACCCGGCGTTCAAGCGCTTACAACCACCCGAGACATCAACGTCGGCAACCGAAACGGCGAGGCTTGGGCCGCGGCGGCCGCGAGCCGGCGCGTGGTTCAAGCCGCTACGCTCGGTAACGCCGGCCATCTGCAATGGCTGGACCAAGTGCATGGCGATGGCTGCATTCGTGCCGATGCCGGCTCCTGCCAGTCGGTGCCCCAAGGGGATGCGGCCTGGACCAACGAGCGGGGTGTCGGACTGGCCATCCATAGCGCGGACTGCGTGCCAGTGGCGCTGGCCACCGCCGATGGCCAAAGCATCGGCGCCGCCCACGGCGGCTGGCGCGGGCTCACCGGCGGGGTGATTGCCAGCCTGGTCTCCGCCATGCGCCACGACGGTTCGCAATCGCCGCTCAGTGCCTGGATCGGCCCCGCCATCGGTCCCGATGCCTACGAAGTGGGGGAGGATGTCCATGCCGCAGTGCTCGCCGCCACGTCCCGATCCCTTGAGGGGCAGTTTTTCCGTGCTGCGGGCAAGCCGGACAAGTGGCGCTTGGACCTATTCGCCCTAGCGGAGTGGCTGCTGCGCCAAGCCGGCGTCGAGCGCATCGCCTGTGAGCGCATTTGCACTTGGTCCAACGCCCATCTCTACTCCCACCGACGGGAGGGCGCGACCGGCCGCATGGCGACCGTGGTGTGGATGGAACCCTGAGAAGCCGCATGGGTGTTCATGCTTGATTGAGCGAATTTGATTGAGCGAACGAAGGGAGACCAGGTTGATTGCTGTAGTATATGACCCCTACCGCTTGTGCGACATTGACCATGGTTCGCAGCCTCGCCAGCACCGTCATCTTCCTCCTTGCCGCACACGCTTCCGCCCAAACCTGCATTGCTCCTTCATGCTTCCACGCCGATGTGGTCGCCGTGGCCGACGGCGACACTGTGACCGTGCTCCGGCAAACCGCCGCTGGGCCAAGGCAAGTCCGGGTTCGGCTCACGGAAATCGATGCCCCGGAACGGGGCCAGCCTTGGGGCACCCGCGCCCGCCAAGCCTTGGCCGACAAAGTGTTTCGCCGCACCGTGCTAGTGGCACCAAGCGGCGAGGACCGCTACGGACGACTGCTGGCGCGGCTTCAAGTGGACGGGCGAGATGTCAATCGGGACATGGTGCGCGAGGGCCACGCTTGGGTGTATCGGCGCTACGCCACGGAAAACTGGCTCCCCGACGAGGCGGTTGCGCGCGACTCGGGCAGCGGTCTGTGGTCGCTTGGCGTTGACGCATCGGTTCCCCCGTGGGAGTGGCGGCGCGGCGCACACCAACAACGACGCAAGGTTGCCACCATCGACCAGTCGCCATCGGCCAATTCAGAGGCGTTTTCCTGCGGCACAAAGCGCTATTGCAGGGAGATGGCTTCCTGTGCCGAAGCCCGCTTCCACTTGGTCACCTGTGGCGTGCGCACACTGGATGGCGACAGCGACGGCTGGCCTTGCGAGAAGCTATGCCGACGGCTCCGCTGACCGCAACCCTGAGCACTCTGGCTTCGCATGACCTTGGGAGCGCTGAGTCCGTATAATCGCCGCCCTCTTTCCGGGGACATCAAACCTGTGCGCCGACTCACCGGACTTGCTGGCCCTCTCGCCCTAGCCACGCTGCTTGCCGGAAACGCGCAATCCGCCAGTGACAGTGAAAAGGAAGACCCGGAGAACATCGAGCAGGTCATCGTCGAGGCGGAGCGCATAGACCAAGGCGCGGCGGATTCGTTCGGCATACTGTCAAGCGCGCCGGTCGACACCGTGTTCGGCCTCGGCAAGACGCTGCATGAAACACCGCGGGCCGCTGCCTCCCTAAGCGCCGACATGCTCTCGCTGTACGGCGTTGAGCGGGTCACCGACTTCTCCAACGTCTCGCCGGGCGCCTTCACGGCATCGTTCTTCGGGCTGGCGGCGAGCATCGACCTGCGCGGCAGCATCGCCGACACCCACTTTCGGGGCATTCGGCGGCTGACCAGCTCCGGGGGCTGGGAGTCCTTGATCGGCGCCGCCCACCGAGTGGATATCGTGCGCGGCCCGGCCTCGCCCATTCACGGGCCAGGGTCCATTTCCGGCTACCTGAACGTGGTGCCCAAGACGGCCCGCGCCGACGAAGGACGGTTCATCGAAGCACCGACCGGGGAGATCACCCTGAGTGCCGCATCATGGAATCGGTTCGGCGTCGAGGCCGAACGGGGCGGCCCGATGACGCTGCTTGGCAAGCCCGCTGGCTACCACGCCTTCGTGCTCTGGGAAGACGCCGACGGCTACTACAACCACCATCCGGGCAACCGCCAGTTCATGACCCAGGCCACCCTGGTGGTGGACGTGCGGGACAACATCTGGATCGAGGCGGGGCACCAATACCAGCGCTGGCGCGGCGCGGAAGTCGGCGGCTGGAACCGCATCGACCAAGCCCTGATCGACGATGGCCTCTACCTCTCGGGGGCGCCGCTGGTGAATCTGGACACCGACGGAAACGGCCGCATCGGCCAGGCGGAAATCGTCGCCGTCAGCCCCAACAATCGCTTGAGCGTGTTCACCCCCTACGGCGCGGGCTTCGGCTTTTTTGACAGCGATGCCGAACGCGACGCCCTGAAGCTCGATCCGAGCACCCTGCAGCGGGTGCGCATCGGCGCTGACGACTGCCTGTGCGCCGAGGACGATGAAGGCGCCGCGGATTCGCTGGCCGTTTATTTCGACGTTGTGGCGGAGCTTAAGTCCGTTTCGCTGCGCCAGAAGCTGTTCATTGACTTCGCCGACCGCCACATTGTCTCCAGCTACGGCTTCTCCCAAACCCATCGCACCCTGCTGGTGGAGGAGCGCATCGAAGCGGCGTTCAACGGCATTCAAGTTGGGGATGCGTTGGAATTGGACCTGGTGGTCGCGCCCAACCTGCGCTATTACGACACTCGCTCCCGCCAAGATCTCGCCTTCGAGTTTTTCAATCGGCGGGACATCAGCAAGCCACCCTCGGCCCTCGATCTGCGGGTGCCGTCCTACGGCAACGAGGATACGGATCCCTTCAACAGTGATGTCAGCACCGAGTGGTTGAACCTGGGTTTCGCCGCCATGGCTGACTTCACGCTGCTGGAGCGCCTTTCGCTACTGGCCGGTGCCCGCTGGGACCACTACGACCTGCGCTCGCGCAACGGCCCCAACGTGTTCGCCTTCGCGACCCCCAACGCCAAGGCCTCGAAGAAGCAGGGCGAATTCTCCTGGAGCCTGTCAGCGAGCCTCGCCTTGGGCGGCTGGCGCCCCTACGTCACCTTCGCGGAGCAGGCGCTCACCTTGGGCGGACAATCCGGGGCGGTTTCGGTGAACAACGTCGAGGCCGGCCCCTTGGGCAAGTCAAGTCTCAAGGAGGCTGGGCTGAAGTTCGCCGGATTGGACGGCCGCCTGCAGGCCGCCCTCGCCCTCTATGACCAAAAGCGCATCGACTACTCGGCGCTGGCCGACAGCAACCTGGCGGTGCGCGGCAAGGGCGCGGAGTTTGAGTTGCGGGCAGCCTTCAGTGAGCGCTTGGCGCTGTTGTTCTCCGCCACCCGCTCGCGCATTTACCGCGAACCCCTGACCGGCCGCTTCATCTTCGCCCCCGCCGCCGTCACCGGCTTCGCGCCCGAGGACCAATACGGCGGCAACCTAGTCACGGTGCTGCCTGCTGGCGACCGCCGCTTTCGACAGCGGGGCGCCTTGCCCGAATACGTTGTCAGCGCTGGCGGCAGCTTTCGATTCAGCCGCGGCTTGGGCCTCAACCTCACCGCCAGCCGGGTGGGCAAGGCGTGGTCCGGCGTGGCCCGCACGGTGCGCCTGCCAGCCTACACGCTGGTGAACGCCTCCCTGTCGTGGACCCGCGGCCCCTGGCAAGCCAGCCTGGCCGTCAACAACGCCCTCGACAAGCTCTACTTCCAAGGCAACTTCCCGCAGATCTTCGGCGATCTGGTGGTCCTGCCGCGCCCGCCACGCAACTGGCGGCTGACGCTGAGCAGGCGGTTCGGGGTGTAGGAAGGGGCTCCCAACGCAAGGACAAGAGTATGGCAACCTACAAATTCGGCGCCTTCGTGGCACCGCACCATCCTATTGGCGAGCATCCCACGCTGCAGTTGCAGAGCGACTTGGCGCTCGTGGAGCACTTGGAGCGTCTCGGATTCGACGAGTTTTGGTGCGGCGAGCACCACTCCACCGGCTGGGAGGTGATCGCTTCGCCGGAACTGTTTCTCGCGGCCGCCGCTGAGCGCACCTCGCGCATCAAGCTCGGCACCGGCGTGATCTCGCTGCCCTACCACCATCCGTTCATGGTGGCGCAGCGCCTCGTGCAGCTCGATCACCAGTCCCGGGGCCGGGTCATTTTCGGCTCCGGGCCGGGCGCCCTGCCATCCGATGCGCACATGCTCGGCGTCGATCCGATGCTGCTGCGCGACCGGCAGGATGAAGCCATCGGCGTCATCCGCCGTTTGCTGGAGAGCGATGAGCGCATCACCCATGAGTCGGACTGGTTCACCCTGCGCGACGCCAAGCTGCAGTTGAAGCCAGCCCAGGAGCGCATGGAGTTTGCCGTCGCCTCCTTGGTCAGTCCGTCCGGGATGACGCTGGCCGGCAAACATCAGGCGGGGGTGCTGTCCATCGGCTCGGTCTCCAAGGCCGGCATTCAGGCGTTGCCGCTGCAATGGAGCTTCGCCGAGGAGTCCGCCGCCGAGCACGGCAAGCAGGTGGACCGGCGCAATTGGCGCCTGGTGCTGAGCTGGCACATCGCCGAAACCCGGCAAGCGGCACGGGAGCAAGCTAGGGACGGACTGTTTCGGCACAACAACGAGTACACCGTTGGAACGCTGGCGGCTGGCGAAGGCACCATCTACAAGACGCCTGACGAAGCCGTGGACGTGGCCGCGTTCAGCGACGACAGCGCCAACGTGATCGGCACTCCGGACGACCTGGTGGCAAAGATTCGGGAACTCGAGCAGATTTCCGGCGGCTTCGGCACGGTGATCGGCTTTGTCCACGATTGGGCCAACCGGGAGGACACCCTGCGCAGTTGGGACTTGGTGGCCCGCTACGTCATTCCGGAAGTCAACGGCCTGTTGGACGGCTTTCGGGAGTCCAATGCGTACGTCATCGCCAACCGGGATAGCTGGGACCGCGCCTCCGCGGCCATCATGAGCAAAATCAAGGCCAACGAGCGCGCCATCAAGGCACTCAAGGGGCCGCAAACCGGCATGGCCAAGGCAGCGCTTTCCGCCCATGCCGCGCCCGACATCGGCAAGGCGGAGGCGGCGGATTGATCGGCGCCCCCTGATGCCCATCAATTGGAAGCAATACCAAGCTGCGGGCCTTTGGGACGAGCTCGTCACGCCCTCGGGCCGGGCCCGCCCCGGCGCCGGACCGTTGCTGCGGGTGCTCTCGCGGCTGACTGACGAGGCGCTTTCCGAGCGGGCCGCCGCCGCCGAGTTGGCGATTCGCACCATGGGCATCACCTTCACGGTTTACGACACGGGCCAACCCGGCGGCATCGACCGCGAATGGCCCTTCGACATCGTGCCGCGCCTGATTCGCAAACGTGAATGGGACGCCATCGCCCAAGGGCTGGCCCAGCGTGTGCGGGCCTTGAACGCCTTTATCGACGACGTTTACCACCACCAACGCATCCTGCGCGATGGCGTGGTGCCTGCGGCGTACATCGAAAAGTCCCGCGAGTTTCGGCCTCGGTGCGTGGGCATCGACCCACCCCACGGCGTTTGGTCCCATGTCTGCGGCACCGATCTGGTGCGCGACCAGGATGGTGCCCTCTATGTGCTGGAAGACAACCTCAGGGTGCCTTCGGGCGTGTCCTACATGCTGGAGAACCGCGCCGTGATGAAGCGCGTCTTCCCGGAACTGTTCAAGGATTACGTCATCCATCCGGTGGACGACTACCCGCAACGGCTGGCGGCCTGCTTGCGTTCCCTGGCACCCGAAGGCAATGACTCCCCGCAGATCGTTGTGCTGACCCCCGGCATCTACAACTCGGCCTACTTCGAGCACGCCTACCTGGCCCAAGCCATGGGCGCCGAACTGGTCGAGGGCGCTGACCTCAGGGTTGGCGCCGATGACTGCGTGTACATGAAGACCATCGCCGGCCGGGTGCGGGTGGACGTGATCTACCGGCGCATCGATGATTTGTTCCTCGACCCGAAGGCGTTCCGTGCCGATTCCGTGCTCGGCGTGCCCGGCTTGATGCGAGCTTGGCAGGCGGGCAACGTGGCGCTGGCCAATGCGCCCGGCTGCGGCGTGGCGGACGACAAGGTGATCTACACCTACGTGCCGGACATGGTGCGCTACTACTTGGGCGAGGAGCCGCTGCTGGCCAACGTGCCCTCCTACCGTTGCGTGGAGAAGGCCGACCGGGACTACGTGCTCGACAACCTCGACAAGCTGGTGGTCAAGCCCGCCAACGAGTCCGGCGGCTACGGGATGCTGATCGGCCCGATGGCCAGCAAGCGGCAGCGCAATGCGTTCGCCCGCGCCGTGCGCGCCAATCCGCGCAACTACATGGCGCAGCCGATGCTCATCCTGTCCACGGCACCCACCTTGGCCGGCGCGCCGGGCAGCGTCGATCGGATGCAGCCTCGCCACCTGGACCTGCGCCCCTTCATCCTGTCCGGGGCGGAAACCCATGTAACCATGGGCGGCCTGACCCGGGTGGCGATGAAGAAGGGGTCCATGGTGGTGAACTCCTCCCAAGGCGGCGGCAGCAAGGACACCTGGATACTGGATCTGCCGCCATGAGCCACAGCGTGCTTTCCAGAGTCGCCGAGCGCATCTACTGGCTGGGGCGCTACACGGAGCGGGCCGACAACACGGCACGGCTGATCAACGTCAACACCAACATGCTCATGGACCTGCCCACGCGCCGCCCCCTTGGCTGGCGGCCGCTGATCGACATCACCGGTTCCGGGGCGCTGTTCGACTCGCTGTACAGCGACGCCAGCGAACGCAACGTGTGCCGCTTCCTCACCAGCGACGCGCGCCATCCCTCGGCGATAACCAGCGCCATTTCGGCCGCCCGGGAGAACGCCCGCACGGTGCGGGAAACCATGCCCGGCCCCACCTTCGAGTACGTCAACGACTTGCATCTGTTCGCCCGATCAGCACTCGGGCCGAACCTTTCCCGAGGTAAGCGCCACGCCGCCCTCGAAGGCATCAACAACCGGGTGCAGCGACTGGAGGGCTTTCTTTCGCAAAACATGATGCACGGCGCCCACTGGCAATTGTTGCGCCTTGGCAGCCGGATCGAGCGGGCCGACATGACCACCCGCATCATCGACGTGCGTTCAGACGACCTGCTGCCACCGGGCCACGACCTCGCCCCCTTCCAGGAGATTCAATGGCGCAGCGTGCTCGGCTCCCTGAACGCGCGCCAATCCTATCAAGCGGCCACAGGCGCACCCATCAGCCGTTCCCGGGTGCTGGAGTTCCTGCTCCGCGAACCCGGACTGCCGCGCTCCTACGCCTATTGCCTGAGCGCCATGCGCCGCCACATCCGCTCGCTGCCGCGCCACGAAGCCCCGCTTCGCGCTTGCGACCAAGCGGCGGCGTTTCTGGCGTCGGCCAACCCGGGCGCCCTTGACGGCGAGTCCTTGCATCGGTTCCTCGATGAATGCCAAGTGCAGCTCGGCATACTGCACGAGGCGGTGACCAACACTTGGTTCCGAGTGCCGGAGGATGCCCTCCAACCGGCGCCATCGCAGGGCGAAATACCCTTCGGCAGCACTAGACTCATGCCTCCGGAGTCGGTACCGCCGCAGCGGGAAGGTTCGCCGCAATGACGCCCTTGGCTCGCGCCAATGCGGCGCTCATCCTACTCATCATCGCCGCCTGCACCGAACAGGAAACGCCCATGCCTGACTTGAAGCTGCCGTCGCAGCCACCCATGGCGGAAATGCGTCCGCACGCCTACACCCACCACGGCATCACCGTGGAGGATCCCTTTCACTGGCTGAAGGACGACAGCTATCCAACGGTGGACGATGCCGATGTGCTGGCCTACCTCGAAGCGGAGAACCGCTACTTCGAGGCGGCAATGGCGCCCCACGCGGCCCTGGTGGAGACCCTGTTCGAGGAAATCAAGGCCCGCCAACAGCCGGATGAGGCCAGCGTCCCGGTGCGCGAAGGGGCTTGGTTCTACCAATGGCGCTACGAACGGGACGGGCAGTACCGCATCTGGTCACGTTGGCCTGCCAACGCCCCGGACGCTCGGCTGGCGCCGACAGAGGGTGCCGAAACGATTCTCGATGAGCCCGCGTTGGCAAAAGGCCTTGAGTATTTCCGCCTTGGGGCATTGGCGGTCAGCAACGGCGGCCAACTGATGGCCTACAGCACCGACACCAATGGCTCGGAGCGCTTTCGCCTGGTGGTCAAGGATCTCGGCAGCGGCGAACTGCTCGAGGATGCCATCGAGAACACCATCGGCTCCCCGGTATGGGCGGCGGATGACTCGGCGTTTCTCTACACGGTCGTTGACGAGAATTGGCGTCCCTACCAAGTGCGGCGCCATCGGCTGGGCGAGCCGGCAGCCGAGGACGCCATCGTTTACGAAGAGTCCGATCCGGGCTTTTTCGTGGGCATCTCGGCTTCGGCATCCAAACAGCATGTCATCATCCATACCGCCGACCATGTGACCTCCGAGGCGTACCTGATCCCCGCCGATGATTTGGACGCCAAGCCCCGCCTAGTCGCCCCGCGCCGGGCGGGCCATGAGTATTCCGTGGACCATCAGGGCGACCGCTTCATCATCCGCACCAACGACCGGCACAAAAACACCCGCTTGGCCGCTGCCACCGGCGAGGACCTGTCCGAGGCGGCCTGGACATCCCTGCTGGAGGGCTCCGATGCGCTCTACATCCGCAGTTTCCAGCCGTTCGCGGACTTCATTGCCGTGCAGGAGCGCGTAGACGGCCTGGATCAAATCCGGCTGATCGACCGTGCCGGCCAAAGCGCCCACATCGACTTCCCCGAAGCCGCCTATGCCGTGAACCTAGGCAACAACCCCGAGTTCCAGACCCGCTCCTTGCGGCTGAACTACACCTCGATGGTCACCCCGGATACGGTCTATGACTACCATCTGGACGACGGCGAACTCGAATCGCGCAAAGTTCGGCAAATTCCCAGCGGCTACGATGCCTCGCTCTACATCACGGAAAGGCTCAGCGCCCCAGCCCGTGATGGGGCTAAGGTTCCAGTCTCCATCGTGCGCCGCAAGGAGACGCCAACGGACGGCAGCGCCCCGCTCTACCTGTACGCCTACGGCGCCTACGGCCACGCCATCCCGCCCTCGTTCTCGGCGTCCCGCCTGTCACTGCTTGACCGCGGCTTCATCGCCGCCATCGCCCACATTCGGGGCGGCGACGACCTCGGCTACCACTGGTACGAGGCGGGCAAGCTCACGCGCCGAACCAACACCTTCAACGACTTCGTGGACGTGGCCCGGCACCTGATCGGCACCGGCCACGCCAAGGCCGGCCGCATCGCCATCGCCGGCGGCAGCGCCGGCGGCGAACTCATGGGCGCCGTGGTCAACCAAGCCCCGGAACTCTGGGGTGCCGTGGCCGCCCACGTGCCCTTCGTGGACGTGCTGAACACCATGCTGGACGACACCCTGCCGCTGACCCCCATCGAGTGGCCGGAGTGGGGCAACCCCATCGAGGACGCCGAAGCGTTTCGGCTGATCCGCTCCTACTCCCCCTATGACCAACTGGGGCCCGGCGCCTATCCGCCGATGCTGGTCACCGCCGGGCTGAATGACCCGCGGGTAACCTACTGGGAGCCGGCCAAGTACGTCGCTAAGCTGCGCACCCTAAAGACCGACGACAACCTGCTGCTGCTCAAGACCAACATGGGCGCCGGGCACGGCGGCAAATCCGGGCGTTTCGACTCTTTGCGCGAAGTGGCCGAGGAGTACGCCTTCTTTTTGGCGGCTATGGAATCGGCGGAGTAAGGGGCTGGCAGGAAGACGGCACGCCTTCGGCATAGACTTGTCCGGGCAACCGAATCGGCGAGGGCCAAGGGCGCTGGGACAGGCTCGCCTGATTGACACAGGCACACTGGCTGAGCTACGTTACATGTAACAAAAGCCCCTGGCGGAATGGTAACAATGGCGGACCAAGCTCATTCACCTAGATCCCGGGACCGGGTACGTAGTCACCGAGCGCGAATGCGCGCTGCGGGCTTGCGGCCGATTCAGATATGGGTGCCCGATACGCGGTCGGCCAGCTTTCTTACCGAAGCGCACCGCCAATCCCTAGCGGTTGCCGCAAGCCCCGCCGCCGACCTTGACCAAGCGTTTATCGATGCCGTGTCAGATAGCGATGCGCCATGAAACGCGGCGAAATCTGGACACTATCCGGCGGAGGCTATGCAGGTAAGCCGCGGCCGGCTGTCATCGTTCAAGATGACCGTTTCGACGCGACCGCTTCCGTCACGGTCTGTGCATTCACAACGGATGCCACGGAGGCACCCCTGTTCCGTCTTGCCATCGAACCGGACGGCCAGAATGGACTGCGCCTGACATCTCGGCTCATGGTGGACAAGATCACCACGGTCCCCAAAAGCCGCCTTGGCGAGTGCATCGGTCGCTTGCCGGCTCCGGAACTGGTTCGGCTGAACCGGGCCATAGCCGTTTTTCTCGGGCTGGCCTGACCGCGCTCAACCCTATCAATCAACTCGACAATGCAATGCCGGGGCAACTCCTGTAAATTTCGTTTGAACGAAGAGTTGGTCGTTACGTCCTGGAGAAAACCCGATTGCCCGACCTCGAACAAGGCCCAGCGACCCTAGAGAGTGCCCCGCCTACACGGTCTCGGAAGTCGCCCACTACCTCACGCTGCCCCCGGCGACCGTCCGCTATTGGGCGGTGGGACGCGGCGGCTCCGCGCCGCTGATCGACGTGCCTCGACGCGACCCAACGCTGCTCTCGTTCCTAAATCTCACGGAGCTTCACGTACTGACCGCCATTCGGCGCAAGCACGAAGTGAAGATGCGGAGCATTCGAAGTGCAATCGAGTACCTCGCACGAAACGCTCAGGGCGCGAAGGACAAACGCCACCCGTTGATCAGCCGCGAATTGGAAACGGACGGGCTGGATCTATTCATCGAGCGCTACGGGAAACTCATCAATATCAGCAAGTCGGGCCAAACAGCTATGAGGCAGATCATCGCTGGGGCTCTGCGCCGCATTGATCGGGACACGTCGGGCGTCCCCATCAAGCTGTACCCGTTTACCCGAAACGCCGTTCACGAAACACCCAGCATGGTCGTCATAGACCCTATGGTCTCCGCCGGGCGTCCTGTGATATCCGGCACCGGCTTGGTTACCCAACTAATCGCCGAGCGCTACAAGGCTGGTGAATCGATCAACGACTTGGCGAACGACTATGAGCGCGGGACAGAAGAAATCGAAGAAGCAATCCGTTGCGAACTCCAAGCCGCAGCATGAACCCGCACTTGTTCTCTTTCAAATCCTGCCCACGCCTTCACGCTGGGAGCTATGGAGTAGGTGGAGTAGCAGCGGTCAGCCGAAGTTCGGCAGGCGCTTTTCCAGGAACGCGCTGATCGCTTCCCGGTTGTCCGGGCCGCCCATTAACTCAGCGTAAACCGCATTTTCCGCGTTGATTGCCGCCCGAATCCGTTCGCGCCGAGGTTCCATCAACAGCGCCTTGCTGTGCAGCAGCGCGGACAGCGGCTGAGCGGCAATGGTTTGGGCGCGCTGCATGACCTCATCGGCTAGGCGATCATCTGGAAACACATCGAGCACAATGCCAGCCGACTTGCAGGCCTCCGCGTCCATCCAGGCGGAGGAATACAGCATCCAGCTTGCCGCCTGATGGCCGAGCAGGCTGGGGAAGGTGGTGGTGCTGCCCGCCTCTCCGGTCAGGCCGAGGGAGGTGAACGGACAGCGCAGCCGGGCACTTTCCGCCATGAAGGCGATATCCGCCAGCCCGCAGATGGTCGCGCCGAAACCCACCCCAAGGCCGTTGATGGCGAGCATGAGCGGCTTCGGGAAGTCAATGAGCGCCTCAAACAGCCCAGCGGAGCCGTGAACAGGCCGCACGGTCTCATCGCCCACTTCGCTCAAGTCCAAGCCCGCCGAAAACGCCCGCCCATTACCGGTGAGAATGGCCACCCGAACCGAGGCATCATCCGCCGCAGCGAGCAACCCTTCGGTCAGCGCATCGAACAACGCCCCACTAAACGCGTTGAGCGCTTCAGGCCGGTCTAGGGTGAGGATTCGAACGAATCCTTCGTTACGGGTATGCAGCATGGTCGGGCACTCCTTAAATTGAGTTGGATCGGGGGCGGGGAGGCGTCAAGGGTTATCTTGACTGCATCGATTCCGAGCTAGGTGTTCAATCACTTCGGTCGTGAAGGCTCCCGGAGCCTCATCGGTCACGAAGTGCCCAATGCCGGGCAGTTCGACGAACTTGTAGGCGGCTTCCACCCACCTCTGGGTGCCTTCGGCAGCCATGCGGCCAACGGCTTGATCGGCGTTGCCCCAGACGTAGAGGGTTGGCACGGTCACGGCGGGCACGTCGCGCCACTGGATGTCGGATCGGCCGAGCGCACGATACCAGTTCAGCGCCGCGTCGAGTGCCTCACGGTGCCCCAGGGTGGCTAGGTAGGCCCTAGCATCGGCGTCGGGAACGCCGTTGCCCTTGAAGATGGCGCGCAACTTCGCCGCATCGTCGGCGAGCAGTTCGTCGGTGGCTTCGGCTCTCTGGAACGACCGGTGGTGGCTGGAGCGCCCGGATTGGCGCCGGTCCTCTTTCATGGCTTGTGCGAAGGCTTGCGGATGGGGCCGGGATATGACCGCGAGCGTTCGTACCCTAGGCGGGTGAAATGCGGCCACCACCCAAGCGAGCTGGCCGCCCCAATCGTGACCAACCAAGTGAAAGCGTTCGCAGCCCAAGGCATCGGCAATGGCCAGCGCATCGCCTGCCAGGGTTTCCACCCGATAACTGTCGATGCCGCTGGGCCGGGCGCCGTACGAGTAGCCGCGCTGGTCCGGCGCGCAGACGCGATAGCCGCGTTCGGCAAGCGCCGGCAGCTCGCGCCGCCACGTGTGCTTGGTCTGCGGGTAGCCGTGCAGACACAGCACCAACTCACCGTCCGCCGGTCCGGCCAGATCGGCGGTGAAGTTCATGCCGTTGGCGGCGATCGATTGGGTTTTGGGTGTGGCGTGCTCAGTCGTCAAGGCGTTCAGCCCCCGTAGCTTTGTTGCCATTCGTGTTGCTTGCGCATGTCGGCGATGTAACTCTGCCAGCGCCCAGCCGCCCGCTTGCTGTCCTCGAAAGCCCGCGCCTTGCGCAGGGCGGCAAAGCCCTCGCCGAACTTTTCCTGCTCGGCGCAGGCGATGGCCAGCAGCAGCCAAGCGTTGCCGGGCTTCTCCAAGCCCAAGTCCAGGGCATCGCGCAGGGTCTGTTCGGCGCTCGCCCAGCGTCCGGCCTCAATGTGCAGGTTGGCGGCGCGCACCAAGGGAGCGCCGTTGGCCTCCAAGCTGGCCATCCGAGTGAACGCGGCGATGGCGTTGTCATATTCCCGGGCGGCCACCCAAGCGTTGGCCAACAGATCCAAGATGTCGGCATCCGGCGCTAGCAGATTTTCCGCGAATGCCGCCTCCACCATCCGCGCAGCATGCTCCGGCACGCCCCGGGCGACGGCAAGCTGCACCATCGACCGGATGGATGAATTCTTCTCCAGCGCTCCGTTCAGCCAAGCAATGCGAAGGGTGGCGAGCGCCCGCCCTTCGTCCTCCAGCACCAAGTAAACGCTGGCCAGTTGCTCCCAGTAACCGGATTTGTCCGGCCACAGCCGCAACAGACGCTGCAAGGTGACAGCGGCTTGTTGGTAACGTCCGAGTTCAAAGTAGGCGGCGGTCAGTAGCTGATACCAAGTTTCGCGTGGCTTTTCCGCTTCCGCCAGCGCCCGTTCAGCGTAAGGGGCGGCTTCCTCGTAACGCTGCGTCTGGGCGTAGATGTTGGCCATGAACATCATCTGCGGCGGCGAAGGATCCTCCAAGGTCTCGAACCATTCGGCGGCGAAGGCCAAGGCCTCGTCGAAATCGTTCTGTGCGGCATGCAACTGGGCCACCATGTAGCCGACGTTGTACTTCACCTTTTCCGGCAGCTTGTTGAGCGCCAAGCTGCGCTTCAGGTGCGTGATGGCTTGATCGAAGCGCTCCGCGCTCATTTCCGCATAGCCGAGCATTTGCAGGGTCAGCGCTTGGTCCAAGGTGTCGGCTTTCACGTCATCGAGCAGCGCTTTGAGCTTTGCCACGGCGCCTTCGACGTCGTTCGACGCCATCAAGTCCTGGGCCTCGGTGAGCCGGTTGTAGGTCTTGGCGGTGACCGAATCGGCATTGGCCAAGACTGGGGCGCAAACGAGAGCGGCCAGCAACAGGAGTTTCGCGCTAGCGAAAGTCCAACGCGAACCGAACGCACCGAAGGAGCGCGTTCGCGCTCGCGCGTTCATTGCCCCTCCAGCACGAATTCGATGGTTTGCTTGGCCCGCTGCGCCACCGGGGTGCCGTCAACGATCTTGGGGCGGAACTTCCAACGCTGCATGGCGGCCAAGGCCGCTTCGTCGAACAGGCGAGGCGGGTCGGATTCCATGACCTTGACGTCGGAAACCGAACCGTCCGGGCGGATGATCACTTCCATCGTCACCCAGCCCTCGATGCGCGCCTGCTTGGCGCGCCGCGGATAGACCGGGGCGATGCGCACCACGGGGATGGCGTCGGTGTCGAAGCCAGCCAGGCCTTGGCCAGCGCTGAGGGTGCCCAGATAAGGGCCGCTGCCGTCATTGATGGGCAGGCCGATGGTCGGCAGGTCCATGCCCAAATCACCGGCGACGCGGTCGATGCGGGTGGCGAAGTCGGGCGTCTCCGGCACCTCTTCCGGCGGCGGGGGCGGCTCCGGCAAACGCCGGTCCTTGGTGTTGATCTCGGTGTCCGCCGGGTCGATGCGGATGAAGTTCAGGTAGGCTCGCTGCCGGTCGGGCTTCTCCAGAATGCCGTCGGAGCGAATCAGCCCGTTCATGAGCGTGAACAGGCTTAAGGCCACGCCAACCGCCAAGCCGGCGGCCCCAAGCTGGCGGATGCGCGTCAATGCGGCTGGTCTCACGGCTCGTCAGCGGCAACTGAGACGCTGGTGGCACCGGCCAGCCGGGCTTGGTCGAGCACGTCGATGAGCGTCTCGGTGTTGGACAGCGCATCAGCGATGATGATGACCGCCGCACCTGGGCTCTCCGCCAAACCCCGCTCGATGTTGGCACGCACCGCCCGCTTATCGACCTGGCGCTTCTCTATCCAGATTTGGTTGTTGGCGGCGATGCCCACCTGGATGCTGGAGGCATCGGTGGGCGCTGCGGTCTCCGCATTGGGCCGGGTGACATCCACCCCGGATTCCTTGACGAAGGTGGAGGTGACGATGAAGAAGATGAGCATGATGAACACCACGTCCAGCATCGGCGTGAGGTCGATGGGGCTATCCTCCTCCTCGTCGATGAAGAAACGGGAACCGTCCGCCATCAGGGTGCTCCTACCCTATCCGCCAGCCGGGGCTCAGGCATGGCCCATGCGCTCGCCAAGCAGGCGCAGTTCGCGCTTGTGACGGCGATGGAGATGGGTGGCGAAGGGGATGGCCGAAATCGACACCACCATGCCAGCCAATGTTGGAATGGTGGCGGCGCTGACCCCATCCGCCATGGCCCGGGGATTGCCGGAGCCGAGGCTGGCCATGACGTCGAACACCTGGATCATGCCGGTGACGGTGCCCAGCAGGCCCATCAGCGGCAGCAGGGCGATGAAGGCTGTGATGGTCTTGAGGTGGCTGGCCATCGCGCAATCGACTTCCGAGATGAGCTGGACGCGCTGCCGCATCGCGTACCAGGAGGCCCGCTCCGGGCGCGACTGCCAAACATCCAACCGCTGCTGCCGAACGGCCGGCAACTCAAAGCGGAAGAACCAGAGCCGCTCCAACACCAGCCACCAGAGCAGGACGGTCAACGCCAAAATGCCCCAGAGCACCTCGCCGCCCCTTTCCATGAAATCGAAAAATCCGACTGTCAGCCCTGCCATTGCCAAGCCATCCCAATTCAGGCCGAACCGCCGGCCGACTGCCGGGCCCGGGCCAGCGCTTCCGCCTTCTGCGCCATCAAGCCTGCCGCCTGCTCGCCGATGACCTTGCTCAGATGGGTCGAGCGGCTGTTTAAGACACTGTGCGAGAGCAGCAGCGGAATGGCGGCGCTTAGGCCCAGCACCGTGGTCACCAGCGCTTGGGAGATGCCCCCCGCCATCAGCTTTGGATCGCCCGCCCCGAACAGGGTAATGGCTTGGAAGGTGCCGATCATGCCGGTTACCGTGCCCAGCAGACCCATCAGTGGCGCCACCGCGGCCAGCACGCGGATGGTGGGCAAGCCCTTGCGCACCTCCGCCACGTCAGCGATGACCACGCCTTCCAGATGGCGCGATATGAGCTCCAGGTCGTCGAGATGGGCATGCTCGTGGTAGGTGGACAGGATGCGGCCCACTGGATTGTCGTCGTTGACCTGGTCCAAGTCTTCGAGCTGCCGCTTGATTCGCCGATTGATGGCCGCCAAGCGCAGCCCCCGCTCCACCACCAGGATCAGGCCGATGGCCGTGATGCCTAAAATGAAGTACCCCACCAGGCGCCCTTGCTGGATGCGCTCGATGAGGCTCGGCGACTGCACCAGCAATCCCAGCAGGGCGCCCCGGGACGGATCCAAGGCGAAGCCCACCACATCCTCCGGCTCGGCGGCGCTCAATGCCTCGGCGCTACGGCGGGCGGTGCCGGCCGGCTGCCGGGGCAGCTCCACCAACTGGTTGCTCTCCGGCAGGTAGTTCAGGTACTTGCCGCCCGCCACCACGTTGAACAGGCCCACCCGAACGGCGTCGGCCGAGTAGGTGCCGCCCGCCGGCTCAACAATCTGGGCGGGGAAACGGCTCACTTGGCCGGAGTGTGCTATCTCCTGCATCAGCAGCCGCCAGAGCGCCCGCATCTGCGGGATGGTGGGCACTTCGGCGCTTTCCGCCAGCGCTTGGGCCTCCGCTCGCCGTTCCGGGTACTCCAAGGTGATGTACGAGTCGAACAACAGGGTTTGTACGTCATCGGCGGTCTGGCGGAAGACCCCGAACAACTCGCCGAGGTCGCCGATGCGGCGGTCAAGCTGGGTGGTGAGTTCGGCCAGCCGATCCTCGTTGCCGTCGAACTGCCGTTTCAGGTCCGCCTTCTGCCGCTCCAAACGGGCGATGTCCCCCTGCACCTGCGCCAGCATCCGCGCCCGTTCATCGGCAGAGGCTTGGAAGCGCCGCTCGCGCTCATCGCTGCGCTGGGCTTCCAAACCCGCTTGCCGTGTCACCCTGTCGTAGAGTTCGATCAAGCTGTCCGGAGCCACGCCCTGCTCCTGTGCCCAAACTGCAGCAGGGCTAAGCCAAAGCAAGCCGCAAAGCACTGCCGCAAACGCTTTCATCGCCCCGCCTCCGGTCCCTGCACCGGCAGTTGAAGCAGCTCCGGCGGGGCCTGCTGGCGGGCGATTCGAAGGCCCGACTGTATGGGACGGCGAGCATTGCCTTCGAGCGTCTCAAAGGTGCCGCTCGAGGCATGCCAGCGGCCGCTCTCGGCGCCGTCCAGCGTCTGGTAGTACAGGCCAATGCGGCCAATGCGCAGAAAATCCACGGTTCGAACTTCATTGCCGCTGCTCAGCTCGCCGCGGTAGGCCTCGATGGTGCGTCCGTAGTCCACTTCCACCAAGTAGGCCTCCATGATGCGGCGGAACTTCTCGCCAGCGGTCACATCGGCGCGGTCGATCAATTCCCGGAGCGCTGCGACTCGCGCCTCCCGCTCGTCGAGCAGGAAGGGCACGTCGGCGGCAACCAGTGCCGACAAGGTGTCAATCATCTCGATCATCAGCGGCAGGCTGCCGGTTTCAATCGTCTCGATTTCGTCCGTCTGCCGGGCCAGGGAGGCGATTTCCGCCTCCTGGGAGGCAATGAGCCGCTCAAGCTGCTGGTTGTAGATGCTCAAGGACTCCCGCCGCTGGCTGGCAACGCGCCAGCGCTGAAGGTCTTGGGAGGCGGCGTCCGCCAATGCATCGATGCGAACTTGGCTGGCGGCAGCGGCCGCATCGGATTCGGCCTGGGCAGCCAGGCTCCCCTCAAGAGCGCCGTCTTGCTGAGCCCAGCCAGTCTGAAGCGCCGCTGCGCCAACAACGAAGCACAACGCCGCCCTCAAACCCCGCGCCACAGGTCCTCCGGCAGGTCATCTTCCGCGTTCAGGGCGCGCGCCAGGACGAAGCAGTAGTCGCCCAAGCGGTTGAGGTAGCGGCCCCCGCCGGGCATTTCGGCCCGCCATAGGCTGCGCTCGGCGCGGCGGCAGACGCTGCGGCAGACGTGCGCGGCCGCTCCCGCCCGGCTGCCGCCCGGCAGCACGAACTCCGTGAGCGGCGGCAGGGCTTCGTTCAGAGCCGCTACGGCCGCCTCCAAGCGTTCGACGCCCGGCGCGGGCAATTCGCCCACCGTCGCCAAGTGGGCGCCAAGGTCAAAGAGCTGCTGCTGGATTTCGCGCAGTTGGGCCGCCAAGTCGCCGTCCGCGACCTCCGTGAGCAAGGCGCCGAACTGACTGTTGAGCTCATCAACGTCGCCGATGGCGGCGAATAGGGCATCGCTCTTCGGTCGCTTGCTGCCGTCGGCCAGTTGGCTTTCTCCCCCGTCGCCCTGGCGGGTGGTCACCCGGCTGATGCGGTGGCGCGGCTTGGACTTGCGTTGTTTCATGGCTTGCGGCCTGGATAGGGCAGGATGCGGCACCCGCCGGGGTCTCGGTATAATGCCGAACCGTAATTATAGGTAGATGAACAGCAAGAGGTGAAGCCATGCCCGCATTCGATGTCGTCTCCGAGGTGGACCTGCAGGAGGTTCGCAACGCGGTCGATCAGGCGTCCCGCGAACTGCGTTCGCGCTTCGACTTTCGCGGGGTGGACGCGAGCTTCGAACTCTCCGACCAAGGCATCCAACTGGCCGCCTTCGAAGACTTCCAGCTCAAGCAGATGGAAGACATGCTGCGCGTCAAGATGGCCAGCCGAAAAATCGACGCCGGAAGCCTGGATCCGCAGGCCATCGAAGGCGCGGGCAAGCAGCGCCGTCAGTTGTTCCGGCTCAAGCAAGGCATCGACCGGGATTCCGCGAAGCGGATCACCAAGCTGGTGAAGGACTCCAAGCGCAAGGTCCAAGCCCAGATCAACGGCGAAAAGGTGCGCGTCACGGGCAAGAAGCGCGACGACCTGCAGGCGGTCATCGCCCTGCTGAGGGAAGCCGAACTGGAGGTTCCGCTGCAGTTCGACAACTTCCGCGACTGAATCATCAACCCCCTCAAGGTGACTGACCACCCCCAGCCGCGCGACGCACTGGGTATCCTGCCGTTCCTCAACGACGGCCGCCTGTGGCGGATCTTCCTGTTTGGGGCGCTGAGTGGATTCCCCTGGTTGCTGGTCGGCTCGGCCATGACGCTTTGGCTCAAGGATGAAGGGCTGTCGCGCACCAGCATCGGGGTGTTCGGACTGCTTTTTTCGGTATGGACCTTCAACTTCCTGTGGGCGCCAATCATCGATCATGCGCGCCTTCCGTTCCTGCACCGGCTTGGTCAACGCCGTTCCTGGATCTCGCTCTGCCTTGCCGTTCTGGTGGCTTGCTCGGCGCTGCTGGCGGTTCTCGGCCCGCACGTCAGCATTGCCGCCACGGTGGCTTTGTGCTTCGTCATCGCCTTGGCGTCCGCCACCCAGGACCTCGCCATCGACGCCTACCGCATCACCGTCATCGGCGAGGACGAACCCGAACTGATCGGCCATGGCGCCGCCATGGCCACCTGCGGCTGGTGGACCGGGGTGAGCCTGCCCGGCGCGGTGGCCTTTCAATTCAGCGACGCGCATGGCTGGCCGCCGATCTACTTGGCGCTGGCCGCCCTTTTGGCCGTGGTGTCGCTGCTAGCGCTGCGCTGGTTTCGCGAGCCGCCGAGAGGCGGGGATGCGGGGCCGACGCGAGCCGCCCAGCTCGGCGCCGGTAACTGGTTCAACCGCACCTACGTGAGCGCCGTCAGCGAGTTTTTTCAACGCAACGGCGCCCGCCTCGCATTCGGCCTGCTGGCCTTCATCTTCCTGTTCAAAATCGGCGAGGCCTTCCTGGGCCGCATGGTGGTGGTCTTCTACAATGAAGTGGGGTTCAGCGATGCCGAGATCGGCACCTATGCCAAGGCCCTAGGGCTGCCGGTGACGATCATCTGCGCCCTCGCAGCGGGCCTCTTCTCGGGCCGCTTTGGAGTGGTGCGCGGACTGCTGATTGCCGGCATCGCCATGGCGGCAACCAATTTGCTGTTCGCCTGGGTGGCCGTGGTGGGGCCGGACGTGGGAGCGCTGTCGGTGGCCGTCATTGCCGACGGCGTGACCTCGGCGTTTTCCACCGTCGCCTTCGTCGCCTTCATCTCCTACTACACCAGCCGCCTGCACACGGCCACCCAGTACGGCGCCCTCGCCTCCTTGGGCAACGCGGGACGCAACCTTGTGGCCGCTGCGAGCGGATTTTTGGTCGATGCGCTCGATGGGGACTGGGCGGCGTTCTTCGTGCTGACTTCAGTGATGGTGCTGCCCTCCCTGGCGATCCTCATTTGGATCGCGCGCGGCGCGGCTAGCCCACAGGCCGGAGGCGAGGTCACGGCAGGTCCGGGCGCGCCTCCCAGCGGCAACCCGCCGCCACCCGCCCACCGATCAGGCTGACACCTTCGGCTTCAAGCCGCCGCCTTTGCTCGGCCTCGCCGTCGGGGTCGCCTCGGGCGGAGACGCGCAGACCCGCATTGACCACTCGATGCCAGGGCAGCCGGGTGCCCGGCGGCAGCCGAGCCATCAGGGCGCCAACGTAACGGGCGTGGGCTGGTAGGCCCGCGAGCGCTGCCACTTGCCCATAGGAGGCCACCTTGCCCGGCGGAATCATCGACACCACTTGCCAGATGCGTTCCTTGGGGCTTGGATCACCGCCGAGTTGGCCCTTGTCCTCCGCCATGCCCTCTTTTTCCACCCAATTGTTCGCCCAAGACTTGAAAACGAAAAGAACGGCCTTATAGTAAGCCGCCCTTGGGTTAGCACTCTCCCGGCGAGAGTGCTAACTCGGGGTTGCGGCGTTGTCCAGTCTCAAGATGGCGGCGCAATCGGGTAGCCATGAAACCAGAGCCTGCCGCCTGGCGGCAAGACAAAGATGGGAGAAACCAGTCCATGAACATTCGACCCCTACATGACCGCGTCGTGGTGCGCCGGTTGGAAGAGGAGACCACCACCGCCGGCGGTATCGTGCTGCCGGATTCGGCTGCCGAGAAGCCGTCGCAAGGCGAAGTGCTCGCCGTCGGCCCCGGCAAAGCCTTGGACAACGGCGAAGTGCGGGCGCCTGACGTAAAGGCCGGTGACAAGATCATCTTCGGCCAGTACGGCGGCAGCACGGTCAAGATCGACGGCGAGGAGCTGCTCATTCTCAGCGAAAGCGAAATCTTCGGCGTGCTCGAGGGCTAACGCCCAAGAGCCGGCAAACGAAGCTCCGCATCCAACAAATCGACGTAACCAGAAACCGACAGACACACGAGGAAACAGGCAATGAGTGCGAAAGACGTACAATTCGGAGACGACGCGCGCGGCCGCATGCTCAAGGGCGTGAACACCCTGGCCGACGCCGTCAAGGTCACCTTGGGCCCCAAGGGCCGCAACGTGGTGCTCGACAAGTCCTTCGGGGCGCCCACCGTCACCAAGGACGGCGTCTCGGTAGCCAAGGAAATCGAACTCAAGGACAAGTTCGAGAACATGGGTGCCCAGATGGTCAAGGAAGTCGCCAGTCAGACATCCGACGAAGCCGGCGACGGCACCACCACCGCCACCGTGCTGGCGCAGTCCATTCTCACCGAGGGGCTCAAGTCCGTTGCTGCGGGCATGAACCCGATGGACCTCAAGCGCGGCATCGACAAGGCGGTGACCGCCGCCGTCTCCTCCATCGGCGGCATGTCCCAGCCCTGCGAGGATTCCACCTCCGTCGCCCAGGTCGGCAGCATTTCCGCCAACAGCGATTCGGCGGTGGGCCAGATCATCGCCGACGCCATGGACAAGGTGGGTCGCGAAGGGGTCATCACCGTGGAGGAAGGCTCCGGCCTCGAGAACGAGCTCGACGTCGTGGAAGGCATGCAGTTCGACCGCGGCTACCTCTCGCCCTACTTCATCAACAATCAGGACTCCATGTCCGCAGACCTCGAGGAGCCCTACATTCTGCTGTGCGACAAGAAGATCTCCAACATCCGCGACATGCTGCCGGTGCTGGAGAACGTCGCCAAGTCCGGCAAGCCGCTGATGGTCATCGCTGAAGACATCGAAGGCGAGGCGCTGGCCACCTTGGTGGTCAACAACATGCGCGGCATCGTCAAGGTGGCCGCCGCCAAGGCGCCCGGCTTCGGCGACCGGCGCAAGGCCATGCTGCAGGACATCGCCATCCTCACCGGTGGCACCGTCATCTCCGAGGAAGTGGGCCTCACCCTTGAAGGCGCCACCCTCGATGACCTCGGCACCGCCAAGCGGGTCTCCTCGACCAAGGAGAACTCCACCATCGTCGATGGCGCCGGCGCCAAGAACGAGATCGAAGGCCGCATCAAGCAGATTCGCCAGGAGATCGAGGACACCTCCTCCGACTACGACCGCGAGAAGCTTCAGGAACGCTTGGCCAAACTGGCCGGCGGCGTGGCCGTCATCAAGGTGGGCGCGCCCACCGAGGTGGAGATGAAGGAGAAGAAGGCCCGCGTCGAAGACGCGCTGCACTCGACCCGCGCTGCCGTTGAGGAAGGCGTGGTCGCTGGCGGCGGCGTCGCCCTGGTCCGCGCGCTTGAGGCCGTCAACGCGGTCGCCGGCGACAACGAGGACCAGAACGTCGGCATCTCCATCGCCGCCCGCGCCATGAGCGCCCCCCTGCGTCAGATCGCCGTCAACGCCGGCGTCGAAGGCGCCGTGGTGCTCGACAAGGTGACGGCCCTAGACGGCAACCACGGCTACAACGCAGCCACTAACGAGTATGGCGACATGCTCGAGATGGGCATCCTCGACCCGGCCAAGGTGGCCCGCGCCGCCTTGCAGGCGGCCGCTTCCGTGGCCGGCCTGATGATCACCACCGAAGCGATGGTGAGTGAGCAGCCGGAGGACAACCCGCCCCCGATGCCCGGTGGCGGCGGCATGCCCGACATGGGCGGCATGATGTAGACCGCCTCGCAGGCTCAGGCCTTTGCGCCACGAGCGCAACGAAAGACCCCGCCCTTGGCGGGGTTTTTTGTGGATTGCTGAATGCGCAATAGCAACCGGCTCGCGCGGCGTCGATGCACAGGCTGCGATGGCGGCAACCGGGGAACGTGAGACAATGGGCAAATGAAGGATTTGCCCCTGGATTCAGTCAGTGCCAGCTCCCGCCGATCGGCGTCGCTAGCCCGACTTCCGCAACTCGACCGGACTCAAGCGATTTTCGCCGTGATTTGA
>VYDB01000088.1 GCA_009843635.1 Gammaproteobacteria bacterium
AGCGCCCGCAAAACCCCGCCCCTAAAGACTCTCAGAACAGCGCAAGTGCCTCAGGAAGGTGGCGGGCCCGTCGTTGACCAAGGCCACCTGCATGTGCGCCCCAAAGCGTCCGGTTTGAACGTCGGCGCACGACGTCCGAAGGCCACTGGCGTAGGCTTCAACCAGCCGTTCGGCGTGATCGGTGGGCGCGGCACCGCCAAAGCTGGGCCGCTTGCCGCGGCTCAAATCGGCGGCCAAGGTGAATTGCGAGACGACCAAAATCGCGCCGCCCACTTCAAGCACCGATCGGTTCATCGGCTTGCGCTCATCCGGGAAGATGCGCAGACCCAGGGTTTTGTCCACCAGCCAATCCACTTCGGCCATCCCGTCATCCGGGAAAACGCCAACCAAGGCGAGCAGCCCCGGACCGATCTCGGCAATCGTTCGGGACGCCACCACCACCGACGCCTCGGCCACCCGTTGCAGCAGAACTCTCATGGCGCGCAATCAAAAACCACATTCAACCCCCTGTCCAGCAGCCCCCCGGGCCGCGCCTAGGACGAACCCGCGAGGCGGTGGCCTCAAGCAGCCCGATCCCCTCAGCCGCTGTCGGAGTTTCGCGCCAGCGAAACTACAAACGCGGCCGTCAGGCCGCGCGTTTGCGCCCACTAAGCCGCAGCACTAAACTTCCCGGCCCCGCGAGGGCCAAGGCCATGACCGAACCAATCAAAGCCGTAGCACTCATTTCCGGTGGGCTCGATTCCATGCTGGCCGCCAAGGTCGTCATGGACCAAGGCGTGCATGTGGAGGGCATCAATTTCTTCACTGGCTTCTGCGTCGAAGGCCACACCCACGCCATCCGCGCCCGCAAGGGTAGCGCGCCGAAGCGCAACAACGCCCTCTGGGTGGCTGAACAGCTCGGCATCAAGCTGCACATCATCGACGTCATCGAGGAGTACAAGAAGGTGCTGCTGAGCCCCAAGCACGGCTACGGCCAGCACCTCAACCCCTGCCTGGACTGCAAGATCTTCATGGTCCGCAAGGCCTTGGCCTGGGGATTCATGGCGGAACACGGCTTTGACTTCATCGTCACTGGCGAAGTGATCGGGCAGCGGCCCAAGAGTCAACGCAAGGCGACCATGCCGGTCATCGCCAAGGAGTCCGGCGCCGACGACCGCCTGCTGCGGCCCCTGTGCGCCCAAAACCTGCCCCCCACCCTGCCGGAACGGGAGGGCTGGGTGGACCGCGACGCGCTCTTCGGCTTCCAAGGGCGCAACCGCAAGCCGCAAATTGAACTCGCCCAGCGCTTGGGATTCACGGAATGGGCACAGCCTGCAGGCGGCTGTTGCTTCCTGACCGATGCGCAGTACAGCCGCAAGCTCACCGACCTGTGGGCGGCGCAGGGAAGCAAGGACTACGAGCTTGACGACATCATGCTGCTCAAGGTGGGGCGCCACATCCGCCCCGCGCCCCACTTCAAGCTGATTGTCAGCCGGGAGGAGGGGGAGAACCGCTACCTCGAAGGCTACCGCAAGCGCTTCCTCAACCTGCGACCCATCAGCCACCTCGGCCCGCTGTGCTTGGTTGATGGCCATCCAGAGCCGGCCGACTTGGAACTCGCCGCACGGGTCGTGGCCCGCTACAGCCAAGGGCGGGAGGCGGCGGCCGTCACCGTGGCCGCCGAAGACCCGAACGGCGAACGCCGTGAATTGACGGTGCCCCCCTTGGCACCTGCGGAGCTGCCCTCGGCTTGGCATGTCTGAGCCCGGCCCCGTTGAGACCTTGGATGCCCGGGGCTTGCTCTGCCCCATGCCCGTCATCAAGGCCCAGGACCGAATTGCCGGCTTGCGCCCAGGAACGGTGCTCGAAGTGTGGGCCACCGACCCAGGCACCCTCGCCGACGTGCCAGCCTGGTGCCGGGTACATGGCCATGAGGTGCTTGAGACGGCGCAAGCCGACCATGAAATCCGCATTCGGATCAAAGTCAATTAGCAGTGGACCGGTCGAATTCCCAGATTTGGTGCATACAGCCTTGGACAAGCACTTGTTTTGTGCACGACGCGGGCGCATCAATGCGATATAGCCCCTACCCCTTCGATATCAGGCATGGCATATTTGTTGCTTCGCCCACTATGGTGCGATCAAGAAATCGCGGCCAGCGGCATTCGACGGCCCGGGAAGCGGGCTTGACGGTGCAAGCCGAGTCTTAACTGAAAAACTGCCAATCGAGGGCCTAACAAGGAGCAAACGAGGAAAACGATGTCTGACAACACACTGAAAATGATGAGCGACAACGACGTGAAGTGGGTGGATATGCGCTTCACGGATCCGCGCGGAAAAGAGCAGCACACCACCCTTCCGGCGGATCGCATTGACGCCGACAGCCTAGCCGACGGCGTCATGTTCGACGGTTCGTCGATCTCCGGCTGGAAGTCGATCAACGAGTCCGACATGATCCTCATGCCGGACGACGAGACGCCGGTGATGGACCCCTTCCGGGACGAGCCGACGCTCAATTTGCGTTGCGACATCGTCGAGCCCTCCACCATGCAGCCCTACGAGCGGGATCCGCGGTCGTTGGCCAAGAAAGCGGAAGCCTATCTCGCCTCGACGGGCATTGGCGACGCTGCCTTTTTCGGCCCGGAGTGCGAGTTCTTCGTCTTCGACGACGTCAAGTACAAGATCGAGATGAGCGGCGCCTCCTACGCCATCAGTGCCGAAGAGGCGGCTTGGGAGTCCGGCAGCGACTTTGAGGGCGGCAACCTCGGCCACCGGCCCGGCGTCAAGGGCGGTTACTTCCCGGTCCCCCCGGTGGACTCCGCCGCCGACCTCCGCTCGGCGATGTGCGCGGCCATGCAATCCATGGGCCTCAAGGTTGAAGTGCACCACCACGAAGTGGGCACGGCCTGCCAAGCCGAAATCGGCGTTCGCTTCAACACCTTGGTGAAGAAGGCCGACGAGACCCAGATCTACAAGTACTGCGTCCACAACGTCGCCGACGCCTACGGCAAGACCGCCACGTTCATGCCCAAGCCCCTAGTCGGCGACAACGGCAACGGCATGCACGTGCACCAGTCGATCTTCGCCGGGGGCACCAACGTGTTCCATGGCGACGGCTACGCCGGGCTCTCCGAGACCGCCCTGTTCTACATCGGTGGCATCATCAAGCACGCCCGCGCCATCAACGCCTTCTCCAACGCCAGCACCAACTCCTACAAGCGGCTCGTGCCCGGCTTCGAGGCACCGGTGCTGCTGGCCTACTCGGCGCGCAACCGTTCGGCCTCGGTGCGCATCCCCTACATTCAAGGCGGCAATCCCAACGCCTACCGAGTGGAGGTGCGCTTTCCGGACAGCACCGGCAACCCGTACCTCACCTATGCGGCGATGCTCATGGCGGGCCTGGACGGCATCGCCAACGAAATCCACCCCGGCGAGTCGTTCGACAAGGACCTCTACGACCTGCCCCCGGAGGAGCTCGAAGGCGTGCCCACCGTGGCCAGCTCCCTGGAGCAGGCGCTGGCCGCCCTCGACGCCGACCGGGACTTCCTGCGCGCCGGCGACGTCTTCACCGACTCGATGATCGACGGTTACATGGAGCTCAAGCAGGAAGAGGTGGACTACCTGAACGCCACCACCCACCCGGTGGAGTTCGACATGTACTACTCGGTCTAGCGAAGGGCATGCGCAGGACGGCGGCTTGGTCGCCGTCCTGTCAAAAAAAAAAGAAAACAAGGGCAATTTCCTACAGACGCCCCGACTCGAAAGCCTCAGGATAGCGGCAACGCTCCTGAGGCTTTCATCATGCACAAGCAACCAACCCCGGGCTGGGCCACCTGCCTGCTCATCGCTGCGCTGTCCATCGCAGCCCCTTGCGCCGCCGACGCGGCCAACACGCCCTATGCCAGCGCCAGCATCCTGTCGCCCGCCGACGGCGAAGGTCTGCGTGCCAATTCGGGCGACTTTGTAGTGCAAGCGCAAGTCGAGCCGGAACTCCGCCAAGGCCATCGCCTGCGACTGCTGCTCAACGGCAGCGCTCAAGGCACCGCCCAAGCATCATCGGCATTCCCGCTGACCGGCGTCGAACGCGGCGAGCACCAGCTTCAACTGCAAATAGTCGATGAGGACGGCAGCATCGTCTTCGAGGGCGAAACCAGCACTTTCCACTTGCTAAGGCATTCCATACTGCACCCACGCCCTACCGCCAACCGCTAGCTGAACCAACAAGACCCGTTGGTTCCCTAGAGTTTCGCGTCAGCGAAACTCCAACGGACCGAAGGGATGGCCCAATGGCCTTACGCACTGTTTTGGTGCAAGATAGGTCGCTAACGGCATCCGTTCGGTCGAAAATTTGGACCGAATCTTGCTAACCGAATGGGTGTGGACACTTTGATCGCGGAAACATCAGCCGAAGCGCAGGCGGAACTCGCATACAAGGCGCTGGAGCACCAGCCCAGCGCCATCCTGGTGATATCGTCAGCGCAAGTGCTCAAACTGCTCAATCCTGCAGCCGAAGCCCTGTTCGGCGTCAGCGGCGGGCGGGTGCTGGGCAAACCCCTGAGCGCCCTGATCCGCAACACCGATGCGGTGCTGGAAGTCCTTGGGGAATCGGCGGCACCGGGACAGTCTTTCACCCTGCGCCAGCAAAGCCTGCAAGTGGCCGGTGGCAGCACGCTCATGGTCGATCTGACCTGCGCCACCTTCGACGGCGGCACCGACTGGGTGATCGAAGCGCAGCCCCTCGATCGGCTGCGGCGCATCAACCACGACGATCGGCTCATCAACATCCAGGAGACCACCGCCAGCCTAGTCCGCGGCCTGGCCCACGAAGTGAAAAATCCCCTGGGCGGCATTCGCGGCGCTGCGCAACTGCTTGGCCACGAACTGCAGCAAGCCGAGCTCGCCGAGTACACCGAAGTGATCATCCGAGAAACTGATCGCCTGACGGAATTGGTGGACCGCATGCTCGGCCCGAGCCGCCCGCTCAACATCAGCCAGGTCAACGTGCACCAAGCCTTGGAGCACGTGGCCCGGGTGGCCGTGGAGAGCGTTGCCAACCACCAAGTGCACCTGAAGCGAGACTATGACCCGAGCCTGCCAATGGTCGACGCCGACGAAGACCAGCTCATTCAAGCCCTGCTCAACATCGTCAACAACGCCTGCATCGCTCTTGACGAAGTTAAGGGCGCCGAGATCACCCTGCGCACCCGGCCGCTACGCCAATTCACCATTCACGGACGGCTGCACAGGTTGGTGGTCAGCATCGAGGTGCAGGACAACGGGCCCGGCATACCCGATGAACTTCTGGACCGAATGTTCTATCCGATGATCAGCGGCCGGGCCAGTGGCTCAGGGTTGGGCCTCGCCATCACCCAAGCCATCGTGCGGCGCCACCACGGCATGATCGAGTGCGAGAGCCGTCCCGGAAAGACGTTCTTCGCCGTCATACTGCCCCTAACCTACGAAGAGGAGAGCTGCGTGTGAACGGCGGCAAGGCGCCTACGGTGTGGATCGTCGATGACGACCGATCGATCCGTTGGGTCCTTGAAAAGGCCATGACCCGGGCCGGCATCGCCACTTCCTCATTCGCCAGCGCCGACGAGGCCTTGGCTTCCGGGCAGCTTCCGGCGGCGGTGCTCAGCGACATTCGCATGCCTGGGACCGACGGGCTCGACTTTCTCGACGCGCTGCGGGAACAGGAACCCGAGCTGCCGGTGATCATCATGACCGCCCATTCCGATCTCGACAGCGCCGTCGCCTCCTACCATCGAGGCGCCTTCGAATACCTGCCCAAGCCCTTTGACATCGACGAGGCAGTGGCCGTGGTCCAGCGGGCGATGGCCCGGGCCGAGCGTCAAGAGGCGCACAGCCTCCAAGTGGCGGCTTCGGACCAGGAAATCCTCGGTCAGGCACCGGCCATGCAGGAGGTGTTTCGCGCCATCGGCAGGCTGTCCGCCTCCAATGTCACCGTGCTGATCAACGGCCCGTCGGGCTCCGGCAAGGAGCTCGTGGCCAATGCGCTGCATCGGCACAGTCCCCGTTCCCAACAGCCCTTCGTGGCCTTGAACGTCTCCGCCATCCCCAGCGAATTGGTCGAATCAGAACTGTTCGGCCACGAAAAGGGCGCCTTCACCGGCGCCGCCAGCCGACGGATCGGCCGCTTCGAACAGGCCAACGGCGGCACCCTGTTTCTGGACGAAATCGGCGACATGCCCGCAGAGAGCCAGATTCGCCTGCTGCGGGTGATTGCCGAAGGGGAGTTCTACCGGGTCGGCGGCCACAACCCCGTGCAGGTGGATGTGCGCATCATCACCGCCACCCATCAGCACTTGGAGCAACGGGTGGAGGACGGCACTTTCCGGGAGGATCTGTTCCACCGCTTGAACGTCATCCGGGTGCATGTCCCGGCGCTGGCCGAACGACGGGAGGACATACCCCTGCTCGCCAACCACTTCCTGCAGCGAGCCACCAACGAACTCGGCGAAGCGCCCAAGGTGTTTGACCCCACCACCCTCAAAACCCTTTCCGCGCTGCCATGGCCCGGCAACGTGCGGCAGTTGGAGAACACCTGCCGCTGGCTGGCGGTCATGGTGGCAGGCCCCGTAGTGCTGGTCGATGACCTGCCACCGGAACTGAAGGAGGCGCCACCGCCTTCCGAGGCCGGCAATTGGGAAGACGCGCTGGCCAAATGGGCCGGCGAGGCGCTCGCCGAAGAAGGCGGGCAACCCTTGCTGAAGCACGCCTTGCCAGCCTTTGAGCGCACCTTGATCAAGGCAGCATTAGCACGCACCGCTGGGCGGCGGGTGGAGGCGGCGGAGCGCCTTGGCTGGGGACGCAACACCTTGACCCGAAAGATTGCCGAACTCCGTTTGAACGAGCTCTAGGGAGCCTTTGATCAAGTCCGCCAATCCCAATCAATGGGCGGTTTGCTGCTCCTGCTGGCGAACCGCCTCGGCATACAGCGCTTCAAAGTTCACCGGCGCCAAATGCAGGGCTGGAAACCCGCCCTTAAGCGTTAGGTTGTCGATCGCTTCACGCGCGTAGGGATACAGGGTGGTGGGACAGAGGGTGCCCAGCACCCTTCTTAAGGTCTCGCCCTCCACGCCCTCGATGGCGAATAGGCCCGCCTGCTGCACCTCGACGATGAAGGCGGTCGCCTCCTCACCGAGCTTGGCCTTCAGGCCGATGGTGAGCACCACCTCGAAGCGGGTTTCCTCCACCCGATTGGACTTGGTGTTGATGTCCGCCTGAACCTCCGGCGTCCAGTTCTCCGCGAAGATGCCGGGGCTCTTCGGCGACTCCCAGGACGCGTCCTTCAGGTAAATTCGTTCCAGGCGCACTTGCGCCGTCGGCTGCTCGCTCATGACCTCACCACTGGCAGGCTCTGATTGCGCCACTCGGTCACCCCGCCCGTGAGCCGTACGACGTTCTGAAATCCATGCTTGCGCAGCACCACGCCGGCGCTGCCCGAGTGCTGGCCCATCTTGCAGGCCACCACCACGGGCCGGTCCTTGTGCTTGTTGAGTTCATCCACGCGGCTGTCCAATGCCGAGAACGGTATGTTGACCGCATCGACGATATGGCCAGCGTCAAACTCCTTCTTGTCCCGCACGTCAAGCACCAGCGCCCCTTCGCGGTTCACCATGTCCACCAGTTGCTGCGCCGAAACCGAACGCCCGCCACGCCGCACTTCGTTGCGCACGAACAGCGCCAGCAGCACCACGAAGGCGCCGCACAAAAGCGGATGGTTGGCAATGAACTCGAAGACTTGGTCCATGGGAATTGGGATAGAGCCGGGGGATGGCAAACGGCGCGATTATACAAGCAAGTTTCAACCGACGCCGCTCGCGGATATCATGCCGCCTGCCCATGGAAACCTTGGCTGACAACCGATCCAACAAACTGATCCTCGTCATTCTTGACGGCTTCGGCCATCGCGAGGACGCTACGGATAACGCCATCGCCGCCGCGCGCACGCCGAATTGGGATGGCTTCCTGGCCCGCTGTCCGCACACCCTGGTTTCCGGTTCCGGGGTTGACGTGGGGCTGCCCGAAGGCCAAATGGGCAATTCCGAAGTCGGACACATGGTCATCGGGGCCGGACGGGTCGTTCACCAAGATCTAGCGCGCATCAACCAAGCCATGGAGCGCGGCGAATTCGAGGGCAACGCCGCCTTAAGCGCACTCATTGAGGGTTTGAAAGAATCCGGCGGCGCCCTGCACGTTCTCGGCCTGCTCTCGCCCGGCGGCGTACACTCCCATGAGCGGCAGATTTTCCAGCTCATCCGCACCGCCCGCGACAAGGGCGCGGGGCCCATTCACCTGCACGCCTTTCTCGACGGGCGGGACACCCCGCCGGCCAGCGCCGCCGCCTCCTTGGAACAAGCCGATGCCCTGTTCCGTGAACTTGGCGCCGGCGAGGTGGCCTCGGTCTGCGGCCGCTACTTCGCCATGGACCGGGACCAGCGCTGGCAGCGGACCGAGCGGGCTTTCAAGGCGGTCGTTCACGGTGAAGCCCCCTTCCATGCAGCCGACGGCCCAACTGCCCTCCAACTCGCCTACGAGCGGGGCGAAACCGATGAGTTTGTCCAGCCCACGGCAGTGCGCAGCGCCAGCGGTCAAGTGCCGGTCCTCACCGAACACGACGCGATCCTGTTCACCAACTTCCGTGCCGACCGGGCTCGGCAATTGAGCCGCGCCCTGCTTAAGGCGGATTTCAACGAATTCCCACGCCACCGATTCAGCCCGGTCAAGAATGGCGCCACCCTCACCCGCTACGCGGAAGACCTCGAGGTCCCCTGCCTGTTCGAGCCGGCAGTGCTGGCCAACACCTTCGGTGAGCACCTCTCCAAGCTTGGCAAACGGCAACTGAGGGCCGCCGAAACCGAAAAGTACGCCCACGTGACCTTCTTTTTCTCCGGCGGTCGCGAGCAGCCCTTTCCCGGCGAAGAGCGCCTGCTCGTGCCCAGCCCCAAGGTCGCCACCTATGACCTGAAGCCGGAAATGAGCGCCGCCGAGCTGACCCAAGGCCTCATCGACGCGCTCCGCTCGGAACGCTTTGATGCCATCGTCTGCAACTACGCCAACGGCGACATGGTGGGGCACACCGGCCAGTTCGACGCCGCCGTGGCCGCGGTCGAAACCCTGGACCAATGCCTCGGCCAATTGGCGGCGACGGCCGCAGAACAGGGTTGGCGCATGCTGATCACCGCCGACCACGGCAACGTGGAGCGCATGCGTGACGCCGACAACGCCCAACCCCACACCGCCCACACCACCGAAGCCGTACCCCTAGTGGTGCTCGGCGATGGGGCGCCGTCGCTGGCCGACGGTGGCACCTTGGCCGACGTTGCGCCCACCGCCCTCGCCCTCATGGGCATCGAACCTCCCCCGGAAATGACGGGCCGCACGCTGACGCACGGATGACAATTCGCAGAGGAAGCGGGCTCTGGGCACTGCTGCTCGCCATCGCGGTCGGTGTCGCAGTGGCCGCTGATGAGGGAACTCAAGCGAAGGCGAAGTTGGAGTCGGTTTTGGCTGAACTCAACGACCTCGAATCCTGGCTGTCCGACGCGGAGCGCCGCCGCCTGCGCTGGCTCAAGGACGTGCAGGTCCGGGATGGCGCCGTCGCTCGATTGAGCGCCGCCGTCCGCGCCGGCGAAGCCGCCTTGGCGGACATCCGGGACGCACTGACCGACCTGGAGGATGAGCAACAGCGCCTGAATGCGCAGCGCGAAGAGGAGGTGCGCCGCCTGGCCAATCACCTTGCCGCCGCCTATCGGCTGAGCGGCGAGCAATTCGTTAAGCTGGTGTTCAACCAGCAATCAACCGGCACCTTGGAGCGTATCCTGGCGTACCATCGCTTCATCACCGATGCGCGCATTCAGGCGCTGGATGCCTTCCGCCGGCTATCGGCGGACATCGAGCGCAACGCCGAGGCCCTTCGGACCCAACGAGCGGTCGAGCGCCGGGACTTGGAGCAACTGCGCACGCGCCGGCAATCGCTGCAGACGGAACGCCAAGCCCGCGATGCCCTGATCGCCGCGCTCGACCAGGAATTCGAAGACAAGGAAAACCGCCGCACTCGCCTGCTGGCCGACCGCCAGCGGCTGCAGAAGCTCATCGATCAAATCGAACGGCGCACCATCCCAGGGGTGGGCCGATTCACCGCCCGCAAGGGCAGTCTCGCATGGCCGCTGCGCGGTGAGCTCGTCGGACGCTTCGGCCAGCCCCGGGCCGATGGCGACATGGCTTGGCGAGGGCTGCTGCTGAACGCGCCGACCGGCACCGAAGTGGCCGCGGTGCATGGCGGGCGCGTGGTGTTCGCCGATTGGCTGCGCGGCTTCGGACACATGGCCATCATCGACCACGGCGACGGCTACATGACCCTCTACGGCCAAGCCGACCAATTGACCAAGAGAGTCAATGACTTGGTTGAAACCGGCGAAGTCATCGCCCATGCCGGCCAGAGCGGCGGCGCCACGGCCAGCGGCATCTACTTCGAATTGCGCCACAAGGGCCAGGCGGTTGACCCTTGGCAATGGCTCACGCCACCGTGATGCGCCCTCTAGTGCATTTCGGTGTTCTGGTCAGCATCGTGACTGGTGTGGCGCTCGGGATGGTCGCGTATCGCGCAGCGTCCGGCACCGGTCTCCTCGCAAACCGGCTGGTGGACGAAGCCATTCGCCAAATCAAGGCCAACTACGTCGAAGAGGTGGCCGACGAACAGCTCGCCAACGATGCGCTGCGCGGCATCTTGGGTGGACTGGACCGCCATTCCCGGTATCTCGACAAAGACGCCTTCGAGAGCCTGCAAGCGGATGCCGATGGTTGGTTCGGCGGCATCGGCGTCGAGCTGGCCTTGGCGGACGGCTATTTCACCATCGCTGCCACCCTTGATGATTCCCCCGCCACCCAGGCCGGATTGCTGCCCGGCGATCGGATCACCTCGATCGACGGGACCTCGCTTAAAGGCAAGCGCTTGAAATGGGTCGTGAAAAGCCTGCGCGGACCGCCAAGCACGGAAGTGAACTTGCGGGTGAAGCGCGGCGGCGAGCGATTCGGCCTCGACCTCACCCGCGCCTTGATTGCCGCGCCCAGCGTCCGTTGGCGCTGGCTCGAGGCGGGCTACGCCTACGTCCGAATCGTCCGGTTCAACAAGCGGACCAACGGCGATTTTCAAGGCGCCCTAGCCACCTTGGCAGCGGAACGCCCAATTGCCGGCTTAGTCCTTGATGTGCGCGGCAACACCGGGGGAATCCTCCCTGCCTCGGTGGACATTGCGGGCGCCCTGCTCGACGGCGGCGTGGTCGCCACCATGCGCAGCCGTCCACCGACCCCCGCACAAGCCTACCGCGCCCCGCCCGGCGATGCGCTGAACGGCGCCCCCGTGGTGCTTTTGATCGACAGGAAGGCCGCTTCGGCCTCGGAAATCGTCGCCGGGGCGCTTAAGGACCATGGACGGGCCATCCTGCTCGGCGAGACCAGTTTCGGGAAGGGCACCGTGCAGTCCCTAGTGCCCCTATCGGGCGCCCAAGGGCTCAAACTGACCACTGGCCACTACTTCACCCCAAGCGGCAACTCCATCCACGATGCGGGCATCGAACCCGATGTGGCGGCCAACCCCGCCGACACCGAAGCGCTGCTGGCACAGGCGCTTAAGTTGCTGAAACGCTAGCCGACCTCAGCCAGCACTCCCGCCAAGCAATCGAACATGGCCTCCAAGTCCGAAGCCTGGGCGACAAACGGCGGTCCGAACTGCAGCGTATCGCCGCCCCAGCGAACATAGAAGCCCGCTGCCCACATTTTCAACCCCGCCTCGTAGGGCCTGACCAAGGGGTCGCCCTCCCGGGGCCGCAACTGCAGCGCCCCGGCCAGCCCGTAGTTGCGAATATCCACCACATGCGGCGCGCTCTTGAGTTCGTGCAGGCAGGTCTCGAAGCGAACCGCCAGCTTCCGCACCCGTTCGATAAGCCCTTCCGTGACCAGCAGATCGAGCGCCGCAAGCCCGGCTGCGCAGGCGACCGGATGCGCTGAGTACGTGTAGCCGTGGGGCAATTCGATGGCATGTTGCGGTTTCGAGGTTTCCATGAAGGCGCCGTAGATCTTCTCGCTGGCGACGACCGCACCCATGGGGATGGTGCCGTTGGTCAGTTGCTTGGCAAGATTCAGCATATCCGGGACCACGCCGAACTCCTCAGCGCCTGTCATTGATCCCGTCCGCCCAAACCCGGTGATCACCTCATCAAAGATCAACAGAAGCTCATGGCGGTCGCATATCTCCCGTAGCCGCTGCAGGTAACCCGCGGGGGGCACCACTACGCCGCCAGACCCTGACATGGGCTCCACGATCACGGCAGCAATGTTCGAGGCGTCATGCAATGCCACGATCTCCTCCAACTGATCCGCAAGGTGGCTCCCGTATTGCGGCATGCCCCGGCTGAAGGCGTTCTCCAGCAGCAGCGTGGCGGACAGGTGGTCGGCATCGAGCAACGGCCCGTACATCTGCCGGTTGGGGCCGATGCCGCCCAAGCTCGTGCCCCCAAAGTTGACGCCGTGATAGCCGCGAATCCGCCCGATCAGCTTGGTTTTGCTCGGGCGGCCAGCCTCGCGCCAGTAGGCCCGAGCGATCTTGAGCGCGGTGTCGGTGCATTCCGACCCCGAATTGGTGAAGAAGACGTGGGAAAGCCCATCGGGCATCAACTCGACGATCCGGTTGGCCAACTCGAAGCTCAAGGCGTGGCCGAACTGGAAGGCGGGCGCGTAGTCCATGCGGCGCAGTTGGTTCGTCACCGCTTCGGTGATGCCTGGATGGCCGTGGCCAGCACCACAGCACCACAGTCCCGAAAGTCCGTCGAACACCTTGCGGCCATCCGGCGTGTGGTAGTGGCAGCCCTCGGCGCGTTTCACAAGCCGCGGATCCCGCTTGAATGCCCGGTTCGCGGTGTAGGGCATCCAATGGGCGTCGTAGAAAGCCGACTTTTGGTTGTTCAAATGGGAACCTCCCTAACGTGCTGTCTCACAAACAAGTGTGATTATGCGTGGACAGCACTGGGCGCTGCGGTGTCCGAGCGCATGGCCTCCCGGCCACCGTCATCTCTCAGGGCGGGCAAGATGTGCTTTCCGTAAGTCTCCAAGGTCTGGTCCTGTGCATCGTGCATGAGATACATGGCGAACTGGGCCGCGCCAAGACCGGCCAATGCCCTGAGCTTGGCGATGTGGTCCTGCACTGCGCCCGAAATGCAGAAGCGATCAATGATCTCGTCCGGCACGAAGTCCGTTGAAGGGTTCCCCGCTCGTCCGTGGTGCGAGTAGTCGTAGGCGCCTCGTCCCTTGACGTAGTCCGTCAGCGCCTTGGGCACTTGGCCGGAATCCCCGCCGTAGCGATTGACGAGGTCGGCGACGTGGTTGCCGACCATGCCCCCGAACCACCGCAGTTGCTCCCGCTGATGGGCCAGATCATCACCGACATAGGCAGGCGCAGCCACGCAGGCGGCAACATCGCCCGCCTCGCGGCCCGCAGCGACGGCGCCCGCACGGACCGCCGTCAAGGTCCACTCGAAAATCTGGGGGTCCGCCAACTGCAGAATGAAGCCGTCCGCGTTGCGCCCGATGCAGTCAAGCGCCCGAGGCCCATAACCCGCGCCCCACATCGGCAACTCCCAGCCTTGGTCGATCCACGGAAACGCGATGTCCCTGCCGTTGTGAACGACCGACTCCCCGGCGACCAGCCCTTTGACGATCCGCATCGCGTCCGTCATTTCCTGCAGGCTTCTCGGACTGCGGCCTATGTAGCGCAAGGCCGAATCGCCCCGGCCCATGCCACATACCGTGCGCGGTCCGTACAGATCGTTGAGCGTGGCGAAGGTCGATGCGAGCACAGTCCAGTCCCGGGTGCCAGGGTTGGTGACCATCGGGCCAACCCGGATCCGCTCGGTCTCCGCAAGAATGCGACCAAGGATCACAAAGGGCTCCTGCCAGAGGACGGGGGAGTCGTAAACCCACACATGGGTGAAGCCGTGCGCTTCCGCCCGCTGCGCGAGTTCCACCACCCGGGTCGCGGGCGGGTCAGTTTGCAGAACCAATCCAAAGTCCATATCACGCCCCCCTTGGATGACCGTTGCGCTGCGCCGCTAATCACTAGCCCAGCGAACTTCCCGGCTGACGAACCAAGCTTTCGTCGGCACCGCTTGGGTGCTCGCCGCGCGAACCCGGCGGCTTCGCCGGGAGAGCATACAATAATGTTTGACGCTTATGTCAAAAAATTGTAGCTTGAACGATCTTGGAAAAACCCGAAACAGCGTGATCGCGCCAGCCGGGCGTTCCGGTTCCGGGCAGAACCCAGCGGCAGTTCGCGCAACAGCTCAAGGAGGCACGAAACAAGCTCATGCCGTTACCAAGGCGCCGACAATCGAGCCACGACCCGGCAGCCGGCCATTCAATCGCCGAGTCCGCAGCCATTGAGGACGACTTGGGTAACCGTCGCCACGCCAGCTTCGAATTGCGCGGCGGTCAAGCGCTTGGTGCCGAGAATGCTCTTGATCTGCTGTTCGAAGTCGGCGTAGTACTGCGTCGCGCCCCACAGCAGGAAAAAGAAGTGGCGCGCATCCAGGCGATCCATTTTGCCCTCGTCCATCCAACGCTCTATGACCGCACACTTTTCCGCCGTCAGATCCCTAATCTGGTTGTTCTCCTCATCGGTCAACATGTCCGATCCCCGAATCACCTCCATGGCGAAGACTTTCGAAGGCACCGGGTGTTTTCTCGAGTACTCGATCTTGACTCGGATGTAGTCGCGGATGGCCTCCCGAGGCTCCCGATCAGCAGCAATCTGCTCGAACGCCTTGACCCAGTCGGCTCGCAGCCCGGTCAGGATGCGCCGGTAGATGGCACGTTTCGAAGAAAAGTAATAGTAGAGATTGGGCCGCGGCAGCTTTGCCGCCCGAGCGATGTCGTCCATGCGCGTACCGTGAAAGCCCCGCTTGGCAACCAGCTTCTCCGTTGCCCGGATTATCTGCCGCTCCTTCCTGTCGCGCGCATTCATGGCACGGGCCATGCGTTCAGCCTCCTTGTTCGGATTTGGACGATCTTGGCGGCGCCAGTGATCGACACCACGGCGGACTGCGGCCGCGGCCCAACCCCACCAAACCACCCAAGGGATTATAGGAGCCACTGCGGGACACAACCAGCAAGGAAACCGGGCCTGCCCCAGCCACCCAGCGAAACGCAGCTCAATCAGACTGGATCGACAAGGACCCATTAGATGGCCACACGCCTGCGCACCGCATTGCGAGAACTTCTGGTTGACTGGCAATCCGACCTCAATCCCGAATGGCGGTCCGTCGTCAATGGCGTTGACCTCGCTTTCGACGCTGTGGACGCAACGCTGGAGTTGCATCCGTGGGAGCCGATTTTTCCTTCCCGCCGATATTTCACGCTTCCAGGGGAGCCTGACGGCGCCCACATGCTGCGGGCGTTCGACGACCTAGCGCCAAGTGCCGTCCGTTGCGTTGTCGTTGGTCAGGATCCCTATCCCAACATCGCCTTTTCCACCGGACGCGCCTTCGAGACTGGGGAACACCGGCATTGGCGCGAACTCGGCAACATGCGCTCAGCCAGCATGCGCAGCCTGATCCAGAGTCTCTACGCCTTTCGATCGGGCCTTGCCTCCCACGCGGCGGACGTTGAGGGATGGTCGGCAACGCTCGACGCCATTGCCGCGCCAAGCAACGGATTCCAAGGGCCCACCGAGCTTGCCCAGCACTGGGTCGATCAAGGCGTGCTGCTATTGAATGCGAGCCTTACGTTGTCGCGATTCTCCGTGGACGGCGATCCGCACCAGACCAGAGGTCACCTGCCGCTGTGGCGCCCGTTGATCGGACACATCCTGCGCCACTTTTGCTCGGAGCACACCGGCCAACCCGTGGCTTTACTGCTGTTCGGAGACGCGGCTCAAGCGGCAGCGCTGGCCAGTGGCGTCTGCGACCTATACACCATTCAGGATCACCCCGCGATTGTCACCTCGCCCCACCCCGCCGAGGGAACGCGGTATCTGGAACGACCGAACCCCTTCGAGCTCGGCAACCGAAAACTGGTGGCAATGGGCGCCGCGCCGATAAACTGGTAACCGCTGGAGGCAAACGATGAAAGGAGGCGAATACGACTACATCGTGGTGGGCGCCGGATCGGCAGGCTGCGTGCTGGCCAACCGGCTGTCGGCCGAGCCCACTACACGGGTATTGCTCATCGAAGCCGGCGGACGGGACTCCAACACACTGTTCCGCCTGCCCATGCTCATGGGCCGCTTGATGCACTCGGGCATTTACAACTGGCAGTTCCATACGGAGCCTGAGCCTCATCTGGACGGCCGAAAGGTTTTCTGGCCGCGCGGCAAGGTTCTCGGCGGAAGCTCCACAATCAACGGCATGATCTACGTTCGCGGCAATCCGGCGGACTACGACGGCTGGGAGCAAATGGGACTGCCCGGTTGGTCCTATGAAAAGGTGCTGCCGCTGTTCAAACGCTCGGAAGCCCATGTTGACCGGGAAGACTCTTTCCACGGGCGCACAGGCGAGCTCACGGTGCGTCGGGCGCGCGGCGCAAACGCAATGTTCGACGCCTACATGGAGGCTGGTCAACAGGCCGGGTATCCCTTCACCGATGACTTCAACGGCGCCAGCCAGGAAGGGTTCGGCCGCTACGACTTCACCATTCGACGGGGCTGGCGCTGCAGCGCGGCCACAGCCTTCCTCGCTCCGGCCACCAAGCGGCCCAACTTAACGATCGCCACGCGAGCACTCGCACACCGCGTGCTGGTTGAGGGAGGGCGAGCGGTCGGCGTCGAATACCGCAGGGGGAGGAACGTCGTCAACGCCAAGGCGGTTCGGGAGGTCATCCTAGCCGCCGGAGTCGTCGGGTCGCCGCATCTCCTGATGCTTTCAGGAATCGGCGATGCCGAGCATCTCCAAGAGCATGGCATTGCCACGGTCCATCATCTGCCGGGCGTTGGCCGAAACGTGCAGGACCATGTTGACTGCTGCTTGGTGCATGAATGCCGGGAGCCGGTTTCGCTGCGCGAGAACCTGCGGGTGGATCGGATGACGCTTGGCGTGCTTAGGGCAGCGATGTTCGGAACGGGTTTCGTAACGACGTTCCCTTATGAATCGGGGTCGTTCATCCGCTCGTCCAAGGATCTTGAAGTGCCTGACATCCAGACCCACTTCATGCCGGCGACGGAGGCAACCGCCAACCTGCACTGGTCCGTGCCCGCGCTTGGCCGGAAGCGGAACGTGGCGGACGAGCACGGCACGACCATAAGGATCGGGCCAGTGGTTCCCAAGAGCCGAGGGCGCATCGCCTTGCGCTCAGGCGATCCCGAGGATTCACCGCGCATTCACGCCAACTATCTCGACGACCGGCGAGACGTTGACACCGCCGTCGCCGGCGTGCAGCTCATGCGCGAGGTGATGGCGAAACCCGCGTTTGCGGCAACGATCGGCCGGGAGTTGGAACCCGGTCCGGAAAACATGACGGACGCGCAGGTCGCGAAGTGGCTGGTCGATGCGGCCATGACCACGCTGCACCCAGTGGGTTCCTGCAAGATGGGCGTGGACAGCGAGGCGGTTGTCGATGCGGAACTGCGGGTCCGCGGCATCAAGGCGCTACGGGTGGCCGACGCCTCCATCATGCCCGTCATAACCCGCGGGAACACGAATGCGCCCACCATCATGATCGCCGAAAAGGCGAGCGACCTCATCCTCAATCCAAGCGCCACCGGGAGTGCAGCCTCATGATTATCGATCATCGCACCTACTCGTTCCGTCCGGGCACAGTCCAAAAGTGGCTAGAAAAGTACGAAAAGGACGGTTTGCCCATCCAGCAAAAATACCTTGGCAAATTCATCGGCATATTCACCACGGAGGTGGGCAATCTGCACCAAGTGGTGTTCATGTGGGCATACGAGAGCTTGGCAGACCGTGAGCGGCGGCGAGCCAACATGGAATCTGATCCCGACTGGGAGACCTTTATCAGCGAGATATGGGAACTCGACGCCATAGTCGAGCAGAAAATCAAGATGTTGCGGCCGGCGTCCTACTCCCCGCTCCGCTGATGCTCCTGCTGCATGCGGGCGCTCACTCCGAACGCCGGGACACTAGTCGCTGGCGAACCGCCATCCCGAGAACAACGGCGTATGCGGCGGCGGTGACAAGCGAACCCGAGAAGTAGAGCAGCAGGAAGCCTCCGCGCTCCAATAGTTCGCCGCCAGCCGCAGGACCGAGCATGCTCCCGAAGGCGAGGCTGGCAGTGACGAGGGACGTCGCGCGACCGCTGTCGTCAAGGCCAGCGATGGCGGAAATCAGGTAAGGCAGGGCAAAAAGCCAAGAGAAGAAGAAGAGGTTGACGGCGCCAGCATAGAACCAGAACTGCCCACCAAACGCGAACAGTGCCATCGCCACCAAGTAAAGCGATGCGGCGCCCGCCAATGGCATCGCCTTGCCGAGCCGGTCCGACAGCGCGCCCGCCAAGAAGGATCCGACTCCACCAAAGAGCACCGCCACTGACAACACGCCACCAATGGCGCTGGCATCGAATTCCGCCCTTGCTCCCGCACGTTCAACAAAGGACCAAACGGATGCCTGCCCCACGGTGAACAGGAACAGCGCGCCAAGCGCGAGGCCAGCGGACGCCGGCATTGCGAAATGGCCGCGGTCCATCGAGGCGTTGCCCGTTTCCAAGGCGTGCTTAGCGAGGAAATGCGTGCAAGCTGATACCGAAACCAGCACGATTGCCAATGCGCCAAGGATGCCGGAAAAACCGAAAGCCGGGTAGATCAGTGTCGGAAGCAGCGCCAGAAGCAGCGCGCCGAGTGCGACTTCACCGCCAAGCTTGACGCCCAAGGCTCGGGTGGCGTCCGGATGTTCGGCCGCCAACAGGAAAGACATCGTGTAAAGGCCCCCAAGAAGCAAGCCAACGGCCAACAGCACCCCCAAGACAGCGACGTAGGACGCTATCATTCCTCCCGCTGCGAGCAGCACTGCCGCCGACAGAAACAGCAGGCGACCGAGCGCCCTCTTGCCAAGCCGATGAAGCCAAAGCGGCGCGGAGACCGACGAGACGCCGAAACCCGCCAAATAGGTGGTTGCCAGCCAGCCCGCTGCTCCATCGCTCAGCCCGAAAGCCTCTGCCGCCCTGCCGACAAAGAACGGCAGAATGTTGAAGATCATTGCCGCCGCGGCACCCGTGCCCACGATCGGGACAAGCTGTGAACGCTTAGTCATTGAGGAGATGCCATGTCGAGCGAGAGTGTAACTGATTTGACGATAAAGTTTGACTATATAGATTGACATAAATGTCAAATCCAGTTAGAAGTGATGCTGTCGGCCTTTCAGGCCTCGGACACCTTAGGGGAAACTCAAATGATCATGGCAGAACGAGGTCCAAGTCCCTTACTGACATTGGCGAAAGTTGGTGCGGTCCGTAAACGGCTTGCGTTGCTCGCAGGCTTTCTTTTCCTGGGTTTGCTTCTGCTTCCCGCCATCTCGACCCAAGCTCAAGCACAGGGCGAGCCGGATGCGGAATTGGCGACCATTGAGGAAGTGATCGTCACGGCGCGCAAGCGACAGGAGTCGCTGCAGGAGACGCCCATCTCCATCACCGCCTTCTCGGAGGCGGACCTCGAGCAGGCCAACATGATCGACCTACGCGACATCGGCAAGTTCACGCCCGGCATGTCGTTTACCTCCTACGGCATGGGCAGCGCAGAGGCGGGGGCCATTTTCCTGCGCGGCATCGGCCAATCGGACCACATGGTGACCACTGACCCTGGTGTGGGCTTGTACATCGACGGCGTTTACATGGGCCGCAATCAGGGCGCCGCCTTGGATTTGCTTGATCTTGAGCGGGTGGAGGTGCTGCGCGGCCCCCAAGGCACCCTGTTTGGCAAAAACACCATCGGCGGCGCGGTCAACGTGGTCAGCCGCAAGCCGAGCGGTGAGCCTGGGGGGCACGTTGGGGCCACCTTTGGCGAGGATGGGCGCATCAATCTTGAAGCTTCGGCTGAATTCGGTTTGAGCGATGGCCTAGCGTTTCGTGCGGGCATTCTCAGCCGCAATCGGGACGGCGTCGGCGAGCAGGTGTTTACCGGCGATGAGCTCGGCGACGAGGACAGCTTGAGCGGACGGGCGCAATTGTATTGGAGCGGGGCGAATTCGGAACTGTCCGTGGTACTGGACGCCGGCAAGGCGCGTCAAGGGGCGGTGCCGCACAGCTTCTATGAATTCGCCGATTGGATGGTGGCCTTCTTTGGTGCGGCACCCTGCTTCACCAGCGCCGGATCAGGCCAGTATGCGCCGTGCGCCAGCGGCGCGGATGCGGATCCGTTTGACAGCTACTCCCTTGATGACCTCGACACCGAGCAGGACTTGTTCGGCGTCTCCGCCACCTGGCAGTGGGATCTATCCGAAACCCTGACCCTGAAGTCGATCACCGCCTATCGGGACATGGAGTACGTGGGCAACCTGGAGTTCGACGGCGCACCCCAGGTCGTCGTCCACTACTTGGAGACCGGGGCTTCTGATCAATTCTCCCAAGAGATTCAACTATTGGGGGAAAACGAGGCGGGCACGGTCAATTGGATCGCGGGCCTCTACTACTTCACGGAGGACGGCCACAACCTGCAGAATGACAATCAATTCGGCGCCCTGGATCAGCGGCGTTCGCAAGTGGAGACCCAGAGCTACGCCGCCTTCGGCCAAGTCACCGTCGATCTGAGCGAGAGTTTCAGTTTGACGGCTGGGCTGCGGTACACCGACGAGGAGAAGGACTACGACATCTATTATCAGTCGCTGGACGCCACTGGTGCGCCCGCCGTCGATGACGGCGGACAGTTGGTGTACAGAATCCCACCCAGCACACTCGGCGACTCATGGGACGCCGTTTCGGGCACTGTCAACGGCAAGTTCCAAGTCTCTGATGAGCTCATGCTTTACGCAACGTACTCCCGGGGATTCCGCAGCGGCGGCTTCGCCGCTCGGCCTGCCGCTCCGGCCAGCGTCGGCGCTTATGACCCCGAGTACGTGGACATGTTTGAGGTGGGCCTCAAGGCACAGGCTTTTGATGATCGGATGCGGCTCAATGTTTCGGCTTACACCAGCGATTACGAGGACTACCAAGCCCAGGTGAACCGAGTGGGCAACGCCTTCGACACCCGCGTGCTGAACGCCGCCGAAGCGGAAATCGATGGCTTTGAAGTGGAGTTGACCGCCCTGTTCTCGCCTTGGTTTCGAGTAGTGGCCACTTTGGGCTACACCGACGCGGAGATCACCAAAGTGGACCTCGATCCCTCCTTGGAGGCGAATTTCGCCAAGGGTTCGCAGCTGCCCTACGTCAGCAAGGTCACCTACAGCATTTCGCCCCAGGCCATGTGGCCCTTGGCGAACGGCGCCAGCCTCCTGCTTCGAGCCGACTACGCTTATCGGGACGACTTTTACGGCCAGATCGCCAACTCGCCGTTTGAAAAGGAGGATGGCTACGGCCTGCTGAACGCCCGCATCGAGTTCTCAAGCCCCGGCGAACGCTGGCGCCTCGCACTCTACGGCATCAATCTGGCCGACAAGAAGTACACTCGGGTGCGCAACTACTACCCTGGATTCCTCGGCTTCGCCCTGTGGAACACGGATCGCCGGGAGATCGGGGTGACAGCGCGATACGAATTCTAAGGCTCCCGATGGATTGCTAACCCGAAAGCCGTGCGTCTCTTGTGCATACTCGTACAGAGCGGACTAAACATAAATCAACACCGAGGTTTTGTTCAATGATGAAACCGAATAGGGTCCACGTTCTCGCCACTTTAGTTTTCGTAAGTCAGTTTGCGTTTCAATGGCAAGCCGTCTGGGCCAAGGACGTAACGTACACTCTCCCCTACGAGGCTGCCCTCGTCTATCCGGCGGAGAACTGGTTGCCCGCCCCTTACCAAAAGTACTACGAAGGCATGACCACTTCGGATGTGGTGAAGCTATTCACAACAGACTCCCTGAACCGAGACGGCATCAAGTTCGATTCACTAGAGGTCGAATTTGACCAAGATAACAACAGCTACAACGTGACAATCGTGACGGATGACTCAAATGCATCGTTTTATCCGTTTGCGCATCGTGTGTTTGTTGGCAACTACACGGCCGCGTTAAACGGTGTCAATAAGTGCAAGGCCAACGACGGTTGTTGGAACAAGAACAACACTAGGCCAGATGAACCTTGGGCTTTCTTTCCACAGTTTGGGTTACCAATGGTCATGCAAAAGTCCGTACTATTGCTTAACTATCCGCCTTCAACCGCCCTCACGGAAAAGGACTACTTGAACACTTTTACAATGAATCGGTGGACGAGGGTGCTGACCGCTGTGGGGATTGACGATCCAACTCTCTACGAGACCATTGTCGATATTCGCCCCATCGCGGCGCCCGGAAGCAACACCTCGCAGAATCTGCCCGATGCGCAGGCGTACTTCAACGATCCGTCCGGTCACACCGGCGGCTACTACATAAACCCACAACTAAAACAGATGCTTGATCCACAGTCTACTTCGACCAGCATGACACTTCCTCTTGTCGTGCTCGGGACGCCCGCGCGAGAAGAGTGGAACAACATCACGGGCGTCGGCAAAGACATATTGAAGACCGGAACGGCGACAATTCCCGGTGCTAGCAAACCGACGCCGTTTATTCTTGGAAACCATCCGGATGTAACTACCTATCAGTGCTGCTCTGCATCAAGTAGTTCGGAGTGCAAGGACTCCCACAACTTAATCCCAGACGAGGAAATTGACGTTCAAATAGCCTGCTGGGCTCAAGCCATGTCGGAGAATCCGGGAAAAGATCCCGAAACAGTCCTATCCGACTGCCACGCTAGGTGGGTGACGAACAGATCGAAAAACGCAGACGATGATCGGACCTTTTGTGCCCTAGCCAGAATCGATAGCAATGAGTGTTTCGGAAAGGACATTACTTGGGCGACAGCGGTGAAATACTGCGAAAGCCACAACAACAACCCTTGCGCTACAAGCGCTTGTCCAACCAATAGTTCGCTCGATTAGGGATAGGCGCTCAAACGCGGGCACGATAGCTTTCGACCGGCTAGCTCGCGGGTGTTCGCAGAAGGTTCCCATCGGCCTATGTACTTCCAAAAGTTCCGCTGGCTAAAGCAGGCAGCATGATTCAGGGCTTGCGGACACCTTCGGCCGGGATCGAACACTCACCGCTTTATGCTGTGGATCTCGCTCCGGTGCCGGAAATCCAACGTACATGGAACACTTGGAACTTGGCCGCCGTATGGGTCGGCATGGCCACAAGCATACCCACGTACATACTGGCCAGCTACATGATCAAGGACGGGCTGAATTGGTTGGAGGCGCTCGCCATCATTCTCCTTGCCAACCTGATCGTCACCGTGCCAATGACGCTGAATGGACATGCGGGCGTCAAGTATCGGGTGCCGTTCGCGGTTCTGGGCCGCGCTCCTTTCGGGACGGTTGGGGTCCATGTCCCGGCGCTCGTGAGAGCGCTGGTGGCCTGCGGTTGGTTCGGTGTGCAAACCTGGATCGGCGGACTGGCCATCTACGTGATCGCCTGCACCTTGTCCGCCGAACCAGTCGCCAGCGGCCTCACCACCGGCAAATTCATCGCGTTCGGCTGTTCATGGGCGCTCACAATGTACTTCGTCTGGAGCGGCACTGAATCAATTCGAATCCTAGAGACGCTTGCCGCGCCCATCCTGATTGGTGTCGGCGTACTTCTGGTGTTTTGGGGCGCCCATCAGGGCGGTGGATTCGCGCAAGTTTTGGACCAAAGCGCCCAACTCGAAAGGCCGACCGCCCACTATCGCGCCGACGGCGGAGTGTCGATTTCCCCGCTGCAAGGGCTGGAAGGCAAATGGAAGGCTGACAGCTACCGAATCGCCATTCGCTCCGAATTGAATGGAAGCGAGTGGCACCCCGCAGCACCCGGCGCTCTGAACATTTCACCGTCCGAGGTGTTGAAACTGCGCGAAGGCAGTGACTCGACCGGCGCTCAAGGTGAATTGGTGGCGCAATTCCGGCGCGGAGAGTCGGTCTCAACGCCGGTTTTGATTTCCGCCGCACCGGCTTCAACGTCCCAATTCGCCACGTGGCTGTTCTGGATCACGGCCATGGTGGGTTTTTGGGCAACCATGTCGATCAGCATTGCCGACATCACACGCTTCGGCCAAAGCCAACGCGCCCAGGTCATCGGGCAGTTTCTGGGCCTCCCCACCACGATGCTTCTCTACAGCTTCGTGAGTGTGTTCGTCACCTGCGCTGCCCTGATCGGTTTTGAGGACGTTTTGGCGGCTGAGGACGCGCCTTGGGATCCCGTCAATCTGGTCGCCCGGTTCGAAAACCCCGCTGTGGTGGTAGCCACGCAACTCCTGCTCTTCACTGCGACGCTCACAACCAATATCGCGGCCAACGTCATCGCACCCGCCAATGCATTTGCCAATCTTTGGCCGAGCGCCATCAACTTCAGGCGCGGCGGATTGATCGCCGGATTGATTGGCGTCATGATCGCGCCTTGGCTGCTCTTTGATCGCATCAGCGAACTGCTGGTGTTCGTAAGCGGTTTGCTGGGGCCCGTGCTCGGCGTGATGCTTGCCGACTACTACACGGTCAGGCGCACCCGGATATCGCTGCGGGGTCTGTTTGATCCCCAGGGCCCTTACCGGTATCGACGCGGCGTCAACCCGGTGGCCATGACCGCCTTGGCCGCCGGAGTCGCGACCGCCCTGTCAGGGTACTTTGTGGACTGGCTGCAGTGGCTGTACACAGCGTCCTGGTTCTCAGGCTTTCTGGTGTCATTTATCTTCTATATCGTGCTGTCGAAGAATGGCGCCAAAGAGAACGGAGAGACTCATGTCCTTATTGATACGTAACGGTCGCGTCGTCACCGCAAGCGACGACTACAGGGCTGACATCTATGTCGAAGACGACAAGGTCTCCCTTATCGGAAACAGCCTCGACCTGCAGGCCGATGAAGTCATCGACGCCTCCGGAAAGCTGGTAATCCCCGGTGGCGTCGATCCGCACACCCACATGGACATGCCCTTCGGCGGCACGACTAGCTCCGACGACTTTGAGTCCGGCACCCGGGCCGCCGCATTCGGCGGAACCACGACCATCATCGACTTCGCCATCCAAATCAAAGGCAACTCAACTCTGGAGGCTCTGGAGACTTGGCACGCAAAGGCTGAGGGCAAGGCGTCCATCGACTATGGCTTCCACATGATCGTTACCGACATGGAAGACAAGAGGCTGTGGGAAATGAGACGCCTGGCCGACGAGGGCGTCACCTCCTACAAAATGTTCATGGCATACCCCGGAGTGCTCTATGTCGATGACGGCACCCTGTTCCGCGCCATGCGCAAAGCCGGGGATGACGGGACCTTGGTCTGCATGCATGCCGAGAACGGCATCGTCATCGACGAGATCGTGAAACTGGCGCTCAAGGAGGGCAAGACCTCACCGAAGTATCATGCCCTGACTCGACCGACGCGGATGGAGGCCGAGGGCGTGCATCGCTCAATCGCCATCGCGGAGGTGGCCGGGGTGCCGGTCTATATCGTCCACTTGAGCAGCGCCGATGCGCTCGAACAGGTCAACCTTGCGCGCAAGCGCGGCGCCCTCGTCTTCGCAGAGACCTGTCCCCAATACCTGTTCTTGGACATCGACTACTACGACCGCGAAGGATTCGAGGGCGCGAAGTACGTCATGACGCCAGCGCTGCGTGAGCGCTGGAACCAGGACGAACTGTGGCGGGGGCTGAAATTCGGCGACCTCCAAAGCATCTCCACCGACCACTGTCCATTCTGCTTCAAGGATCAGAAAACACTGGGAATCGACGACTTCAGCAAGATTCCGAACGGAGCGCCGGGCGTGGAGAACCGCCTGAGCCTGGTGTACAACGGCGGCGTCGCCGCCGGTCGAATATCAGTGAATCGATTCGTCGAACTCACTTCAACGGCAGCCGCGAAGCTATTCGGGCTGTTTCCCAAAAAGGGCACCGTGGCCGTCGGCAGCGATGCCGACATCGTCATCTTCGATCCCGAGCGCCGCGAAACCATCAGCGTTGACAATCCCTGCACCCATCACATGCGCGTTGACTACAACGCCTACGAAGGGATCGAAACCCAGGGGTTCAGCGAAACGGTCATCAGCCGAGGCAAGGTGATCGTCTCCAACAATGAGTGGCACGGCAGCTCCGGCGCGGGCCAATTTGTCAAGCGCGGGCTGTTCAGCGGCGCGAACTGAAACCCGCCTAGACCAACGAGGAACCCCATGCCCCGAACGCTCAAGACAGGGCTCATCCAGTTATCCCTGCCCGACTTAAGCCCGACGGCTTCCATGCGGGAAACCGTGGACGAAATGACTGCCAAGCACATACCGTTCATTCAGGAAGCGGGAAGGCGCGGCGTGCAAGTCCTGTGTCTGCAGGAGATATTCAGCACACCCTACTTTTGCCCTAGCCAAGACGCATCCTGGTACGAAACGGCGGAACCCGTGCCCGGCCCCACGACAGAGCGGCTTGCTGAGCTTGCGCGCGAATTCCAGATGGCCATCGTCGCCCCAATCTACGAGAAGGAGGCACCCGGCATCCTCTACAACACGGCCGTAGTCCTGGACGCGGACGGCGCCTATCTGGGCAAATACCGTAAGACCCACATTCCCCATACATCGGGATTCTGGGAAAAGTTCTTCTTCCGTCCCGGCAATCTCGGCTACCCCGTGTTCCAAACCGCCTACGCCAAGGTCGGTGTCTATATCTGCTACGACCGGCACTTTCCGGAAGGGGCCCGCGCCCTAGGGCTGAACGGCGCTGAAGTGGTTTACAACCCTTCGGCGACGGTAAAGGGTCTTTCCGGGCACCTTTGGGAACTTGAGCAACCCGCCCATGCAGCCGCCAACGGCTACTTCATGGGCTGCGTCAACCGGGTGGGGGTGGAGGCGCCCTGGAACTTGGGTGAATTCTATGGCCGAAGTTACTTCGTCAACCCGCGCGGCGAGATCATCGCCCAAGCGGCAGAGGGCCGTGACGAACTCCTGGTGGCAGAGCTTGAACTGGACTTGATCGACGAAGTCCGCTCAACTTGGCAGTTCTATCGTGATCGCAGACCCGACAGCTACGGAAATCTGGTCGCGCCATGAGTTGAAAGAGCGTTGGACTTAAAGCCAAGACTACCGCTAGGAGAGTGAGATGAAACTCAAGGATCCAAGACTGCTCAAAACCCAAGCGTTGATTGACGGCCAGTGGCTCGATGCGGATGACGGCGGCAGCATACCCGTGGTGAACCCCGCCGACGGCGAAGTCATTGCCCGAGTCGCCCGCTGCCAAGGCACCGAAACCCGCCGCGCCATAGAGGCTGCCAGCCGTGCGTTCCAAGACTGGCGCAGCCAAACGGCTAAGGCCCGCTCTCGGGCGCTCAGACGCTGGTTCGATCTGATCATCGCCCATCAGGAGGATTTGGCAGTAATCATGACGGCGGAACAGGGCAAACCGCTGGCGGAATCGCGGGGAGAGGTTGCCTATGGTGCCGCCTTCCTGGAGTGGTTCGCAGAGGAGGCACCCCGCGTTTACGGCGACACGATTCCTGGACCGGCACCGGACAAACGGGTCGTCACCCTTAAGCAGCCGGTCGGCGTGGTCGCCTGCATCACCCCATGGAACTTTCCAATCGCCATGCTCACTCGGAAGGTCGGCCCGGCCCTTGCGGCTGGCTGCGCGGTGGTGTGCAAGCCAGCCTCCGCCACGCCGCTATCCGCTCTCGCCATCGCCGAACTGGCGGTTCGGGCCGACATCCCAGCCGGGGTGGTCAACGTGCTGGCTGGCGACACCCGTGCGATCGGGGGTGAACTCACTGCCAACCCCGAAGTGCGCAAGCTGACCTTCACGGGTTCCACGGCCGTCGGCAAAATGCTGCTCGAACAGTGCGCGGCAACGGTCAAGCGCACCTCGATGGAACTCGGCGGCAATGCGCCGTTCATCGTGTTCAACGACGCCGACCTCGATGCCGCCGTTCAGGGTGCGCTGATTTGCAAATTCCGCAACGCCGGCCAGACCTGTGTCTGCGCCAACCGCATCCTTGTGCAGTCCGACATCCACGATGCCTTTGCCGAACGCCTCGCGGCCGCCGTGGCCGCATTGCGGGTCGGCAATGGGATGCAGCCCGAAACGGAAGTGGGTCCGTTGATCGACAGCAAGGCGGCCGATTCCGTGCTCGGCATGGTCGAGGACGCCGTGGAACTCGGCGCGGAAGTGCTCGCCGGAGGCCAACGAGCGGTGAACGGCGAGTGCTTTGTGGAACCCACAATACTCACCGGCGTGCGAAGCGACATGCGCGTGTTCCGGGAAGAGATATTCGGCCCCGTGGCGCCGTTGGTGAAGTTCGACACCGACGACGAAGCGGTCGAACTCGCCAACGACACCGAGTACGGACTGGCCGCTTACTTTTACTCCAGAGACATTGGCCGCGTCTGGCGCATGGCCGAGCGCCTTGACTACGGCATTGTCGGCATCAATGAGGGAATCATCTCCAACGAAGCCGCCCCTTTCGGCGGCATGAAGGCGTCCGGAATTGGCCGCGAAGGATCAAAGTACGGCATGGACGAGTACTTAGAGGTCAAGTACCTATGCATGGGGGGCATTTAGCGCACATCGAAATCAAGCATCAAGCAGCGCTTGGCCTTGTTGGAAGTCCAAGGTGCCGGCATAGATGGCGCGTCCCGTAATGGCGCCCAGCAGCAGGTTGCCGGCCTGTTCATCGGCGGCCTTCAGCGCCGCTAGGTCGTTAAGGTCGTTGAGGCCCCCAGAGGCGATCACGGGAGTGGACAGGGCGGCGGCAAGCCGCAGCGTGGCGGCGGCGTTGATGCCGCTCTGCATGCCATCGCGCTCGATGTCCGTATAGACGATGCCAGCCAGGGGCAGCGCATCCGCCGCCCGGGCCAACTCGAGCACCGAGGCATCGGTGGTGATGTCCCAGCCATCCGTCGCTACCCGCTCCCCGCGGGCATCAAGCCCGAACAGGATTTGGCGCGGAAAGCGCGCTGCCAAGCGCTCAAGGAAATCGAAATCCCGCACCGCGGCGGTGCCGACTATGACCGCTGCCACGCCGGCCTCCAGATAGGCCGCAGCCGTCTCAAGGGAGCGGATGCCGCCACCGACTTGAACCGGCACCCCACCCGCCCGGCGAACGATATCGGCGATGCAGCCCTGGTTGCGCGGCTCTCCGGCAAAGGCCGCATCAAGATCGACCACGTGCAGCCGTCGGCAGCCCGCCTCAAGCCAGTGCGCGGCCATGGCCGCCGGATCGTCGGAGTAGCGGGTGGCGTCGCTCATGCGACCCTGCTTGAGGCGCACGCATTGCCCATCCTTGAGATCGATGGCCGGGATCAACAACATGGCGAGGCCGCGCTCGGCAAGGCTACAGCGATCCCTTGGTCGACGGCACCTCGCCCGTGCTTCGCGGATCGAAGGCGACCGCCATGCGCAGCGCCCGGCCAAAGGCCTTGAACAGCGTCTCCGCCTGATGGTGGGCGTTGGCCCCGCGCAGATTGTCCAAGTGCAGGGTGACCTGGGCGTGGTTGACGAAACCCTGGAAGAACTCGCGCAGCAGATCGACATCAAAATCACCGATGCGGGGCCGCACGAAGGCGCAGTGGTATTCGAGCCCCGGCCGGCCGGAGAGATCGACCACCGCCCTTGATAAGGCCTCATCCAGCGGCACATAGGCATGGCCGTAGCGCCACACGCCCTGCTTGTCGCCCACGGCCTTGGCGAGCGCTTGGCCGAAGACGATGCCCACGTCCTCCACGGTGTGATGCGCGTCAACCTCCAAGTCGCCTTCGGCGCGCACTTTCAGGTCGATTCGCCCATGCCGCGCCACCTGGGCCAGCATGTGTTCGAAGAACGGCAGCCCGGTGGCCAGCTCGCAAAGGCCCTCTCCATCGAGGTCCAAGGCCAGTTCGATGCGGGTTTCCCGGGTGTTGCGGGTGATTTCAGCAGTGCGGGCAGTTTTCATGGCGGCGCGATTATATAGGCGAAAGCGCCCGCCTTCTCTTGCGCCCCCGCACATTCACCCAAAAGAACGCCACGAACAGCGACCAATAGAACCAGCCAGCCAAACCATATTCATCGGTCGGGTTGAGAATCGCGATCAAGCTGGACACTAGGCCGATGCTGCTCACCGCGGCCCACAGGGTAATGTTCTGCATGGTGTCGAAACGCTCAAGTTCATTGAGCTGCAGCGCATCGCGCCGCCGCCAAGCGTACGCGTAGAGCGCGAGAATGATCCCCGAAAGGGATGCGAACGCTAGGCCGTAAAAGATGAAGATGGCGGCAACCTGCGCCGTCGTCACCTCGAAGGCGACTGGTAGCCAACCACCAGTGATCATGCCGAAGCCCAACGACATGACCACCCGCAAGGGATAGACCAGCACCAAGATGCCGGCGATCAGGAACACGGTGAGCCACAGGGACACCAAGTCATCCAAGCCGTAGAGGCGGCTCCACTTGTGATGGCCAATCCAGAACATGATCATCTGCGCCAAGCAGGCGAAAAAGACCGGCACGGACTTGAGCGCGGTCTGGAACTCCTCGTAACTCGACGGCACGTCGTCAACGGAAATGACCAGCAGCGTGACCGCAAAGGCGAAGGCCGCATCGGCAAAGGTCTCCAGCCGCGTCATCGATGCGCCGCGAATGCGGAAGCCCTTTTCGACCGGCAGCTCGTCCAGGTTCATCGCCCAATCCCTCCCAGCCTTGACGGCTGATCCTAGTGCGGCAAGTTGTCCGTGCGGGTCTGGCGACCGAGGTAACCCCCGTGGTGACGCAGGCCGTAGTCCTCCCGGGTCACGCCTTTCACCTCCAACAGCGCCAACGCCAAGGCGTCGGTGATGGCCAGCATGACCGCGGTGCTGGCGCTCGGCGTCAGGCCTAGGGGGCAGGGCTCATCGATCACGCCCATGTCCAGAATCAGGTCGGACAGCGTTCGCAGTTCCGAATCCGGATGCGAGGTGATGCCGATGACGGTGGCGACGCCGAGATGGCGCGACAGCTCCAGCATCTCCAGCACCTCCCGGCTCTTGCCGCTGGTCGAAAGGGCGACCATCAGATCATTGGCGCCGACCAGGCCCAGATCGCCATGGGCCGCCTCCGCTGGATGAATGAAGTCTGCGGGCGTCGCCGTGGAGCAGAGGGTGGCGGCGAACTTGCGGGCGATGTGCCCGGCCTTGCCGATGCCGGTGGTCAGCACCTTGCCTTGGCAAGCCGCCAACGCCTGCACGGCTTGGACAAACTCATCGCCAACAGCGACGGCACGGATGGCGTCAGCCTCCGCCTGCAGCACGGCGCGCATGCGTTCCTGAACGTTCATGTTCCCATGGTGTCATGAAGGTGGAGGAATGCAACTCGCTGCACTAGGCTTGCGGCATGAACCAGTTGTCTCTTGCGCCTAGGGTAGGCCGGGCGCAGTTTTCCACCGAGCGAGCGCAAGCCGGACTGCTCCAACGCCAAGGGCCAGTCAGCGCACCGCTCACCTCCATGCTGGACCGCGCCAACGGTTGGCTCAAGGGGCAAAGCAAAGCTACAGTGCCGGTTCGCTTTGAGGTGGACGACCAAGGCGAGACCCCGCCCGCCCTGCACGATGACGAAAGCTACCGACTAACGGTGTCGAACGATGGCGTGCGCATCAGCGCCCCGCGCTTGGCCGGTGCCCGGCACGCGCTGGCCACGCTGGTTCAGATCAGCAATCATTGCGGCCATCTGCCGCTCGGCCACATCGAGGACGCACCGAGCTTTCCATGGCGCGGCCTGATGCTGGACCCGGCCCGGCGCTTCCTCAGCTTGGACGCCCTGCTGGTCACCTTGGACGCGATGGCGCTGTGCAAGCTGAACGTGCTGCACCTGCACCTAACCGACGATCAGGGCTTCCGCTTCCAAAGCCGCGCCTACCCCAAGCTGGCCAGCGCCGAGAGCTACAGCCGCCGCGAGTTGCGCACGCTAGTGACGGTGGCGGCCGAGCGCGGCATCCGAGTCATCCCCGAACTCGACGTGCCCGGCCATGCGACCAGTTGGTTGAGCGCCCATCCCGAATGGGGGCCGCGGCGCTCGCCGGTGCCGCCGAGCAGCCGGTTCGGCCCCCATGAAGCGGTGCTCAATCCCATCGATCCCGCTTTCCAAGACGCGATCGACACCCTGGTCGGTGAGCTGGCCGACGTTTTTCCCGATCGATTCATCCACCTCGGCGGCGACGAGGTGAATCCGGCATGGTGGAACGAGAGCAGCGAAATCGCGGCTTACATGGCGCATCACGACCTAGGGAGCCCCGCTGCCCTGCAGGCCCAGTTCAGGGCGCTTCTCGCTGCCACCGCCGCCCGGCACGGCAAGCGGATCATCGGCTGGGACGAAGCGCTCGACGGCGGAGCGCCGGCCACGATGGTGGTGCAAAGCTGGCGCGGCGCCACCGCCCGGGGCCGGGCGCTGGCCGCAGGCCATGACTGCGTGGTGTCTTCCGGATACTACTTGGACCTGCTCTATCCGGCGGACGTGCATCACGCCTACGGGCCGGACGCACCCGAAGAGGAATTGCTGGTCCTTGAGGATGCCTTGCTTGTGGACCCCCGTTTCAATCACGTTGCAGCGGGCTTGAAGTGGACCCAAGGGTGGCGCCAGCCAGCGCCCTCCCCCGGCGCCGGCAAGGTGTTGGGCGGCGAGGCCTGCCTGTGGTCGGAACTGGTGAGCGAGGAATTGCTGCCGGTGCGGCTTTGGTCGCGCATGCCCCTGGTTGCGGACCGCTTCTGGTCCAACCAGCCCGCGCCCGACGACTTCGGCGGCTGGCTTGAAGCGTCTCTGAATCACCTCGCAGCCGCAGGCATCGTCGATGTCCCGCACGCCAGCCGCACCTTGTTGCGGCGCTTCGGGGTCAAGGAGCGCCAGTTGCCTGCCGTGGCCCTGCTGGAGCCGATCAAGTGGTACGGACGGCTGTTGGGACAGGCCGCCCTGGAAGCCCGAATGGGCGGGCAGGAAATGCCGCAGTCCAGGCCCTATGGCACCGACTCGCCCTTGGACCGCCCGGTGGATGCGCTGCTCCCGGAGAGCCTAGCCGCCCGCCGATTCGGGGAACTGCTGGCTGAGGGCGGCGCACCGCTACTCGACGAATGCACTCGGTTGCTCGACATTTGCGCGGCGGAGGACTTCATCCCCGAACTGATGCCGCCGATCGCCAACCTCAGGCTGATCCTCCAAACTGTCGTCGATGTGGCCACCGGAAGGCTTGGCCAAGCTGAAGCCCTGCAACGCATCGCCAAAGCCAGTGGGCCCTCAGGCGAGTACATCGTTGCCATCGCGCCGCCAGTGCTGGCTTGGCTGGAGGCACCATGACCAGCGCCCAAATCGCCCTCGCCGAGGGCTGGGGCGTGCGGGCCATCGTCTCTCCCTTGGGCAGCGGGCGGATCAATGACAGCTACTTGGCGCAAGGAGCGGAGGACCGCTGGGTGTTGCAGCGCATCAACCCGTTCGTCTTCCGCAGACCGGACGTGTTGATGGACAACGTGGCTCGAGTGTCGGTCCATTTCAATACCAAGCATCCGGGCTGGACGCCCACGCTCATTCCGACTCGAGACGGCGCCAACCACGCGCAACTCGATGGCGATATCTGGCGGCTCTGGTCCTACGCCAACGGGCGCTCCCTTGCCAAGCTGGACAACGACCGCCAGGCCGAGGCCGCCGGACGAGCCGTCGGCCAAACCCACCGCTGGCTCCAGGACCTGCCGGGGCCGCGGCTCGATGCAGCCATACCCGGCCATCTGCAGTTGGACCGCTGCCTAGCGGCCTTCGATGCCGGCCCGGACGCCGAGCCTGAACTGATGGACTTCATCGACGCCCGTCGCCATCTAGCCACGCGCTTTCGCGAATGCAATAGCACCATCCACGGCGATGGCCACCTCGACAACCTGATGTTCGGCGAGGACGGCAACGTCGTCGCCGTGCTCGACCTAGACACGGTGATGTGGGGGCACTGGGCTTGGGATTTCGGCGACTTGGTGCGTTCCGTGCTGGGTGGTCAAGCGTTGCCGACGCGGTTTGCGGCAGCGGCCCGCGGCTACTTGGGCGCGGCCAATGTGCAGGCCAGCGTCGACGACTTGGTGATGGCGCCCCGCTACATCACCTTCATGATCGGCCTGCGCTACCTCACCGACCATCTGGACGGCGACCGCTACTTCAAGGTGGGCGCGCACGGCGAGAACCGACAGCGGGCGCTGGACCGATTCCGTTTCCTTCAGGCGCTGGAAGCCGCCGAACCCGCCTTCATGGACAGCGCAGCCTCGTTAGTCGAAACCCGTGGTCTTGAGGATGGCTTGAACGACGACGACGACCGTGACCACTAGCGTGACGCCAAACGTCGTCCACATGATGATGTATCGCCAAGGGCTGCCTGGCTTGGAACTCGGCTCGCCCTCACTTCGATTGTCACGCGGGTCACTCACGATGGCGATTATACCGCCGCTCGAACGGAGGCTGCGAAACTGAACCAAGCAACTCAAGAGGCCGAACGGCTGCTGGCGGAAATCGAGGCCCTCCCAAGGCCCAACACCCCAAGCCTCCGGCAACTGCGGAAAGCCGCCTCAAAGCGCTTGCGCAACGCCACCCCCAGCACGGTGCTCGCCGTCGCCAACATGCTGATCGACAACAGCCGCCGCTGGCTCGCCTACGAACTCATCCACCATCACCCCGCCACCCTCACCTCGCTCGGCCTCACGGAGGTTGAGGCGCTGGGCGCTGGCATGGCTTCGTGGAGCGAGGTGGACACTTTCTGCGCCTACGTCGCCGGCCCCTGCTGGGCAAAGCGCCAAATCGACAACAGCGCCATGCTGGATTGGTCGCAGCGCAACGACCGCTGGTGGCGCCGCGCCGCCCTAGTGGCCACCACCGCCCTCAACGTGCGCACCCGAGGCGGCACCGGCGACGCGCACCGCACCCTGATGATCGCCGAACGGCTAGTGGCCGACCGCGACGACATGGTGGTCAAGGCGCTCTCCTGGGCCCTGCGCGAACTCATCTATTGGGACCCCACCGCCGTGGCAGACTTCCTCGAACAGCACGACCAAGTCCTAGCGCCACGCGTCAAGCGGGAGGTGCGCAACAAGCTGGAGACGGGGCTGAAGAACCCGTAGTGCTGAACTCGGGCGATGCCCTTCCCAAGGCGCCACACTGCACTACACGCGAAGTAGAATATTCGATTTTCCAAGCCGCACGCGCGTCGTCCGTGCGATGCGACATCAGACGGGCCCCGTTTCACGCGGAAAGAGTTGCGGGGATTTTGGGCTCTACACGAGAATCAAGATGTACGAAGGAAGCTGCCATTGCGGGAAGATTCGATATCGAATCAACTCCGAACTGAGCGACTTTGGATACTGTCATTGCAGGAGTTGCCGCAAGACAAGTGGGTCCGCACATGGTGCCAATGCAGGGGTCGCGAGACAGCACTTCGACCTCTCCGACCCGGAGGGCGCACTGCGCGAATACGAATCGTCCCCCGGCAAGTACCGAACGTTCTGTTCCAACTGCGGTTCACCGATTTTTGCCTACTTGGCTGCGACCAGGGATTTGATTCGAGTGCGCCTCGGAACCCTGGACACTCGGCTCAACAAGCGAGCCAAAGCACATACATTCGTCGACGACAAAGCGCCTTGGCATGACATCGAGGGAAATCTGCCCCAATTCAGTGAATGGGCTTCGAAAGACGTGCTGATCCAGGTGGGATCGCGCCAGCGGTAGCACGCAGTCCGACTGGCAGTACCCCCTACCCGCCAACTGACCAAGGAGGTCAACATGAGCAACAACGTTCAAGCCCAAATCCGCACGAATTCGCTTTGGAATCACTACACGGATGTTCGTGCCGCCATCAACAGCAATGCGACAGTACTGCTGCCAACCGACATTGGCGGCTATACCGAGTTCATGGTGCAACTACCAAAGGAGCTTGCACTAGAAATCGTGGACTGCGTGGAGAATTTCCAATCTGACAACGTGGATTTTGGCGAAAAGCCGGATGATGCATTACTGCTTGGTGAAATCGTGGATGGCGATTTCGTGTTCCAGTACACAGGTTGATGGCTTGTCAACACAACCACGGAACTTCCAAAGCAATCCACGAGGCTGAACGGCTGCTGTCGGAAATCGAAGCCACCGCAACACCCAACACAGCGAGTCCCCGCCGACTGCGGCAAGCGACCTTCAAGCGGTTGCGGAATGCGGGCCCCAGCTCGGTGCTCACCGTCGCCAGGACTCTGATCAACAACGGCTGTCGCTGGCTCGGCTAGGAACTCATCCACCATCACCCCGCCACACACGTTTGGAGACTGCCCTAGGTTCGGCTAAGCTACACCGATGGTCCAATCCGCCCCACCTGAAGTCTGGTCGTTCTTCACTGGAGCCATGGGGCTCGATCTTGGGTTAGAGCAAGCTGGGCTCAGCATCACGCTCGCTAACGAGATCAACCCCCTCTACTGCAAGACAATCTTGGTCAACCGACCAGATGTCCAACTATTGCCCGATGGCATAGAGCACCTCACAGGCCCTTACCTGCGCTCGGCGCGATCTTTCCATGATGACGTGTACATGATGGTGGGTGGGCCGCCTTGCCAGAGCTTCTCCTCTGGCGGCAAACGTGCTTCTCTAGCGGATTCGCGTGGCAATCTGATGTATGAGTATCTCCGCCTCATCGGTGAGGTTCGTCCCCAGTACTTCATCCTCGAGAACGTCGCCAATCTCACGACAGCCGCCCTACGCCATCGCCCAATCGCCCAACGGCCGGGCAAGCACTGGAGCCTCAAGCGCTACGACACTCAAACTTGCAATCGTCACGGCGACGCACCCCCACTTCAGCCTGACGAACTGTCGGGCTCAGCGATTCGCAAACTACTGCCTGACATTCAGCAACTCCAATATCGCATTACCTTTGGTGTGCTTGACGCAGCAGATTTCGGTGCTCCACAACATCGACTCCGATTCATAATGTTGGGTTCCCGAGATGGTCCCGCGCCCGCATTGCCAGCGCCCACACACGGGCCATCCGGTTCAGGTCTCAATCCGTTTCGCACAGTTCGGCAGGCCATTGCCTCTATCCAGCACGACCCCGGGCCAGGTTCTCAGTACACTGCCCCAGTCAAAAGGTACTTCGACCTAGTACCGTCAGGAGGCAATTGGAGGGATTTGCCCCCGCGTTTACAGCCAGAGGCTCTTGGGGGCTCTTGGAGCGCGGGCGGAGGCAAAACTGGGTTTTACCGGCGCCTGCCTTGGGACGCCCCATCGCCCACGATAACCGGGCGAGCCAATCGCAAGGGCAGTGCCCTTTGTCATCCTGAGGTTTCACGCCCGATTTCCGTTCGTGAGGCCGCAACGCTGCAGGGCTTCCCTCCAGAATGGCAATTCGCCGGATCCATGAATGCGCAGTACCAGCAAATTGGAAACGCCGTCCCCGTGCCTCTTGGCAAAGCAGTCGCCAACGCAATCCTGCACCAAGGTTCCACCGATGGGCACTCGGACGAGCTCGAACTCGGCTTTGACGAGATGCTCAACCTAGCGATTGCGCGGTTGCGATCTACAGCACGAAACAAACGACGTGCCTCAAGAAGTGCGGCGGCGTGAGCAATTCGGAACAACCGCTTCGCTTTCTCCCCCCGAACAATCCGGTGCAGCGCGTCAACCCCGACCTTTTGGCCCACTTGGTTGCTGCGCAGAACAACGTCCTCGAAAGCCAATTTGCGAACGCCGCCCAGCTATACGCCAAGGTTTTCAATGACCTTCGATTGTCGCTGGACGTTCCAGCCCACTTGGAAGACACCACGCCTCAGGAGGCATCGGATCGACCACTAGCGCAATTGATGGAAGTGTTTGTCCCGATCTTGGCTGATGCGGATATCGTCGGCCCTACCGCTCGCATCCATGCAGCAAATCTCGCCCAACGGACTCACCTGATTCGCGCTTTCGAGCAACCCGATGCCGTCCTTCAACAGGTGACGTCAAAGGTCGAGGAAGTCGTCCGTTCGTTCCCACACGAGGCTTCCGACATAGAGCGAGGCCGCAACCCCGGCGATGTGCTGGATCCCTACATCCTCACAGCAGCGCAGATACTCCTTTATGGGGGTAACTTTCAGAACGCCATCGGAGCGACCGTTGCGCATAAGGCCCTTATGATCGTTGAGGGTTTGATGGGCCATCTTCATGAAGATGTGATTGGAATGATGCGGGGAAACGTCCGAGCCCCTGAGCCGCGAGGTTTCAATCAGGAACTGATTGACCCGCACGACAACCCCTTCCCCGGCGCAGACATAGTTCAGCCGCCGATAGGAGCAAACGATTCTTTGCGGTTTCACCAAGTCAAAAGCAAGACCGGCTCGGCAAAGGGCGGCGATGGGAAGCGGCTAGGCGACCAACTCAGCCGCCTGCGCCAGTACTACCGCGCTGACGTATTCTACGATGCGCTGATAGGCAACACGCTGCGCGGTCACCGGTCTATGCGCGGTGTGCTCAACTCAGAGCCTGAAGCTGTGGTCCTAGTCGGCGACGCCGCATTTCGTGAACTCACCCGCTCCAAGATTGGACCTGAGTTGCTGCTGCGCGTCTATCAAAGCGCATTCTCGGAAGCTGCCGACAAAACAGGTTATAGGATCGAAGCCATGGCTGCCGGAATTGTCTCGACGTTCCGTGCTCGCGCTAAGGAGGCGGGAGAGGGCTACTTGGAACTGCTCTTGTCCAATTCGATTATGACCAATCCCGACCAACAGGACAGCCGATCTTTCAATCCGCCTAGCCGAAGCCGCCCCCAATCGAAGTCCTAGCTGTTTTGCATCCCCACCCTTTGGACGTGTTCCGTCAAATCACCATCCCCAGTCTTCATCTCCGCCTGTGGGCTTTCTGGTCTGCCACGCTGCTCTTTGGCTGCCTAGGCGGCTACAACCAGCCCATGCAGCTAGTGGCGGACGCCGGTCCCTTGTACCCCGAAGCTGCTCGGGCCCAAGGCATCGAGGGCTGGGTGCGGCTCCGCTATGACATCGCCAGCGACGGGCGGGTGGAGAACCTCAGGGTACTCGAATCCTCGCCGCCTGGGGTGTTCGACGCCGCTGCCATGGCGGCAGTGGCGCAGTGGCGCTACCGGGCGCCGATCATCGATGGCGCGCCGAGCACCGTCTCCGGGGTGGTCAGCACCCTGCGCTTTGAACTCGGCGCTGCGGAGCGGTACGAGGGCTACTAACTCCTCACCACTCGTTCCAGTGGGTGATGTTCGCCACCGGCGGACGGCTGGCCCGCTTGAAGTCCGTGCCTAGGGTGTAGCCCACCGGCAGCAGCGCCACTTGCATCACGTCATCCGGGATTCCGAGCAGGTCCGCCGCTTCCCGTTCGTGGATCAGGTGCAGCGTGGTGAGCGTAGAGCCCAAGCCCCTGGCTCGCAGCGCCAGTTGGAAACTCCAGACGGCGGGGAAGATGGAGCCGAACAGGCCGCCCAGGGCAACTGTTGGCGAACCCTCCGGGGGGCGGCCCTTGACGCAGGGGATCACATGCACTGGCACCTTATCAAGATTGTCCATCAAGTACATTGCGGAATCGAACACCCGCTTGGTCTGGCCCGTTGCCGCCTGTTCGGCGGCGGCGCTCAGGTAGCCTTCAGCCCCCTTGCGATAGAGGGCCGCCAACGCGGCCCTCTTGTCCGCGTCATCGACCACCACCCAGCGCCAAGTCTGCGAGTTGGAGCCGGTCGGCGCCTGCACTGCAAGTTCCAAGCATTCGTTAATGATTTCCTGAGGAACGGCCCGCGAGAAGTCGAGCCGCTTGCGCACGGCGCGAGTGGTGGCGAGCAGTTCATCGGTCATGGCGATGTCGAATTGCATTTGGGTTCCTTCTGGACAGCATGGTGAAGCGGCGCAGTGTATCCTATCCCCGCCACGCGATTGTGGCGCAAGGAGAGCAAATCATGCAGGGAAGTTGGCGAGTCGCCTTGGCCTCCATTTGGGGCCTTGGCCTGACGCTCGCGGCAAACGCCGCGAACGGGGACTTGAGCGAGGCCATCAACGCAGGTGCCGATGCGGTCGCTGAGCAGGTCGTCGCTTGGCGGCGGCACATCCACGAGCATCCGGAACTCTCCAACCGCGAGTACAAGACTGCGGAACTGGTCGCCGAGCACCTTGAGAGCCTAGGCTTGGAAGTCCAAACGGGCATTGCCCACACCGGCGTGGTCGGCCTGCTGCGCGGCGCTCAGGATGGTCCGGTGGTGGCCCTGCGCGCGGACATGGACGCCCTGCCGGTGGTCGAGCAAACCGGCCTGCCCTACGCTTCCAAGGTGATGAGCACCTACAACGGCCAGGAGGTCGGGGTGATGCACGCCTGCGGCCATGACACCCACGTCGCCATTCTCATGGGCGCCGCCACCGTGCTGGCCGGCCTGCGTGACCAGTTGCCGGGCACCGTCAAGTTCATCTTTCAGCCGGCGGAGGAAGGCCCGCCCAAGGGCGAGAACGGCGGCGCCAGGATGATGGTTGAGCAAGGGGTGCTGAAAAATCCAGACGTGGACGCCATCTTTGGCCTGCACATCTCCCAAGGTGGCCTCGCCGGCACCGCAAACTACCGGCCCAAGGGCGCCATGGCCAGCGCCCAACGGTTGGAGATCACCGTCAAGGGCAGCCAAACCCACGGGGCCCGGCCTTGGGCGGGGGTCGATCCGATCATGACCGGAGCGGCCATCGTCAATGCGCTGCAAACCATCGTCAGCCGCCAGGTTGACATCACCAAGGCGCCCGCGGTGGTGACGCTGGCCACCTTCCACGGCGGGGTGCGCAACAACATCATCCCGGACACCGCGCACCTGACCGGCACCATCCGAACCTACGATGCGGACATGCGCACCGACATCCACCAGAAAATCCGCGACATCGCCGCCAATACCGCCGCCAGCATGGGCGCGGAAGTCGAGGTGTTCATCGACGAAGGGGTGCCGGTCACCTACAACGACCCGGACCTGACCGCGGCCATGGCCCCGACCCTAGTGCGGGTTTACGGCGAGGACAACGTATCGATAGCCGACCGGATCACCGGCGCGGAAGACTTCTCCGTTTACCAGGAGCAGGTGCCCGGCTTGTTCTTCTTCATCGGCGGACGACCCGCCGACATCCCTGCCGAAGAGGCCATTCCCAACCACTCGCCGTTCTTCCATGTGGATGAGGCCGCATTCCAGCCAGCGCTGCGGGCCATGGTGAATTTGGCTTTCGACTACTTGATGCAGACCGCTGAATGAGCGCCGCCCGCACACTGCCCCAGATGACATTGCCGATCGCGCCTTCGAGCCTGCCTACTTCGATGTGACGCTCCCCTGTGCTCCCGCGACCGTCAGGTCGCGCAGTCGGGCGGATCTCCTACAACACCCTCAGCGATTGGCCGTAGCCTGAGGCAAGGCATGTGGCCAATGCTATCCCCGAATCCAGAGCGGGGAAGCAGCATGGCTGGCAAGCTCAGCCACGATCAGAACTTCAAGAACCTCATCGTTGACTATCCAAGCGAGGCACTTGAGTTCTTCGCACCGGACGAGGCACCGCGGCCCGGGGACGATGTGCGCATCGTTCCGGTGCGCGAGGAGCAGCTGCAGGCAAAACTCAGTGGGCGCTATAGGCGACTCGACGCGCCGCTGCTCGCCGAGTGGACCGACGGCAGACGCGAGGCGGTCCTGTTCGCTGTCGAGGAGGAGTCCGACCCTTTGCGGTTCTCGCCGCTTCGGCTCATTCACTACTGCACCGACCTCGCCGAGCTGTTCGGCACCCGGCGGGTGGTGCCGGTGGTGGTGTTCCTGCGCCCCGGCGCGGTGCGGGGCCCGCTGACGATCGGCACGGAGCGGCGAGATTACTTGAGTTTCGACTACCTAGTGTGCGCGCTCGGTGATATGCCCGCACGGGATTGGCTCAATAGCAACAATCTTGTGGCGCGGGTGAACCTGCCGAACATGCGCCTTCCAGCCGGTGGTAGGCTGGAGGCTTACGTCAGCGCGGTTCGCGGGCTGTTGGACCTAGAACAGGATCCGAACCGGCTTGAGAAGTACATCGACTTCATCGACATCTACGCCGACCTCAGCGACAATGAGCGTCGGAGCTACCGGGAGCAGCATCCCGAGGAGAACGGAATGATAGTGGGACTGAATCAGCGTGCCCGCGAAGAGGGAAGACAAGAAGGTCGCGTCGAAGGCGAACGTGCAGTCCTCGAGCGAATGCTGCGTCGGCGGTTCGGCGCACTGCCGCCCGTGGTCGACAGGCGCCTAGGAGGGGCTTCGGTGACCGACTTGGAGAATTGGGCGGACAACGTGCTCGACGCCGGGACCCTCGACGAAGTGTTCCATCCGCGTTAGCGGAATCACAAGAGATCGGAGGGTCTGTGCCTTCGCACTGTTGAGCGATGGAAGGCGGCCCTTGACGGGTCAGCGCCACCCCATGGAGTTAGCGGCCCCGCCGTTCGTCTTGCTGCTCGCTGCGCTTGCGCCTCTTCGGGCGCCGGACGCCGAAGGTGCCGCGCACGATCTTGCCGCGCCGGGTGCGTTGATCGCCCTTACCCATGGTTGCCGCCTTGGTCCATTAGCAGTCGCCCCGTGATGGAAAGCGCCGGATTATAGCCCCCAGCATTCTAGGTCGTCCGCAAAGATCAACGCGCCGCTGTAGTGGGCTTCGATGGCTTCCCGGCTTTGGCTTTCCCGGCCTCGGGTGCGGTTCATGCGGTGGCCCAGGATCACCATGCGGGCGGCTGCCTGTTCGGCGATGCGGCCGATCTGGCTTGGCGTGACGTGGCGGTCACGGGCTTCGCTGCGGGCGTGCTCCGGCTCGGCATGGGATACCACCAGGGCGTCCGCATCGGCGGCGAATTCAGCCATGACGTTCTTGCGGTTGGAGAAGTCCCCCGCAAAGACCACGGAGAGTCCTTGGGTCTCCACTCGCCAAGCCAAGGTGGGCACGCTGCCGTGATGCACCGGCACGGCAGCCAGTTGAAGGTCTTCATTGCCAAAGCGCGCCCAGCGCCGCCGACCCGTGGCGGGCACGCCGCGCAGGCTCAGCCGGTAGCCGCCCCTTGACTTGACGGTCAGGAAGTCGGCCAGTTCTGGGTAGGCGCCATCGGGGCCAATCAGCCGTTCCACAAAAGCCGATAGGCCGATCGAAGAGCCGCCCTCCGGCCCCAGCACAGGCAGGGACCGGGTACGGCTATGAAACCGCGAGCCGTCGATGAAAGCCGGGAGGTCCCCAGCGTGATTGGCGCTCAACTGGCTGAAGACAATGGCGTCAAGGTCTTCGAAAGCGGCGCCAGCCTCGTCGAAGCGTGCCGACGCCCCAGGCGCCGCGTCGATCAGCAGACGAGCCTGATTGTCGATCCACAGCAGGTAGCTCGGCCCAGCGGCACCATCGTGCAGCTCTGGGCCACCAGCCCCAAGTATCTGAACCCAAACACCTTCGTCCCCGCAGTACGGTGCCTCCGATGCAAACGTCAAGGGGGCGCACAACAGAAGGGCGGCAAAGATCTTCCAATGGCGCATGGCGACTTCCAACGGGTTCTCAACAGGGGGTCAATGGGTGTCCGGCAAGCGGTCTATGGCTGCGATCAGCCTTGAGGCCTCCGCTTCGTCGGGCATCCGCCAGTCGCCCCGTGGCGAGAGGCTGACGGTGCCCACCTTTGGCCCGGCGGGCAGGGTGGTGCGCTTGAACTGCTGGTCGAAGAAACGTTGAAAAAAGACCTTCAACCAGCGTTTCACCTCCGAGCGCTCATAGCGTCCGGCAAAGGCCAAGTCCGCCAAGGCGGCGATCTTCTCCGGTGCGGCGCCGCACCGGACATAGTGGTAGAGGAAGAAGTCGTGCAGCTCGAAGGGGCCGATGATGGACTCGGTCCTTTGGCTGATGCCGCCGCCCCCATCTTCAGGAGGCAGCAGTTCGGGGGAAATCGGCGTGTCGAGCACCCGCTGCAGGGCTTCCGCCAAAGCCGCACTGGCCCGGTGGCTGGCGTACCAACGAATCAAGTAGGCGACTAGGGTCTTGGGCACCCCGGCGTTGACGTTGTAGCTCGCCATGTGGTCGGCGTTGTAGGTACACCAGCCGAGCGCGAGTTCCGAGAGGTCGCCGGTGCCGACCAGCAAGCCGCCAACCTTGTTGGCCGTGTTGAACAGCACTTGGGTGCGCTGCCGGGCTTGGACGTTTTCAAACACAACATCGTCGCGCGCCTCGTGAGCGAGCTGCTTCAATTGCTCGGAGACCGCCTCGGAGATTGAGACTTCGCTCCAACTAATGGCGGTGGCGGCGGCCAGTTGCGCCACCGTCGTGCGGGTGTGCTCCGAGGTGCCCGGACCGGGCAGCGACAACGCCTCGAGGTTTCCCGTCGGCAGGCCCAACTGCTCAAGCGCATCCAAGCAGACCAAGAGCGCCAAGGTGGAATCGAGCCCGCCCGAGGTGCCGAGCACCAGCCGTTCGACGCCCGCCCCCCGCATGCGGCGGCTTAGGCCCGCACTCTGAATGGCGAGAACCTCCCGAGCCCGGGCATCAAAGACCGCCTCGTCCTTCGGCACGAAGGGATGCGGGTCGGGGGTGCGCCGCAATCGCTCAAGGCGTGGCGGCGCGACGGCAACCGCGGCGCTGCGATGGCCTTCGGGCCGCGGCGAATCGGCAAAGGTCTTGTTCTGCATCCGATCGTGACGGAGCTTCTCCAAGTCGAACTCAACGATCAGTTCAGCGCCATTCAATCCGAAGCGATCGCTCTCCGCGAGCAGGACGCCATTCTCAGCCGCCAGCAGGTGGCCCCCAAAAACCAAGTCCTTGGTTGACTCCGTCACGCCGGCGCCGGCGTAGAGATAGCCGCACACCCAAGCGCCGCTGGCCATGCGCACAAGGTCGCGGCGATAGTCCGCCTTGCTGACCAGTTCATTGCTCGCCGAGAGATTCAGCAACAGCTCCGCCCCGGCCAAGCTATGGGCGGCGCCCGGCGGCTGCGGTGACCAGAGGTCTTCGCACAGCTCCACGGCAAAGCGGTGGCCGCCGAGCTGGAAGAGTTGGTTAGGGCACAGCCGCACCACGCCAAATTCGGATTCGACCTCCAAGTCAACGCCCCGGCCGGAGGCGAACCAGCGCCGCTCGTAAAACTCGCCGTGATTGGGCAACGCCGTCTTGGGCACCAAGCCCGCGATCTGACCGCCCCCAACAACGGCGGCGCAGTTGAAGAGGCGTCCGTCCGGGCTGCGCCAAGGCAGGCCCACGACGGCGACAATGGGCACTTTGGCCTCGACGATCAGGGCAAGCGCCTCAACGGTACCCTTGAGCAGGCTGGCATCGAAAAACAGGTCTTCCGCCGTGTAGCCGGTCAAGCCCAACTCGGGAAACAAGGCCACCGAGACATCGGCCTCACGTAGCGCTTCGAGATGGCCAACGACTTCCCGTGCGTTGGCCAACGGGTCAGCAATGCGCACTTTAGGCGCCACCCCAGCAGCCCGCAGAAAACCCAGTTCAGCAAAGTCAACAGCGCCGTTCATGCCTTAGTTTAACCCGCCCCCGCCATCAACACCCCAATGGGCAGAGCTTGGAATCGCCGTCCTGAACGCTGGAAGGACAGCGCTTTATCTCCGGTGTAGAGCACAACCCCTCGTTCAAAGGCACTGCCAGAAAAATCCGCCAACGCCGTCAAGCCATCAAAGTCTCGCGGCCCGACGCTGGCGGATGCCTTGACCTCCACGCCGACGATTTTCGAGTCGCCCCGTTCCAGCACAATATCAACCTCCCGCTTCCTTCGGTCCCGGAAATGGTGCAACTCGATGTCCTCGTCCGCCCAATCCGCATGCTTGCAGCATTCCACGTAAATCAGGCTCTCCAGCAGACCGCCGTAGTGGGCGCTGCGAAGCAGTTGCTCTGCGCTGCGCAGGCCGAGCAGATGGCAGGCCAGCCCCGTATCGATGTAGTGCAGCTTGGGCATGGGCGCCGCCCGCCTCTTGGCCCGGTTCTTCAAATAGGCGGATGAGCGCCGAACGATGAACATGAGCTCGAGAATCTCGATGTAGTTCTTGACGAGATGGTCGTCGAGCTCAAGGTCATTGGCGACGTTCGCGTACTTGAGCAGGTTGCCGCTCAGTCCAGCCAGATAGGGGGTTAGCGCCCGCAGTCGGGAGTGGTAGTCGCCGCGGGCCGCGTGCAGGCTTTCAAAGTCCTTGTACAACCGGCCCTCCATGTAGGAGCGGAACCAAGCCTGACGACCCCGCCGGCTCTTGTCTTGGACTTCGGGATAACCGCCGCGCAACAGCAGTTCCGCGATGGCTTTACGGTCGGTTGCTGCCGTGCGGGTAGGCCAAGGATCATCTGAGAGCAAACAGTCGATGAGGTTCAGCGGGTTACCACTCCGTTCGGTGATGGACAACGGCAGCAACTCCAACCGGGCCATGTGTCCAGGCAACGCTTCCTGGGTGCGCGCCGAGCGAAAAATGTCCGCCGAACCCGTGAGCAGGAACTTGCCCTTCTCATGAAGCGCCAAGCGATCCGAAGCCTCCTTGATGGCTGGAAGCAAGCTCGGTGCATACTGGAACTCATCGAGCACCACGCGCCTTGATCCAAAAGCGCGGACAAAGCCATGCGGGTCGCTTTCAATCGACTCGAACACCGATTGGTCATCAAGGGTGATGTACGCCATCCCCAAGCCCTCGGCAACCGAGCGAGCCAAAGTAGTTTTCCCGGCCTGCCTAGGGCCGGTCAAGTAAACAATGCGGAACTCGGCAAGCAGTTCCCGAATCAAGGGTTCCAGGCTTCGGCTGTACATTGCATCTCGCCACTGAGGGTTCAACACGGCCCGCCTAATGCTCAATAGTGAGGCCTTAAGGCGCCACTCTAGTCCTTACCACGAGAAATACAACCTCTTAATACGAAAAATACAACCTCTTAATACGAGAAATACAAAGCCCTATCGCGAGCAATATACATCGCAACTGCGAAAACTCCGACCTTCAAAACCCGCACCGCCCCAACGCATCTTCAAACGCCGCGCTTCTTCAATCGGTGGGCGCTCCAAACAAGCGTTCCAAGTGGGCGCCGGGCAGCGGCCGGGTCAGCTTGGAGACGCTCCAGGTCAATGCCACGGAAACGATCTCGCCCATGGTGGCGCAGGACCAGGGGTTGCCCGCCTCCCGCTCCAGCCACAGGGCTGCCTGACGCAACGCCCCCGGATCGAACCAATCAGGGTCAATGAAGGCGCCATGGGTGATCGAAAAAACCGCGGCTCCGCCAATCAAGCCCGCCAAGGCGCCTGCTCGGGTCACCCCGCGCCAGATGGCGCCCACCACCAGCGGCCCGGCGAAGGCAGCCATCATGCCGCCGGTGCCGATCCAGACGATCAGGGCCACGTTGCGGTCCATGAGCAGCCACGCCATGAGGGTGCAGATCACCATGACCGCCACGGTGGCGATGCGGCTGATGGCCAGCACCCGCCGATCCACCTCGGCCTCGCTGAGGCGCTTCTGAAACCGGGGCACATAGCTGAGGCGATAGAGGTCGTTGGCGATGATCTGCGAGCTCGACACCACCAAGCCATCGGCAGTGGACATGACCGCAGCGAGAATGCCGACGCCTAGGAGCGCTGCCAGCCAGGCTGGAAACAGCTCGATGAAGAGCAGCGCCAAGGCACTGTTGCTGGTGGCGTCCGGCGCGGTGAGCGCATCGCCGAGAATCGCCCGCGCCAAGAGGCCACCCAAGCCAAGCATCCCCAAGGTGAGGCCGAAGGTGAACGCCAAGCTGATGAACCGGCGGCGCTCGCTCGGCTTCTCAAGGGCCCAGAGCTTGTTGCCGATGTGCGGCAGCATGCCCAACGGGACATGGGCCAGGAGTATGGCCAGCACCGACCACCAGGAATGGTAGAGCACCGACTCCTTGTTGAGCCAACCGACCAAGTTGGCATCCTGGGCGCGCAGGTTGTCCACCATGCCGCCGAGGCCCCCTTCGACGCCGAAGCCGGTGAGGAACATGACCACCAGCCCGGCGGCGATGACCACCATGAGCAGCCCTTGGACCCCGTCGGTGAGGATATCGGCGTGGGCGCCGCCGAGCACCACGTAGGCCATGAGCACGGCAGCGGTGATGCCCAGCGCCCATTCCGAAGGCACGCCCAGCATGAGCTCGAACATCACGATGCCGGACACCAACTGTCCGGCCAAGTAGAAGAACAGCAGCAGTGAAAACAGGGACACCATGATGCGCACGCCGTCGGAGAGGTAGCGGCTGCCCAGGTATTCCGGGATGGAGCGGTTGCCGAATTCATGGCCGCTGTTGCTGACCACCTTGAGGCACACCAGAACGCCCAAGTAGATGCCGATGGGGTAGAGAAACACCGACCAGATGGCCGCCATGCCGTTGTCGTAGGCGATGCCGGGAAAGCCGACGAAGGTGGCGCCGCTGGCCGTGGTGGCAGCGAAGGCAAATGCCAGGAACAGCGGGCCGTAGGCGCTGCGGGCGGTGGCGAAGTCGTCGGCGCTCTTCACCCGCGCCCGGCCCAACACGCCGAAAGCGATCATCAAGCCGATGTAGAAGACCAGAAAAAGCCAAGACCAACTGGTCAGATCCATCAATCCCTCCTTTGCGGCCGACCCCACTCCAAGCGATCGAACCATGCCAGCCCCAGCGGGTCAGCTTACCAGAGCGACAATTGCCCGCCTTGAGGTGGTCTGAACAAGTCGGTGCGCAGCGGCGGCAGGCGCTTGCCGGCCAAGCCATGCCGCTTTCGCGCTGCTGCCATGCGCGCCGCCAACAGGTCGGCGAACGCTCCCTTGCCGCGCATGCGCTCTCCCCACGCCGAATTGTAGGCCTTGCCGCCGTGGGCGTCATGGATGGCCGCCATGACGCGCTTGGCCTTCATGGGGTAGTGCTCCGCGAGCCACGCCTCGAACAGCGCCTTGATCTCCAAGGGCAGGCGAATCAGGGTGTGGCCCGCCACCGCAGCCCCTGCAGCCGCGGCGCGCTCGACGATCGCCTCGATTTCGTGGTCGTTGATGAACGGGATGACGGGCGCCACCATGACGCCCACCGGCACATCCCGCCGGTGCAGGCCCGCCACCGCCCGAAGGCGCGCCGACGGGCTCGCGGTGCGCGGCTCAAGTTTCACCTTGAGCGCGTTCGACAGGGTGGTGACGCTCAGCATGACGGACACTAGGCCGTCGCCCGCCAAGTCTTCCAGCACGTCAAGATCCCGCAGCACCAAGGCGTTCTTGGTGACGATGCTCACCGGATGCCGGCACTCGGCGGCGACCTCAAGAATGGTGCGGGTGATGCGCAACCGCTTCTCCACCGGCTGGTAGGGGTCGGTGTTGGTGCCCATGGCAATGGGGCGGCAGCGGTAGGACCGGGCGCTGAGTTCATCGACAAGCCGCTCCCGCACGTTGGTCTTGTAGAAGATCTTGGTCTCAAAATCGAGCCCCGGCGAGAGGTCCAGATAGGCGTGCGTGGGCCGGGCGAAGCAGTACACGCAGCCGTGCTCGCAACCCTTGTAGGCGTTGATGGAGCGATCAAAGGGCACGTCCGGCGAGGCGTTGCGGGTAATCAGGCGCACCGTGCGGTCTGGGAAGAACTCGGTGGCAGGTGCAGGATCAGACTCATCCTGCAGGTTCCAGCCATCGTCCACCGGCGTCGAAGTGGTGTTCAGATAGCGGCTCGCTGGATTCAGGGTGGCGCCGCGGCCCTTGTGAACCCTCGGCTCCTTCCGCGAATCCTTGCCATCCCCAACAGCCATGACGCCCTCCGACCGGAGAAAATACTGTATTTAAAAACAGTATCGGCGTCAACAACCATACATTTCCCCGACAATCCGTTAACCTTGTCCCCCTCCAATCAACCCGACCAAAGGGAGACCAACCATGATCGTCGTCAATGCCCGGATCGAGGCCACGCCGGAAACGGTGGCCGCGCTCAAGGACGCCATACTGGCCATGCAAAGCGCCACCCTGGAGGAGCAAGGTTGCGAGGACTACACGTTCAGCGTGGAACTCGCCAATCCCGGGGCCATCCGCATCACCGAGCGCTGGACCACCCAGGCGGCCTTGCAGGCGCACTTCGCCACCCCCCACATGGCCACCTTCCAAGCCGCCATGCAGGCCCATCCGCCAAGGGAGGTGAGCGCCCACTTTTATGAGGCGACCGAAATCGATATGGGACTGTGATGCAAATCTGGGGCGGCGCCACCACCCGCACGCTACGCGCGCACTGGATGGCCCACGAGTTGGCGTTGGACTACCAACCCAAGCTCATCGGCCCGCGCAGCGGCGAGACCCAGCGCGCCGAGTTCCGGGCGCTAAACGTCAAGGAAAAGGTGCCGGTGCTGGTCGATGACGGCTTCGTGCTGACCGAGAGCGCCGCCATCGTCACCTACCTGGCCGACACCTATGGCGCCGAAACCGGCCTGGTTCCATCGCCTCCCACCCAGTTACGGGCGCAGTACAACGAGTGGCTGTCCTACGTGCAGATGGAGCTGGACGCCCACACGCTTTACGTCCTGCGCAAGCACATCGATCTCGCCCATCTCTACGGCGAGGCGCCAACCGCCGTGGAGGCCGCCATCGAGGGGTTCAAGAAGCAGCTCGCCTTCGCCGACCACCGCCTGCAGGCACATGCGCACTTGGTCGGCGATGGCTTCACCGGCGCCGACATCATGCTCACAAGCTGCCTCACTTGGGGACAAGCCTGCGGCATTGAACTGCCGCCGAGCCTGGAGGAGTACGCCCGCCGCATGACCAGCCGCGCCGCCTATCAGTCGGCAGCGAAACTCAACTTCTCGATCACGCCGGATGGCAGCTAGCCCATCAGCCAGTCGATGATCCGGTCGTTCTCGTCGTTCGGGTAGGTGTGGGAGAGGTCAGCGATCTCCCGGTATTCGACCTGAGCGCCTCCCGCCACTAAGGCGTCGTGCGCAGCTTGCGCCACCTCGACTGGAAACATCCAGTCGAGCGCGCCGTGGATCAGGTAGATGGGTAGGCCCTTGAGGCGTTCGCCGCTGACCGCTTCGAGCAGCAGCGGGTGAAAGGAGGCCGAGCAAGGCGCCAGATGGGAGAAGGGCGTATCGTCGCGCAATCCTGCGAGATAGGTGAAGGTGCCGCCGTCGGACATGCCGGTGAGCAGCACCCGGCCATCATCGATGGGCCATTGGGATTTGACGTGGGCGACGATGGCGGCCAGGTTTTCGCAATCGGGCTCCGGGTTCATCAGCCCCCAAGTGCGATCGACGGAGGTCGGGGCGGCGAGCACCGCGCCCCGGGTGCGGGCATCACGCAGCCAAGACCACAGGAAGGTGCGGCCATGACCGCTGCCGCCGTGCAGGGCAACGATCAGCGGGCGGGTTTCGCCATCGTGGTATTCCGGCACGTAGAGGGAGAACCCGCCTCGCTCGGCGATCTGGTTGCTGGCGTGCATGATGCCGACTTTGTCTCGCGATGCATCTGCCGCCGCCATCTTGGCCGCTAGCGCCTCATCGTCGCGCCGGTCCGCGTGGGTGAAGAAGCGGCTCACCGGCGGTAGCATCAGGGTTACCGGATAGAGGGCTTCCAGCGCCCGGGTAAGATTGCCGAGTGCTCGGTAGGCACCCAACGCCGGTTGCGGCGACTGTGCCGCCAGCTTCAGGGCATCGAATGCCAACAGCGCATGGCCTGCGGCATCAACGCAATGGGCCGCGAAGCGCTCAAGGCGGTCTGGCCACTGCACCGCCTTGAACGCCTCGCGCCCCTCTGCCAAAGGCTCGCGCCAGCGCTGCACTTCCGCCGCCAAGTCGGGAATGTTCGGCGGGTGCAGCCGCCGCCCCACGTAGGCCAGTGCGTCCAAGGCCGTCAGCAGCGCCGGCACCAGCGCCGTGGTGGCGTCGGTCAGGGCATCTGTGTCATTGCTCATCAAGCGTTAGGGTCGTGTCTAGCGTCACATGACACTTAACGCGACCCTAGAACGGGATGTCGTCTTCCAGATCGTCCTCGGCACCGTCCACCACGGTGGGCTCGTTGCGGCGGCTGGGCAAAGGGCCGGGGCCACCGGCGTCCCGCCCGCCAGATTGATAGCTGTCCTGGCCGCCAGCGCGGTAGCCGTCCTGGCCGCCGCCGCGGCTGTCGAGCATCTGCATTTCCCGGGCGATGATCTCGGTGCGGTAGTGGGTCTGCCCATCCTTCTCCCAACTGGAGGTGCTTAGGCGGCCCTCAATGTACACCTTGGAGCCCTTGCGCAGGTACTCCCCGGCAATTTCCGCCAAGCGGGCGAAGCAGACGACGTTGTGCCACTCCGTGCGCTCCTGCCGCTCGTTGGTCTGGCGATCGTTCCAGCTTTCAGAAGTGGCCACGCTGAAATTGGCGACCGGGGACCCTGACTGGGTGTAGCGGGTCTCCGGATCCCGGCCCAGGTTGCCGATGAGAATGACCTTGTTGATTCCACGCGCCATGAGAGTCTCTTTCGTCCTTTTGTCAGTGATCCATTCAGGTTCAAGTCAGGTTTGGGAGTCTATATTATTGATGGGGCGAAACCTACGGCGGATCTCTGCATGAGCTGTAAGACATTGACACGCCAGGCGGGTGATGGCCTACAACCAAAGCGGCGATTTCCGCAATCGCTGTGGCGCCTGTTGGCTGTCCTGGCGCTGCTGCCGGGCAATGCTGCCGGCGCGGAGCGGGGGTTCGCCGACGAGGCCATCGACCTCTCCGCCCAAGCCGCGGGCCTGGCACCAGCGGCATGGGCGTTGCAGCAGGACTACTCCGGCGCGGACCTGCTGGACATTCGCGCCCCCGCCCTGTCGGCGGAGGAGCGAACGGCCATCGGCAGGCCGCGGCGCGGACCGGCGCTAGTCGGTGCGGGGCAAGCGGTTCCAGACGCCCATCAAGGCGAACTCAGCGCCCGGCTGGAATGGAACGCCGCACCCGGCGGTGGCCTGGTCGCCGCGTTCCAGGTCAGCGCCCCGGAAGCCGAGGCCCTGCGCATCGGCCTCAAGGGAAACCTGCCCGAGGGCGGGGCCGTGCGTTTCTTCAGCCCGGCGGATGCCAGCCAGCGCTTTGAACCCTACCGCCGAACCGACTTTCTCCCGTCCGAGGCCCAAGACCGTGTCAAGGCCAAGGTCGCCACCAGCGCACCGCATGCTAACGATGCCGGGCGCCTGATCTGGTCGCCCAGCGTGTCAGGCAGCGCCTTGGGCGTGGAGGTCACCGTGCCCAGCGCCGAAGCGCTTGCCAAATTGTCCTTGGAGGTGGCGCGCATCTCCAATCTCCAATCCACGGGTTCGCAGCCTGCGCAGTCCACGGGCGACGGCAACGTTTGCCAAGCCGTTGATGTCGCCTGCGCCACTACGCCAAGCTGCTCAAGGACGGCCACGGTGCGCATTCTCTTCACCGAATCCGATGGCAGTTCCTACGCCTGCACGGCGACCACCATCAACGACCATCGGGACACCCAAGCCCGGCTGGCCAACAGCCACCTCCTCACCGCCCATCACTGCATAGCCACCCAAGCGGCAGCGGAGACCCTGGAAGCCTCGTGGCATTACCAATCGGCGAGTTGCGGCAGCACCGAGCGAAGCGACCGATACGCAACCTACCAAGGCGGGGCGGACCTAGTCGTCAGCCACGCCGCTTCCGACCACAGCCTGCTGCGCCTGCGCAAACCCCTGCCAAACACCGCGATCTGCTGGAAGAGGTGGTCCGTCGAAGGCGACCGCATCGGCGAGACCGTTGAGTCCGTGCACCACCCAGGCGGCGGGCGCAAGGAGTGGGCCCAAGGGGAGTTGAAGCGGACAATCACAGCCATTCTGACCGACGCGGACAATCAACATGTTGACGCCTTTGACGTTGACATCATGCAGGGGGAGCTAGTCGGCGGCAGCAGCGGCGCCGGCCTGTTCGCCAACAGCTCGGACAATCGCCTGATCGGCGTGCTCTCCGGCGGTCCCGAAGACAACTGCGCGGTGAACTACTTCGGGCGCTTCGACCGTTTCTTCCCCTATGCCCAGCCCTACTTGCAACCCGATGCGGGCGCTACCACCGGCGACGACCACAGCGGCTCGATCAGCGATGCCACCTTGGTGCCACTCGGCTCCGCCACGGCCGGCACCTTGACGGCTGGGGACGTGGACATTTTCACCTTTGAAGTCTTGGAAGCCGGCACCGTCACCTTGCAGACCGAAGGCAGCACCGACACCTACGGGACGCTGCTGCGGGCTGACGGTTCAACTGTCTTCAGCAACGATGACCGCGGGGAAGGCAGCAACTTCCGCATTGTCAAAACGGTTGCACCCGGCACTTACTTCATTGAGGTGAAGGGCTTCAATGATCGGGCCACCGGCCCTTACACCCTGCTGGTTGACTTCACCCCGGACACCCAGGTCGTCCATGCCGTGCCGCTCTTCCTCGCCGCAGGTGATGCCCGCCGCGAGAGCTTCCTGCGCATCGTCAACCGATCACCGAGCAGCGGCATTGTTCGCATCAGCGCCATAGACGATGGCGGCAAGACCTACGGACCAATCCGGGTGGCCTTGGAGAGCCGCCAATCGATGCACCTGAACTCCACGGACCTTGAGCAAGGCAACGACGACAAGCCGATTTCCGGCGGGGTCGGGGACGGCAACGGCGACTGGCGTTTGTCGCTCAGCACCTCCCTGGACATCAGGCCCCAAGCCTACGTGCGCACCGCCGATGGTTTCGTGACCAGCCTGCACGACCTCGTGGGCAGTCCCGGCAAGGCCCACGACGTCATCTTCTTCAATCCGGCGAGCAACTTCCGCCAACGCAGCCTGCTGCGTCTCATCAATCCCCATGACTACGGCGTCGACGTGCTCATCGATGGGCGCGACGACCAAGGCAAGGCGTCGCCGAAGGGCTTGGCGCGCGTACGCCTGTCGCCTTGGGCGACCGTCACGCTGACCGCCGAGCAACTGGAATTCGGCGATTCCAACGCCGGGCTGACCGGCAGCTTTGGCGATGGCATGGGCAAGTGGCAGCTCTTCATCACGTCCGACGCCGCGATTCAGGTGATGAGCCTGCTGGAAGGCCCGGCGGGACAGCTTTCCAACCTGTCAACAATCAACGACTTGACCGAAAGGGACTGAGTCCGCCAAAGCGGCCTATGGCATCGGCCAGAATGTCCACGGTGGGCAAGGACTGAAATCCGGCCAGCCGGTCGGTCCAGCGACCGCGCTCGGCCAGTAGGTCTTGGACCGCCTCGGTCAGCCGACGGGCATCCAATTCCTCTTCAAAGAGCACCAAGCTGTAGCCCGCCCGCTCCGCGTAGGCGGCATTCTCGAGCTGGTCGCCGCGGCTGGCTGTCTTCGCCAGGGGGACCAGCAGGTTGGGCTTGCCTAGGGCGAGCAGTTCAAACAGGGCGTTGGCCCCCGCTCGGGAAACCACCGCATCGGCCGCTGCCAGCAAGTCGCCCCAGCCCTCGGCCACAAACTCGAACGCCCGGTAGCCGGGCAAGTCCAGGGACTTCGCCTTGCCTGGACCGCAGACGTGCACCAAGTGACACTGCTGCACGAGTTGCGGGGCAGCTTGGCGAACCACGGCGTTCAAGGACTCAGCGCCCAAACTGCCGCCGGTCACCAGCACCAGCGGAACGTCCGCCGATGCGCCGGCCCGCTCGCGTCCTAAGGCCGGGTCGCCGTTCAGCAGTTCCGGACGCACCGGCGAGCCGCAATGGATCAGCTCCCCGCGCAGCCAGCGCGGGCGTTCAATTGGAAAACTGGTGCCCAGGACGCTGAGGAAGGGCATGGCCAGACGATTGGCGAGGCCCGGCGAAAAATCCGATTCATGGGCGACGACGGGTATGCGCCGCAGCCAACCGGCCAGCACCACGGGAAAGCTCACGAAACCGCCCTTGGAAAAGATGACTTGCGGCCGCAACCGGCCGAGCAGCCGGAGGCTTTGCCACAGGCCGCGCAGAACCGAGAACGCATCGGTGGCATTGCGCCAGGAAAAGTAGCGCCGCAGCTTGCCCGAGGCGATGCCGTAATAGGCCACGTCCTCGCCTGCCAAGTAGTCGGCCTCGGCGCCGCTCGCTTGGCCAATGTAGGCGATCTCAGCACCCCGAGCCCGCAAGGCGCGCATCACTGGCACAGCGGGGAGAACGTGGCCAGCGGAGCCACCGCCGGTGAAGACGGCCTTCATCACAGGTCGAGCACCTTCTTCAGCAAAGGCACGGTCAACCGACGTTGTTCGTTCCACGCCGCCCGGTCCAAGCGTTCAAAATCGTCCAGCAGACGGGACAGCGTGCGCTCCCGCCGAGCGAACCAAAAGTCCAGCACCGGCGGGGGCACTTCAAGCCCGCGCCGCCGCGCCCGATCAGCGAGCACCAACCCCTTGCCCGCGTCATCCAGTTCCCGGACTTCCCAAGACGAGGCCGCACGCAAGCGGGAGCCCAAGTCATCCAAGGCGAAGCCCAAGGCAGCAGCGGGCCGCTGCGCCACCACCAGCAGGCGATGGCCTCTCGCGACCAGCCCTTGATAGAGACCCATCAGCGCTCGCTCCAATTCCAAGCGCCCCAGCCAATGCTGCAAGTCGTCAAGCGCCACCAGATCGTAGCCGGCAAGACCGTGCAACACTTCTGGGTCCTCCGGCGTCGAGGCCAACGGCACATAGGCCACTTTGGCACCGCGGCCGACCTGCCAGTGACAGGCCGCATGGGCCAGATGGGACTTGCCTGACGCCGGCGGCCCCCACAGCCAGAGCGCCGCAAAGCCATCGTCAGGCCGCACCAGCCGGTCAACCAGATCGCCGTTGCCGCCAACGACGTAGTTGGCGAAAGTGCGGCCCTCCTGGGCGGTGAAGGGCAGGAGTTGCTGATTCACTACAAAGCCGGATGCTTGTTGCGCCAAGCCTTCAGGCTCCAAGTGACCACGTAGTCCACGCCCGAGGCCACGCTTAGGCCCGCCACCAAGTAGAAGCACCACGGGTCCATCGCCCTCAAGGCCAGTTCGCTGGGTACGCCGAAACCGCACAATCCGAACAGCACTAGGAGCAGGACCAGTATCTGCACGGCTGTGTTGGCCTTGCTGATCAAGGTTGGCGACATCGAGATTTCGTGGAACCACAGCCGATAGACGCCCGCGCCCGCCAATATGACCGCGTCCCGGCCCACCACCACCGCGGCCAGCCACAACGGGATCACGCCTTGGACGGTCAGCGCCAGGAACACGGCCACCACCATCACCTTGTCGGCCAATGGGTCCACGAGGGCTCCGAACTCGGTGCCCCAGTTGAAGCGCCGCGCCAAGAGGCCGTCCACCGCATCCGAAGCCCCGGCGATGGCCATGAGCACCAGCGCTTCGGGGTAACGCGTCTGCCAAAGCAGCCAAACGATCGGCGCCACCAGCAGGATGCGCAGCAGGGTAATGCCGTTGGGCAGTTGGGAGAGCTTCACGGCGTATCGACGGTCTGGCTGGCCAACGGGCGATCAAGGTCTGCGCCGCGCCAAGTCAAATGGTTGGCTGGCGCGCCCGGAGCCGGCCCGGCCAATCGGCCATCCGCTTCGAGGAGCGATAGAAGGCGGCCAGTTTCCGCTCGGGTGCTCACTTCGATGTCCAACCGGTCGTGGTCCAAGCCGACCACCACCACAGCCTTCAAGTACTCCAGGCCAGCGAGGTAGCGCAACAGCCCCCCATAGTGCAGCGGTGAAGCGATGCCCCCGACGACCAATGACCTCCGCTCGGTCGGACGCCATGGAATGGCGTCGTGGCTCGCCATGGCGCTGGCGAGGAAGCCGGCCCCGGCAGCACCCGCTTGGGATAAATCCAAGTTGTTGACTTGCAAGGTGAATTCGTCACTGCCCTGCCAATACGCGAACTCCCCTGACCAACTCCCGCCTGCGCCATGCGGCAGGCCTGCGCCGTGCCGCAGGCGGCCGATCAGTACCGCTGCGGCACCGTAACGGCGCGACGCTTCGGCGAGAACCAAACTGGATCGGCCCCAAACCACCGCTGCCTGCACCCGCAGTTGATCGCGCAGATCCATCAGCGGCAAGCGCGCCTCGAACCCCCGCCGACCGGCCTCGGCCACCAACGCCAAGGCCAAGGGATGGCCCCCGCGAACGATCTGCCGCACACCGTTAGCCTCCAAAGCCAACCAGGCGATGGCGGGCGGGCGGCGCAAGGGCCATAACGGCAGCTTGGCCTGGTCGATCAATTCCAGCAGGGCGGATGGCGTGAAGAACAGCTTGAGGCGATCATCGGCCACGAAGAGATAGCGGTCGTAGTAGCGCTCCGGTTGGCTTAGAGCTTCCAGCAGCACGGGCTCCGCCGGCAACGGCGCGGTGCCGCTGAGGCGAATCAATACCCGCTCGAGCCCCACCCGCGCCGCACTGCGCCGAGTGGCAGCGGACTGATCCGCCACCTCAACTTCAGCCTCGTAGAAGCCGGGTGCGGTTGCAAGGGCAGCGCCGGCCGCCACGACCAAGCCAAACAGGGCAGCAACCGCCATAAGGAACTTAAACTGCATGAAGGCGCATCTCTTTTCGCAGGGCACCGACCTTCGCAGGACACCGATCCGCGCAGGGCGTCGATTCTAACCGAAACTCCGGGGGAATCCGGGTAAACTGTCGTGATGAGCAACGGGCTGACCTATCGCGCCGCAGGCGTGAACATCGATGCCGGCAACGAACTCGTGCAGCGAATCGCCCCCGCCTGCCGCGCCACCCACCGCCCGGAAACCTTGAGCCATCTCGGCGGCTTCGCCGCCCTGAGCGAGCTGCCCGCTGGCTACCGGCACCCAGTGCTGGTCAGCGGCACTGATGGCGTGGGCACCAAGCTCAAGCTCGCCATCGACTGCGGGCAACACGGTGGCGTCGGCCAAGACTTGGTGGCCATGTGCGCCAACGACGTGCTGGTCTGCGGCGCTGAGCCCTTTCTCTTCCTCGACTACTACGCCACCGGCAAGCTGGACGTGGACGTGGCCGAGGCCGTCATCAAGGGCATCGCCGCCGGCTGCAAGCTGGCCGGCTGCGCCCTGGCCGGCGGCGAGACGGCGGAAATGCCCGGCTTCTATCAGGACGGCGACTATGACCTAGCCGGTTTCTGCGTCGGCGTGGCCGAGCGGGAGCGCATCATCGACGGCACCGGCATCGAAGTCGGCGACGCCTTGCTGGGCCTCGCCTCAAGCGGGCCACACGCCAACGGCTACTCGCTGATCCGGCGCGTCCTGCAGGACAAGGGGCTGGCCGCCGATGCGGCCCTCACCAAGACCCTGTTGGCACCGACCCGCATCTACGCCCGCCCGGTGCTCGCCCTGCTCGCCGAAGCCGAAGTGCACGGCATGGCCCACATCACCGGCGGCGGCTTCCTTGAGAATGTGCCTCGCATGCTGGCGAATGATCGCCTGGCGGCACGGATCCGCCTTGATGCCTGGCGGCGGCCCGACATCTTCAATTGGCTGCAGCAGGCTGGCGGCATCGAGGAGACGGAGATGCTGCGAACCTTCAACTGCGGCATCGGCTTCGTGCTCTGCGTGCCAGCGGACGAAGCCGAAAAGGCGATGCAGCAGCTTGAAGCCGAGGGCGAGCGCGTCTTCCACATCGGCGAGATCGTGCCCTCCAGCACCCAACCGCAGTCAGGGGAGTTGATCCTGCGCTAAGGCCGCGGCAGCGTCACCCCGCGTTGGCCTTGATACTTGCCCGCTCGGTCCTTGTACGAAACCTCGCAACGTTCGTCCGATTGCAGGAAAAGCATTTGCGCCGCGCCTTCGTTGGCGTAGATCTTGGCCGGCAGGGTGGTGGTGTTGGAGAACTCCAAGGTCACGTTGCCCTCCCACTCCGGCTCCAGGGGCGTCACGTTGACGATGATGCCGCAGCGCGCGTAGGTCGATTTGCCCAGGCAAATGGTCAGCACATCCGCTGGAATGCGGAAGTACTCGACGGTGGAGGCCAAGGCAAAGGAGTTGGGCGGGATGATGCAGACCGGCCCTTCCACATCGACGAAGCTGCGCTCATCGAACGCCTTGGGATCCACGGTGGCGGAATTGATGTTAGTGAACACCTTGAAGCGGGGCGCGCAGCGCACGTCGTAGCCATAGCTTGAAACGCCGTAGGAGATCACCTTGCCGGCTTCGCCGGTGCGCACCTGGGCCGGCTCGAAGGGCTCGATCATGCCCTTGGCCGCCATCGCCTTGATCCAACGGTCGGATTTTATGCTCATCAGTCGTCCGCCATGCTGATGGTCGGTGCGCTGGCCGTGTCGAGCGCCCAGATGCGGGCTGCCGCGTGGCGGGCCAAGTCACGGTACAGCAAGGCGGTGGCGGACTCCGCATCCGCAGCCACCGTGGGCCGGCCGCCATCGGCCTGTTCGCGAATGTCCGGGGCCAACGGCAGTTGGCCCAAGAGCGGCACCCCGAATTCGGCCGACACCCGCTCGCCGCCGCCGCCGCCGAACACCTCGCTCTTCGCCCCGCACTCGGGGCAGGTGAAAAAGCTCATGTTCTCCACCACTCCCAGCACCGGGATATCGACCTTGCGGAACATCTCGATCCCCTTGCGGGCATCGAGCAGGGCAATGTCCTGAGGCGTGGTAACGATCACCGCGCCGCTGACCGGGGCCTTTTGCGACAGGGTGAGTTGAATGTCGCCGGTGCCTGGCGGCATATCGACAACCAGATAGTCCAGCGCCCCCCAATCCGTCTGCCCCAGGAGCTGCTGCAAGGCGCCGGTCGCCATCGGCCCGCGCCAGACCATGGGGGTGTTTTCGTCCACGAGAAAGCTCATGGACATGGCCTTCAAGCCCCATGCCTTGATGGGCACGAAGAACTTCTCATCCTTCACCTCCGGGCGCTTTCCCGAGGCCACGCCCAGCATCATGCCTTGGCTCGGCCCGTAGATGTCGGCGTCCAGCAAGCCCACGGCAGCGCCTTCCCGCTCCAAGGCCAAGGCCAGGTTGACCGCTGTGGTGGATTTCCCCACCCCGCCCTTGCCGGAGGCGACGGCAATGAGGTGCTTCACCTGGCCGAAGCCGCGGCCCGCGGGGGCCTTGAAGTTCAAGTCCAAGTCGATGCTCGGCGCACCCAGAAAGCGGGCCAGATCGCCAGACAGAGACGCGGCCAAGCCCGCTGCCGGATAGCCTAAGGTGGCGGCAACGCGCTGTCCGCTGGACAGTGCGCGAACGCCCAGTTCCCCCCAGGTCCGGTTCAGGTAGGGGTCTTTGAATTGCTCAATTCTCATTGGTCAACAGGCAGTGCGTGGACGCTCCTGGAGGGCGGCGCATTATATCCCGGACAGGGCCAGCGGGCTTACGGTATAGTTCGCCACCGCCCTTCACCGCACCGCTGCCGATGAAACGCCGCATCCTGGTCACCAGCGCCCTGCCCTACATCAATGGCCCCATCCATTTGGGCCACCTGCTGGAGCACATCCAGACCGACATCTGGGTGCGCTTCCAGAAGCTGCGCGGCCACGAGTGCCTCTACGTCTGCGCCGACGACACCCACGGCACTGGCACCATGCTGCGTGCCGAGCAGGCCGGCGTGTCCCCTGAGGACCTCATTGAAGGCGTGCGCCAGGAGCACGTGCAGGACCTGACCGGCTTCGGCATCGAGTACGACAACTACCACTCCACCCATTCCGAGGAGAACCGCGCGCTCTCGGAACTGATCTTCAACCGGCTGCACGAGCGGGGCAGCATCTTCACCCGGGACGTGGCCCAGCTCTACGACCCGGAGCGCGGCCTGTTCCTGGCCGACCGCTTCGTCAAGGGCGACTGCCCGCGGTGCGGGGCGGCGGACCAATACGGCGACAACTGCGACGCCTGCGGGGCCACCTACGATGCTACCGAGCTGGGCCGGCCCCGGTCGCTGGTTTCCGGGGCAGAGCCGCAGGTGCGGCAGTCCGAGCACTATTTTTTCGATCTGCCGCAATTCAGCGACATGCTCAAGGGCTGGACGCGCGGCGGCGCGGTGCAGCCGGAAGTGGCCAACAAGCTCGCCGAATGGCTGGACGACGGCCTCAAGCCCTGGGACATCTCCCGGGACGCCCCCTACTTCGGCTTCCTCATTCCGGGCACCACGGACAAGTACTTCTACGTCTGGATGGATGCGCCAGTCGGCTACATGGCCAGCTTCAAGCACTTGGCCGACAGCCGCAGCGACCTGGACTTCGACGCCTTCTGGAATGCCGACGCCGACACCGAACTGCATCATTTCATCGGCAAGGACATCATCAATTTCCACACCCTGTTCTGGCCGGCGGTGCTTGAAGGGGCCGGCTTCCGCAAGCCGACCCGAGTCCACACCCACGGCTTCCTCACCGTGGAAGGGGCCAAGATGTCCAAGTCCAAGGGCACCTTGATCAAGGCCTCCACCTACCTTGAGCACCTGAACCCGGAATGTCTGCGCTACTACTTCGCCACCAAGCTCAACGGCACGGTTGACGACTACGATCTCAACTTCGAGGACTTCGTGCAGCGGGTGAACACCGACCTAGTGGGCAAGGTGGTCAACATCGCCAGCCGCTGCGCCGGGTTCATCACCCGCAACTTCGGCGGCGAACTGGCCCCCGAGCTGGCCGACGAGGCATTGTGGAGCCGGTTTGTCGAGGCCTCCGAATCCATCGCCGAACGCTACGAGGCAGGACAGGTTTCAAGGGCGGTGCGGGAGATCAGCGCCTTGGCCGACCTCGCCAACCAATACATCGCCGAGCGCGAACCTTGGAAACTGGTCAAGCAGGAAGGCACCCAAGCGGAGGTGCAAGCGGTCTGCAGCTTAGGAATCAACCTGTTCCGAATCCTCGCCATCTACCTGACGCCGATCCTGCCCGCCCTGTCGAATGCGGTTTCCACGTTCCTTAACGTGGGTCCGTTGCGCTGGTCCGACATTGATCAACCGTTGCTCGGCAAGCGCATCAATGCCTACCAAGCGCTGCTGACCCGCATGGAGAAGAAGCAGGTCGATCGCCTCATTGAGGCCTCCAAGGCGCAGCCGGAAGCGGTTTCCGCCGAGGCGGCCAACGGCGAGGACGAAGGGCAGGCACTCATCGCCATCGAAGACTTCGCCAAGGTGCAGCTCAAGGTGGCGCGCATCGCCGAAGCCGAGGCGGTGCCGGAAGCCGACAAGCTGCTGCGCCTGCAACTGGATCTGGGCGATGGCCACCGGCAGGTGATGGCGGGCATCAAGTCGGCCTACGATCCAGCCAGCCTCATCGACCGGCTGGTGGTCGTGGTCGCCAACTTGGCGCCGCGCAAGATGCGCTTCGGCACCTCGGAGGGCATGATTCTGGCCGCTGGCCCCGGCGGCAAGGACATCTTCCTGCTCAGCCCCGACGCCGGCGCCAAACCGGGGATGGACGTCAAGTAGGCCATCACAGTGGCTGACCTCGCCCTGATCCTCGTCGGCGCCCTGTTGGTCAACAACTTCGTGCTGGCGCAGTTCTTGGGGCTGTGCCCGTTCATGGGCGTGACCAAGAGCTTCGCCCCGGCGCTGGCGATGGGCTTGGCCACCACCTTCGTGCTGACCTTGGCGGCGATTGCCTGCCACCTCATCCACCATGCCCTGCTGGTGCCCCTAGGCTTGGAGTGGCTGCGCATCATCGTCTTCATCGTGGTGATCGCCAGCGTGGTGCAGTTCACCGAACTCTACCTGCGCTCCGCCAGTCCGCTGCTGCATCAGAGCCTCGGCCTCTATCTACCGCTCATCACTACCAACTGCGCTGTGCTCGGCGTGGCGCTGCTGGTGGCCGGCGAAGGCCTGTCCCTGCCCGGCACCATCGTTTTCGCCATCGGCGCAGCCGCCGGATTCAGCCTGGTGATGATGATGTTCAGCGCCATCCGCGAGCGCCTGGAAGGCGCCGACCTGCCCCAGGCCTTTGCCGGAGCCCCTATCGCCCTGGTGACGGCGGGCCTGATGAGCCTCGGCTTCCTCGGCTTCGTGGGACTCGATTGACCGCCATCCTCATCGCTGCCGGGTCGCTGGCCGGCCTGACCCTGATCGCGGGCCTCGCCTTGACTTGGGCGCATTCCCGGCTGCCGGCCAACGACGACGGCCTGATCGATGCCATCGACGCGCTGCTGCCGCAAACCCAGTGCGGGCAGTGCGGGCATCCCGGCTGCCGCCCCTACGCCGAGGCGCTGGCCAAGGGTGCTCCCATGGACCTCTGTCCGCCCGGCGGCCAAGACACCTTCGCAGCGCTCAAAGCCTTGCTGGGCCGGGACGACGGCGCCGCACCCACGGAGCCGCAGCCGGCCGTCGCCCGCATTCGGGAGCCAGAGTGCATCGGCTGCGCCCTGTGCTTGGGCGCGTGCCCGGTGGATGCCATCGTCGGTGCGGCCGGCTTCATGCACACGGTCGTCGAAGACCAGTGCACCGGCTGCGAACTCTGCCTTCCCGCCTGCCCAGTGGATTGCATCGAGCTGGTTGCGATGCCCATTGCTTTGGCAGACACCTCTGTTGCGCTGGCACCCAAGGAACGGCGCGTTGGCACCGAAGCACTCCAGCCGCTCGGTCTAAGCAGCCCACCACCAGCAACGGACGCCCCTTGCATCGGCTGCAATCGCTGCGAGCCCCAGTGCCCCGAATCCTTGGCGCCACAGCATCTGCTGCGGCTGATCCGGGGAGGGCGCCTGAACAGTGCCGCAGAGACCGGTCTGGATCGCTGCATCGAATGCCGCCTCTGTGACCGCGCCTGTCCGAGCGGCATTCCCTTGGCGCATCTGTTCCGCGTCGCCAAGGATGAGCGGCGGGTCCGGGCCGACCGCCAAGCCCAAGCCACTGCCGCCAAGGCGCGTTTCGACGCCCGCAACGCCCGCTTGAAAGCGGATGAAACCGATGCCGATGCCCGCCGGGCACAGCGCCTGGCCGCTGGAAGCGGCCGCCAATGGTGAGCAGCACGGGCCGCATCATGTGGTCGGTCAGCGCCGCCCTGCTGCCTGGCTTCGCGGTGCTCAGCGTCCATTTCGGCAGCGGTTATCTGCGCAACATCGCCATCGCCTGGCCGCTGGCCTGCGCGCTCGACTGGGCAGCGGCCAAGGCCCGGGGACGGCCCGCCAACTTGGCCGACGGTTCAGTGACCCTGACGGCTCTGATCCTGGCATTGACCCTGCCGCCCGCCGCCGCCTGGCATGCGGTCGCCGTCGCTGCCGGCGGCGCGGTCTTGCTGGCCCGGCAACTCTACGGCGGGCTGGGCCACAACATCTTCAACCCGGCGATGGCCGGCTACGCCATCGCGCTGGTCTCCTATCCGCTGGCCATGGGTACTTGGCCACCATTGGTTGATGGACACACCGGCGCGACGGCGCTGACGGCGCTCAAGTACCGGGACGGCCTGACCGTGGCCGAGGCCTTCCGCCAGAACCCCGCGTTCGGCCACTTCGGCGGCCGGGCTTGGGAGTGGGCCAACCTAGCCTTCGCCGCCGGCGGCCTTTGGCTCATGCTGCGCGGCCTGATCGCGTGGCGGGTGGTCACGGCCTTTATCATCACCTTGGGCGCCCTGGCCTTGATCTTCAATGACGGCGGCAGCTCATCGAGCGCCGGACCGCCGTTGTTCCACCTGCTGTCGGGCGGCATCCTGCTGGCAGCCTTCTTCGTCATCACCGATCCCGTGACCCACCCAGGCAGCCAGCCCGGACAGTGGCTGTTCGGCACCATCACGGCAGCCATCACCTTCGTCATCCGCGCCTGGGGCGGCTATCCGGACGGCATCGCCTTTGCAGTGCTGATCACCAACGCCGCAACGCCGCTCATCGACCGGGCCTTTCGACAAGGATTTGGCGGTCAGTCCTTAAGGAAGTCACAGTGAAGAAGCTGCGTCCGCTGCTTAGCATCGGTGCCATCGGCCTCTGCTGCGGCCTGTTGCTGGCGGGCATCCACGCCTTGACTGCACCGACCATCGAGGCCAACAGGTCACGCCACGTCTGGCAACTCGCGTATCAGTTGGTTGGCGGCCAGTTCGACCCCACCGGCCTCGTGTGGCAGGACGATCAGGTCGATTTGCCGGGGGACGTCTGGCTGAAGCGATCCCGAGTCCAAGGCTATGCGGGGGACATCCATTTGCTGGCCGCCTTCGGCAACGGTGGGCAGCTCTTGGGCGCACGCGTGGCTGAACACCGGGAGACCCCAGGCCTCGGCGACTTCATCGACGTGGACAAGAGCCCTTGGATGCGCCGCTTCGCCACCACCCCGCCACTTGAAGTGGATGCCGTCAGCGGCGCCACCATCACCAGCGAAGCGGTGAAGCGCGGCGTTCAGCGAATGCTCGAACCCGAGGCCGCACCGTGAGCGGCGGCACCTTCACCGACGCTGCCATCCGGCGCAATCCCGCTTGGATTCAACTGCTCGGCCTATGCCCCCTCTTGGCGGTCAGCAACAGCTTGGTCAACGCGACCGGCTTGGCCTTGGCCAGCGGTTTCGTGATGGTCGGCTCGGCCCTGGCCATCTCCACGTTGCGCGCCTGGATTCCGAATCGGGTCCGGCTGCCCTGCTTCGTGCTGGTGATCGCCACCTTCACCACCTTGAGCGTCCTGTTGCTTGAGGCCTACGCCTTCGAGCTCTACCTGCGCGTGGCGCTGTTCGTGCAGATCATCGTCTCCAACTGCATGATTCTCGGCCGGATTGAGGCCTTCGCCAGCCGCCAGCCGCCGTGGCGTGCCTGTCTTGATGCGCTGGGCACTGCCGCGGGCTTCGCCATCGCCCTGATCGGCCTGGGCGGCGTTCGCGAAGCCCTCGGTCAAGGCACCCTGCTGGCGGGGATGGAGCACCTGTTCGGCCCCGGGGCCGCGGCTTGGCGCATCAATCTCGGCTTCGACAGCGCACCCTTCCTGATGGCCCTGCTGCCGCCTGGCGCCTTCCTGATCGCGGGCCTGCTGCTCGGGCTCGGCAATGGCCTGCGCAACCGCCTATCACCTAAACCATCACTTAGAACGGACTTCGATGAACACGGAAAAACGAACCCAGATATTCGAGAGGCTGAAAGCTGAAAACCCGGAACCGACCACGGAGCTTCGCTACGGCACGGCCTTCGAGTTGTTGATCGCCGTGATGCTGTCCGCCCAAGCCACGGACGTAAGCGTCAATCAGGCGACCGGCCCCCTATTCAAGGTGGCCAACACCCCAACCGCCCTCGCGGCCCTCGGCGTCGAACGGCTCAAGGGCTACATCAAGCGCATTGGGCTGTTCAACACCAAGGCCGAGAACGTCATCAAGACGTGCAACTTGCTCATCGAGCGCCACGGCGGCGAAGTGCCCGCCGATCGGGCCGCCTTGGAAGCGTTCCCCGGCGTGGGCCGCAAGACCGCCAACGTGGTGCTCAACACCGCCTTCGGCCAACCGACCATGGCGGTGGACACCCACATCTTCCGCGTCGCCAACCGCACCCGCATCGCGCCCGGCAAGAACGTGCGCCAAGTGGAGGACAGGCTGGTGCGCTGGATTCCAAAGCCCTACCTCAAGGACGCCCACCACTGGCTAATCCTGCACGGCCGCTACGTCTGCACCGCCCGCAAGCCAAGGTGCGGAGCCTGCGTCATCGAGGATCTATGCGAGTTCAAGGAGAAGGTGGAGGACTAGCGGGAGTAGCCGCACTTCAAAGAGCGCTCTTATGGCCTGCAATTCCGCAGCCAAGGTAAACTGCTACCACCGTGCTGTCCGAATTCCAGCCCACCAAAGACTACTCCGAGCTGTCGCCCGAAGCCCAATTGGCGGCTCAGGTGTACGGCGTCGCCTATCCCTTCGAGATGTCCAAGCATCTCGTCGCCTCGCTGCTGCGACGGGCGCAAGTTCAGCTTAAGGGCCGTTGGGCCGGCGTGGAAACCGTGCGCCGGGCCAACCGGGAGTTGCTCGACGCTGGCTTGGTGGTTCGAACTAGGGGGCACGACGTGGTCGCCTGCGCCGACCGCTGCCTGGAGTTCACCCTAGCCGCCCAACAGAGCGGCCACCTGCTGCCGCTGGCGCAGCATTTCGAACGGCCGCGGCAGTATGTGTACGCCAGCATAGCGACTTGGAAGCAAACCCAATTGCGCTGGTGCGTGGGTGCGGGTCAACTGCAGTGGATCGATGAACTGGAAATCGATCACTCCCGCCACTGGGGCTTCCTCGGCCACCCCTTCGGCATCCCCCTGCTGGAGCGCATTCCAACCCAGCATCGCGAGCAAGCCATCGCCGGTGCCCTAGGCGGAATCATCGACAGCCTGCATGCCCCGGAAGCCGCGCTGGCCGCCTGCCACGCCCTGACCGCCGATCTGGCCCAGCATGCTGCCGAGTTGGCCTTCATCCACATCCTGAAGGGCCAGTTGGACGACGCCTGCGCCCTGTTCGATGAATTGCCCAGCGCCGCCTTGCAGCGCAAGCCCGCCAGCACGGCGCAGCCCAGCGTCCACGCCTTGGTCGCGACATTGCGCGGCGACGACGAAGCCGCCAGCCGCGGGATTGAAGCGGCGCTGGCCGCCGAGCGGGTCGGCACCCGCAAGCGCAACCTGTTCCCGCCGCACCGCGCCTTCCCGCTGGCCCTGTTGGCTTGGGTGCGCAGCAATGACCTGGCACCTCGGGGAGAGCTCGACCGGCTGCTGCGCATCGGCGAATCGCTGAGCGAGCACCAAAATCTCCGCACCCTCGTCCTGGCCGCCAGGGCATCGCGGCTGCGCAAGCACGGCGGGCACATCGGCTGGGACGGCCGGCTCGCCATCAACCGGCTCTGCATCGCCCTAAGCGACACTTGGCGCCGCGATGGGGCACTTTTCAGCCGCGACCCTGAAGCCCTCTTGACCTTGGCTGACCAAGCCGCCGCCAACGGCTACCTATGGGTTGAGGCAGAGTGCTGCGCCGCTACCCACCGCCAGCCCGAGGATTTCGGTGACGCCGCAGCGGAGCGGGCGGGCCGGCAAAGCGATGCGCTGCACCGGCAAATGGGGACGGTCAGCCTCTGCACGGCGGGGGAGCCCCTGCCGGCCTGGGAGTACTCCCTGAAGGCCTTGGAGGATTTGGCGGCCAAGGCGCGCGAGGCGGGGGGCGCCGCCAGCGGACAGCGGCGTCGCCTGGTTTGGAGCCTAGAAGGCCAAGATGACGGCGGCCCACCGACGATCGTGCCTCGCGAGCAGCGGCTCGGCAAGGCTGGCAACTGGTCTAAGGGCCGGGTGGTGCCGCTTTGGCGGCTGCGCCATTCGGCCGACGATATCGACTGCCTAACGGAACAGGACCACGCGGCCATCGAGGCCTTTGAACCCGGCGACTACTGGGCCCGGACGGAATACGAAATCGGCTGGGGCACCTTGCACGCCTTGGCTGGCCATCCGCACTTGGTGCGGGACTCGGTGCCGGTCCAAGTCATGTGCCGGGAGCCCGAGCTGATCATCGACGAGGCTGCGGACGGTGGCGCGCGGGTGCGCATGCGGCCCCACATCGAAGATGCGGAAACCGGCTATCTGGGCCAAATGCTGAGCCCCACTCGCTACGAGGTGTGGAAGTTCTCCGACAGCCACCGGCAACTGCAAGGCATCATCCCACCCGAAGGCCTGAGCTTGCCCACCGGCGCCCGCGCCCGGTTCTTCGAGGCCGTTTCCGCCCTGGCCGGTGACCTGCGGGTGCAGAGCGCCGGCGGGGAGGATGCCAGCGCACCGCAAGTCGAAGCCGATCCGGGCGCTTGGCTGCGGCTGGAACCCAATGGCGACGGCTTGACGGTGGATATGTTGGTGGAGCCGGTGGCTGAATCGGCCATCTACCTCACACCCGGGGTGGGTGGCACCACGGTGTTTGCGGTTCAGGACAACGCGACCGTGCAGGCGCAGCGCGACCTGGCGGCGGAGCGCGCAGCGGCCCAACGGCTGATCGATGCCTGCCCCATGCTGCGCGGCATCGACGCCGGACAATTCGGCGACTGGCGCTTGGCGCTGGCCGAGCCCGAGGACTGCCTAGCCCTGCTGGAACAGCTCAGCGCCGCCGGCGCCCGTTGCCTCTGGCCCAAGGGCGAGCCGTTCAAGATCATCGCCCGGGCCGGCAGCGCCGCCCTCAACTTATCGATCAAACGGGCTGCGGACTGGTTCTCGGCGTCCGGTGAAGTGCGCTTCGACGAACGCGAAGCCCTATCCTTACGCCAAATCTTCGCGCTGCTTGACGAAAACCCCGGCTCCCGGTTCCTGAAGATGGGCGAAGACGGCTTCCTGGCGCTCAGCAGCGCCTTCCGCCGCCAGCTTGAGGACCTGCGCAGCCTCTCGTCACCCGCTGCGGGCGATGCGTTGCGCATGCATCCGTTGGCAACGCTGGCCTTGGACGAGCTCATCGCCGACGCCCAAGTGAACTCCGACGCGGCCTGGCGCGAGCAACGCCGCCGGCTCGACGAAGCCCAAGCGTTCGATCCTGCCCTGCCCAGCACCCTGCAAGCGGACCTTCGCCCCTACCAGCGGGAAGGCTACGAGTGGCTGGCGCGCCTCAGCCAATGGGGCGCGGGCGCTTGCCTAGCCGACGACATGGGCTTGGGAAAGACGGTGCAGACCTTGGCCCTGCTGCTGAACCGGGCTCCGGACGGCCCGGCGCTGGTGGTGGCGCCGACCTCGGTGGTAGCCAACTGGATCGATGAGGCAAACCGTTTCGCGCCCACCTTGAACGTGGCCCTCTACGGTGGCACGGCCTCGTCGCGCGACGGACAACTGGACGGCCTCGGGCCATTTGACCTAGTGGTGACCAGCTACGGCCTGCTGCAGAACGACATCGGGAAGCTGGCCGAAGTGCCTTGGCGCAGCGCCGTCCTCGACGAGGCCCAAGCCATCAAGAACCCGGCCACGAAGCGGGCCAAGGCGGCGCGACTCCTGCCAGCAGAATTCCGCCTGATCACCACCGGCACCCCGATTCAGAACAACCTGATCGACCTGCACTCGCTGTTCAGCTTCATCAACCCGGGCCTGCTCGGTTCCTTGGAACACTACCGCCGCCACTTCGCAGCGCCCATCGAACGCAATGGCAACGCCGACGCCCGCAGCCGACTGCGGCGCCTGATCGCACCCTTCATGCTGCGCCGCCTGAAGGCCGACGTGCTCGACGACCTGCCGGAACGCACCGAGATCACACTGCACGTGGAGATGTCGCCCAAGGAGGCGGCCCTGTACGAGGCGCTGCGGCAACGGGCCGTGGAGGATCTGCAGGCCGCGCCGAGCGGCGGCCAAGGTGAAGGGGCGCGCCGCCTGGAGGTGCTGGCCCACCTCACCCGTCTGCGCCTGGCCTGCTGCAACCCGAAGTTGGTGCGCGAGGCGGGCGCGCCGGATAGTTCCAAGCTCAGGATGTTCCAGCAGATGATCGATGAACTGCGCGAGAACCGCCACAAGGTGCTGGTTTTCTCCCAATTCGTCACCCACTTGAAACTCCTCGAGGAAGCCGTGCGCGAAGCGGGCATCCCCTACCAGTACCTCGACGGCAGCACCCCCGCCAAGACCCGCGCTGAGCGCGTAGCGGCGTTTCAAGCCGGCGAAGGCGACCTGTTCCTCATCTCCTTGAAGGCCGGCGGCACGGGCTTAAACCTCACCGCCGCCGACTACGTCATCCACATGGACCCTTGGTGGAACCCGGCGGTGGAGGACCAGGCCTCGGATCGCGCCCACCGCATCGGCCAGATCCGCCCGGTGACCATCTACCGCTTGGTGGCCAAGGGCACCATCGAAGACCAGATCGTCGAACTGCACCGGCACAAGAAGGACTTGGCCGACCGCCTGCTGCAGGACGCCGACGCGCCAGCACGGCTCAACGCAGAGGAGCTGCTCGAACTGCTCCGGCAGCCGATGACATAGCGGAGGTTATCTGCTCAGACGAGAGCGAGGTCCGCACGGCCTGTTGCATTAATCCTCAGTTCGTCAGATCCCGCCCCAGCTTAGCCGCCAGCCGCAGGCGCAGGGCGTTGAGGCGGATGAAGCCCTCCGCGTCCGCTTGGCTGTAGGCGCCGCGATCATCCTCGAAAGTCACCACGTCCTCGTCATAGAGGCTTTCAGCGGAGCGGCGGCCAAGAACGGAGACGGTGCCCTTGTAGAGCTTTAGGCGGACCGTGCCGCTGACCGGTTCCTGGGAGGCGTCGAACAGCGCCTGCAGCACCTTGCGCTCCGGGGACCACCAGTAGCCGTTGTAGATGAGGCTGGCGTAGCGCGGCATGAGTTCGTCCTTCAAGTGCGCCACTTCGCGGTCGAGGGTGAGCGATTCCATGGCGCGGCGCGCCTTGAGCAGAATGGTGCCGCCGGGGGTTTCGTAGCAGCCGCGAGACTTCATGCCCACCGCCCGGTTCTCCACGATGTCGTCACGCCCGATGCCGTGGGCGCCGCCGATGGCGTTGAGGCGCTCCAGCAGTGCCGCCGGGAGCAGAAACTCTTCATCCAGCACGATCGGATTACCCTCGAAAAAGCTCAGCTCGATCACCGCCGGCGTGTCGGGGGCATCCTCCGGGGCGACGGTCCAGCGCCACATGGCGTCGTCGGGGGCGTTCCAAGGGTCCTCCAGCCCGCCGCCTTCGTAGGAGATGTGCAGCAGGTTGGCGTCCATGGAGTAAGGCGACTTCTCGCCGCGTTGGTAGTCCACGGGAATCTGATGCCGCTCGCAGAACGCCATTAGCGCCTCCCGGGAGTTCAAGTCCCATTCCCGCCAAGGCGCGATCACCTGGATATCCGGGTTCAAGGCGTAGGCGCCCAGCTCGAAGCGCACCTGGTCGTTGCCCTTGCCCGTGGCGCCGTGGGCGATGGCGTCCGCGCCGGTCTCTTCGGCGATCTCCACCAGCCGCCGGGCGATCAACGGGCGGGCGATGCTGGTGCCGAGCAGGTACTCCCCCTCGTAGAGGGTGTTGGCACGGAACATGGGAAAGACGTAGTCGCGGACGAACGTCGCCTTCAGGTCCTCGATGTAGATTTCCCGCACCCCCATGGCCTCGGCCTTGGCGCGGGCTGGCTCCACCTCCTCGCCTTGGCCGATGTCGGCGGTGAAGGTCACCACCTCGGCGTCGTAGGTTTCCTGCAGCCAGCGGCAGATGACCGAGGTGTCCAACCCCCCGGAATAGGCCAGCACGATCTTTCCAATGGTCTTGTTTGTCATCTGCGGTGCGGCGAGCGCCCGTTTGGAAAAGGCCGCGCATAATACCCAAGGCGGCGAGTGGCTGGCTACCTAGGGTTGAGAATCGAGGGCGGGACGCCCTCGCTCCGGGGTGCCCGCATTCTCAGGCAGAACCGCTAGGCTCAGCGATACCCCGGGCCTTCAAATGCCCATTGAGGAAACACCAAAGTCGAAGAAGTGCATGGGTTTACATTTTTATGCGCATAAAAGTGTAACTCTTCCCCACTTTTATGCGCATAAAAGTGGAAGGTGGCCACTTTACTAAGCGCAATCTCTAGCTGACCTGTAGCGAAAAAGCCGTGATCGAGTGCCACCGGTCGGCTGCAGACTCGACACCCTCCCCTGCAACATCAGCATGCCGATGGGCTGGCCGCTTGTGTTATCGGCGGCAACCTGTTTAGGTCAGGCCATGAAAGAAGTGAGCATGGCCACACGGTTTCGCGGCTTCCTGCCGGTGGTGGTGGACGTGGAAACCAGCGGTTTCGACCCCGAGCGCCACGGCCTGTTGGAAATCGCGGCCCTAACGCTGCGGTTCGACGACGGCCACTTGGTGATCGACGGCCGCCACCGGTGGCCGGTGCGGCCGTTCCCGGAGGCGCTGATCAATCCCGACTCCCTGCGCGTGACCGGGATCGACCTGAACGACCCGGCGCGCCGGGCGATCCCGGAAACTGAAGCCATCAAGCAACTGTTCAAGATGGCCCGTACGAACATCAAGGGCCACGGTTGCCATCGCGGCATTCTGGTGGGCCATAACGCGGCCTTCGATGCCGGCTTCGTGCACAGCGCCGCTCGGCGGGCGGGCGTCAAGCGCAACCCCTTCCATCCGTTCAGCACCATCGACACCGCCGCCCTCGGCGCAGTGGCGTACGGCCACACCGTGCTGCGCGAGGCCTGCGTCCGGGCTGGCATCGATTACGACAAGGACCAAGCGCACGGCGCCCTGTACGACGCCGAGCGATGCGCCATGCTGTTTTGCGAGATCGTCAATGGTTGGGGCGACGCACTCGGCGAGCGAGCCGCCTGGTTGAACGCCGACAGTTCCTAGGCAGTGGCTTCCTTGATCAACGGTTCCAGTTCGCCGCTCTCGAACATCTCGGTGACGATGTCGCAGCCGCCAATCAGCTCGCCCTTGACGTAGAGCTGCGGGAAGGTGGGCCAGTCGGCGTAGCCCGGCAGGGTGGCGCGGATTTCCGGATTGCTCAGGATGTCCACGTAAGCGAAACGCTCGCCGCAGGCAATCAGGCACTGCACGGTCTGCGCCGAAAACCCGCACTGGGGCGCACCCGGCGATCCCTTCATGTAGAGGATGATGGGATTTTCCTCAATCTGCTGCTGGATGGTGGCCAGCACCGGGTCGGTGGTTGCATCAGCCATTGTCGTGCCTTTACCTCGTGAATGAGATTGGAGAGCATTGTACGGCAATTGGGAAGGGACGGGCTAGGAATGACCGAATTCGATCGCCGCATCGACCGCAGCGGCACCGGCAGCGCCAAGTGGGACAAGTACCAAGGCCGGGACGTGCTGCCGTTCTGGGTGGCCGACATGGATTTCGAGGCGCCAGGCTTCCTGCTCGACGCACTCCGCGCCCGGCTTGAGCACCCGGTCTTCGGCTACACGCGCGTCCCCGATGGCTTGGTCACCGCCTTCCAGGGCTGGCTCGAGCGAAACTACCAATGGCAGGTGCCCGAGGAGTGGCTGGTATGGATCCCCGGCGTGGTCACCGGCCTCAATCTCGCCGCCATGGCCACTGCGCAGCCCGATGGCGGGGTGCTCATTCCCACCCCGGTGTACTACCCCTTCCGCTCCGTGCCCGCCAACGCGGGCCAGCGCGCCATTGAGGTGCCCATGGCGCGTCACGGAGACCGCTGGGTGATGGACATCGACGCCCTTGAGGCCGCGACCGATGCCGACACCCGCATCCTGATGATCGCCAATCCGCAAAACCCCACCGGCAGGGTCTATGACCAAGCCGAACTGCAGGAACTGTCGGCTTTCGCGGCGCGGCGCGGCTTGGTCATCTGCTCCGACGAAATTCACTGCCCCATTCTGCTCGACCAACAAGCCGTCCACCGGCCCATCGCCAGCCTCGACCCCGAGATCGCTGCGCGCAGCATCTCGCTCTACGCCGCCACCAAGGCGTACAACGTGCCGGGCCTGTCCTGCGCGGTGGCGGTGATCCCCGATGCGGGCTTAAGGCGGCGCTTCAACAAGGCCCGCCGCGGCTTGACGCCCTTGATTGGACCCTTGGCCTACACCGCCTCCGAAGCGGTCTTCAACGACCAAAGCGGCTGGCTCGACCGCTTGCTCGCCTATTTGCGCGGCAACCATGAACGGGTGCTGGCGGTGGCCGGCCAGCGCATGACGCCCGTCGAAGGCACCTACCTCGCCTGGGCGGACGTGCGCGACCTTGGCTTGGCCGACCCCGATGCGCACTTCGAACGCTTCGGGCTCGGCCTTTCCGACGGCGCCGCCTTCGGCGGGCCCGGCTTCGTGCGCTTCAACTTCGGCTGCCCGCGCTCGCTGCTGGAAGAGGGCCTGGCTCGATTCCGCGCCGCCATCGATGCCGCACGGTCAGCGTAACTCACACTCCGAGTCAGGGTGCCTGTCAAATCTTCTCCAGCAGGTTTCGGAGTTCGTCACACTGCCGCACCCGTTCCGCAGTCGTCGTGCCCATGAATGAAGCGGACAGGCAGGTGACGCCCGCCTCTCGGTAGGCCTGGATCTGATCCCGCACATACCCTTCCGGGCCGATGAGAGAGGTCTCGTCCAAGTAGCGCTGTGGGACTTGGGCTTCAGCTTCGGATTTGCGCCCGGAAAGGTACAGCTCCTGAATCGTCTCCGCTTCTTCCTCGTAGCCGTACTGGCGAAAGATCTGGTTGTAGAAGTTCTTGTCCTTGGCCCCCATGCCGCCCACGTAGAGCGCCGTAGCCGGTCGAGCCAGGTCCCGGTGAGCCTCCAGGCCTTCACCAATGCCGACGGCGCCGCCCGCGAACACCTCCAACGCCGGCAGTTCCGGATCCCGCTTCTTCAGTCCCGCCTTCAGCGCGTTGCCCCACACCTTCTCGGCATGCTGGGGATTGAAGAAGGCGGGGAGCCAGGCTTCGGCCTTCTCCGCCGTCATCTCAACGCTCTTCGCGCCGAGCGTTGCCAAGGCGATGGGAATGACATCTCGCACCGGACGATTGATGATCTTCAACGGTTTGCCGAGACCAGTGCCTTGGTCGGCGGGGAGCGGTAGCCTGTATTTCTTCCCTGGGTAGGTGAGCTTGTCCTCCCGCTTCCATACCGCGCGGCATATGTCCATGACCTCCCGCATGCGCGTCAACGGCGCGTCGTAGGGAACGCCATGAAACCCTTCCACGACCTGTGGGCCGGAAGCACCAAGCCCGAGCATGAAGCGGCCCTTCGAGACCGCATCGATGCCCGCGGCAGACATGGCCAGAAGCGCCGGCGTGCGGCTGTAGATGTTGACGATGCCCGATGCGAGGGTGGCTCTTTCCGTTACCGCAGCCAGGTAGCCCAAGGCGCTGATCGAATCAAACGAGTAGGACTCCGCCACCCAGATGGTGTCGGCACCGGCTTTTTCGAGCTCCCTCAGCTCATCGGCCTGCTCCGCAACGTTGCCACGCGAGTAGTGCGCGCTGATCGAGATTTTCATGGCTGTCTCCCTGATGATCGAAGGTTAAAGAACTGGGATCTCGCGAACAGAAGCGCTCCGTATGCTCACCTACTGCCGGAGAATCGAGACGGATGCTCATCTCGCCACCGAGTGTAGGTGAGGCACTTGCGCTGTTCTGAGAGTCTTTAGGGGCGGGGTTTTGCGGGCGCTC